>QKBZ01000311.1 GCA_003245895.1 Beggiatoa sp.
TCATCATGGGCATTTGCGCTTAGCACTGGAATTATATGAACGATTGGATTTAGCCGAAGTGCGCTTGTTGCCTGCCGCCAGTCCGCCGCATAAAAACCAACCTATGGCTGATAGCCAGCTACGTTTGCAAATGGTGCAAGCGGCTGTCGCAGATGTACAAGGCTTAGTCGCCGATGGTCGAGAGTTAAACCGCCAAGGCCGTTCTTACACCGTAGATACCTTGCGTGAAATTCGCGAAGAAATGGGTGCTGAGCGACCGCTGTATTTAATCATGGGCATGGATGCCTTTATGAATCTCTCCACATGGCATCAGTGGGAGCAATTGATTGATTATGCACATTTGCTAGTGGTGCGCAGACCGGGCGCGCTATTGCCAGTCGTGCATAAAATGCAAGCTTTTATGCGAGCGCATCAAGTGAGCGAAGATAATCCGCTGACATGGCAAGCTAGCGGCACGGTGATTGTGGAAGACATCCCCGGTTTAATGATTTCTTCTACTCAAGTACGGGCTTTATTAGCACAAGGCAAGAATCCACAGTATTTATTGCCTCAGCCGGTGTTGAAGTTGATTTATGAAAATGGGTTGTATGGGAATCGGTAACTAAAGCGAGTACAGATTATTCCCCACGCTGTAACCGCGTCAACTCAGCCTTAAACTGCTGAATTTGTTCACTAGAAGCAGGGGTAAAACTGGGAGGGGCTTGGGTGACATCGTAGCCTAATAAGCGGCTTGATAAACGGCTTAAGCGCTGATTGCTACGAAATTCGGTAATTAATAAACCATTTTGATATAAGCTGACATAACCATAATGTGCATTATGAATATGCTCACGTAAAAAACCTTCTTGGGTAAAACCTAGTTGCAAGGTATTTGCTTGAGAATTTTGGTTATGACTATACACAAAGCTAATTAATTTATTCAGCTTTAACGCATTAAATGCATAATCTAATACTAATAAACTGGCTTCTAAACCCACGCCCATTCTTTGCTCGGCAGGCTCAGGAATACCAATTAAAAACTCTCCGCGTCCATGATTAGACTGATAATCTGCGATGGCTGCTAAGCCAATAGGACGCACATTTAAATGACCTTGCGCGTTTTGCTCATGCCGCAAAATAACCCATTCTACACGGTGTAATTGTTGCGGTAATAAACTTTCCTCTTCTGCTAAACGCTGCCTTAATTGCTCAGCAGTTTGCTGCCGATTTTCGCTTAAACGATACAAGTTAATAAACTGCGCGTTTTGAACACAATTAATAATAAATTCTGCATACTGAGGGGCACGACGCACCAAACTCACACGCCGACCTTGTAAAGGTTTGAGTAGTGCAAGGTTTAAACCGACATGGGGTTCAGTGCTCGTGTCCATAATTTCAAACTCTGTGAGCGGATTATTGCTTACCAGCTTTACCACCAGAATCTGTGGTATCAGTAGTAGTATCAGAACTTGTGTTTTTACTGCCAGAGCCATCACTGGTTGTCTTGCTACCGCTATCAGTATCACCAGCAATAACACGTTCAATCATGTAGTGGTCAACTTCAGAGGCTTGGCCTTCTTCTAAACCTGCATCAGGTGGCAACACAACTGCTTGGAAATACAGGTTGTTCTCTGCCAGTTTCGGGTCTTGTAGGTTAGTTAACAAGACTGGGATAACAATAGATTGGGTATTAGTGTGAATATTACCAACGCTATTCGGGAAAGCTTGAAACTGAGCAGGTGAAATGTTAACCGCTGCAATAATTTCTAAACCCTCAATATCTAACGCAAAATTGCCGCTACGCAGCGGAATTGGCTGATCCGCTAAACGTGTGCTCACACCTAAATAAACTGTTGCAGCACGATCATTACGAATGTTACTGAGAATAAAATCAATACGTGGCGGTGTCACACCTTCAGGAAAAGTACCATCTGCATTAGGCGTAGGCAGTTCTTCTGTCCAGATATAGCCCATGCTTTGGTCAGCATAATCGGTTAATTTGCTGCCTGTATCTAAATCACCTAAATCATCAGATTCTAATAAACCTTGTGTAGGTGGGCTAATTAAATCCAGTGGATAGCCGATTTGGTTTAATAATAAAGGCGGTGCAGGATTGCTAGTGTCTTGGGTTTTACTACCAAAGTCAGCTTGCTGTGCTAATAAGGTTTGGCTGTGGGAAAGTAATTTTCCGGCTGCAATTAAGGTGAGAGTTTTACCTAATTTTACGGTTTTCATGCAATTCAATTTCCTAGAGCTGTAATTAGGGATAGATTATTATGGCTTATGTGGCTTTATGCTCAAGGTGAAGTGTATCGACTCAACTTTATAAAGTAAAGTAATTAGATAAAAATACAGTTTATTCAATTAGGTATGTTGTTATATTTATAAAATGCCAGATTGTGTTTTAGTTAAACAATCGAACCATAATTTTAAATTATTATTCAAGTTCATTTAAATTTTTTCTCATATGTAATGTACAAAAAATCGCATTTCAATAACATACGAAAAAATGCTGATAATGAAACTATTTTGGCTGACATTTCGGGCAAAAATAAGTGCTGCGATTATGTTGGGTTAATTGCTGAACTGGCGTTTTACAACTGAAGCACAATTCGCCAGCACGCCCATAGACTTGCAAAGCTTGCTGAAAATAGCCTGGCTTCCCTTCGCTATTAGTGAAATCGCGTAAAGTCGTTCCCCCTGCGGCAATTGCTTGTTGCAATACCGTTTGAATACTGCTCACTAAGCGTTCACATTGCGCAAGAGTGAGCGTATTGGCTAAACGCTGAGGATGTACGCCCGCTAAAAACAATGATTCACTGGCATAAATATTCCCAACCCCCACCACGACTTGGCTATCCATAATCACACTTTTAATGCTGCTGCGACGGTTTTGTAAGCGTGTGGCTAAATAGTCAGTATTAAAATCGGCAGATAAAGGCTCAGGGCCTAATTTAGCCAACAAGTTATGCTGCAAGATAGGTTCATCTGTCCATAAAATGCAGCCAAAACGACGTGGATCGTGATAACGCAAACACTGACCATTCTCTAACACAATATCGACGTGATCATGTTTAGTCGGCGGCGTTTCCGCAGGTAGCACACGCAAGCTGCCAGACATGCCTAAATGGATTAGAATATGCCCCGTGTCGCAGGTTAATAATAAATATTTCCCTCGCCGTTGAATTTGCGAAATTGTTTGTTTGGGCAAGGTCGTTAATAAAATTTCAGGAATGGGCCAACGTAAACGGAATTGACGCACCACAACAGCAGCAATAACTTGTTGTTGTAAGTGAGGTAATAGCCCTAAACGTGTGGTTTCAACTTCTGGCAATTCTGGCATAAATCAGCCCTGCACAATGGAAAAAATCATATTTTTTTTAGCAGAATGCTTGCTGCAAAACGGTAGAGGCGTTAGCATGCACACTTTTCAACAACCCTGAAGTTGTCAGACAGGTGTCTGACGCGAAGCACAATAAGTACTCTTTTATCCCAAGAGGCTGACTGATGAATATACACGAATATCAAGCAAAAAAACTGTTTGCAGATTATCTGATTCCAGTGCCAACTGGATACGCTGCTACCAGTCCTGAAGAAGCTCGCCACAGAGCACAAGAACTCGGTGGAAACCAATGGATGGTGAAAGCCCAAGTACATGCGGGCGGTCGTGGTAAAGCAGGTGGCGTTAAAAAAGCCAATTCTTTAGACGAAGTCGAAGAAATTGCACGCGATTTAATTGGTCGTAACCTCGTTACTCACCAAACTGACAGCAAAGGCCAACCAATCGGTTGCGTCTTAATCGAAACGCCTACCAACATCGTCAGCGAACTGTACCTCAGTTTATTAGTTGACCGCGCAACTCGCCGTATCGCCGTTATCGCTTCTAGCGAAGGTGGCATGGACATCGAAGAAGTTGCTGCTAAAACCCCTGAAAAAATCATCACTCGTCACGTTGATCCTATCACTGGCTTACAAGCTTACCAATGCCGCGAAATCGCGTTCGCTATCGGCTTAAATGCTGAACAAGCGAAACAATTAACGCTGGTGTTACCAAGCTTATATCGTTTATTCGTTGAAAAAGACTTAAGCTTAGTCGAAATCAACCCGCTGATTATCAGTGACAAAAACGATTTAATGGCCTTAGATGGCAAAATTAACGTTGATGACAACGCTTTATACCGTCACAACGACTTAGCTGAAATGTATGATGCCAGCCAAGTTGACGAGAAAGAAGACCGCGCACGTAAGTTCGACCTGAACTACGTTACTTTAGACGGTAACATCGCGTGTATGGTAAACGGTGCAGGTTTAGCGATGGCCACTATGGACATCATCAAACTGTACGGCGGCGAGCCAGCTAACTTCTTAGACGTTGGTGGTGGCACTACTGCTGCTAAAGTAACCGAAGCTTTCAAATTGATCTTATCCGACAGCAATGTAAAAGCCATTCTGGTTAACATCTTCGGTGGTATCGTGAAATGCGACTTAATCGCTGAAGGGATCATTACCGCAGTGAAAGAAGTAGGCATTAGCTTACCAGTTGTAGTACGTTTAGAAGGTACTAACGTAGATGCTGGTAAAAAACTGCTGAAAGAAAGCGGCCTGTCCATTACGCCAGCAGATGACTTGGCAGATGCGGCAGATAAAGTGGTCAAGTCAGTTAAAGGATAAGAAACTCATGAGTATTTTAATTGATGCCAATACCAAAGTGATTTGCCAAGGCTTCACTGGTAAACAAGGGACTTTCCACTCTGAGCAAGCAATTGCTTACGGTACTAAAATGGTCGGTGGTGTTACCCCAGGCCGTAGCGGTAGCACGCATTTAGGTCTGCCTGTTTTCAATACTGTACACGATGCAGTAGCAGAAACAGGTGCAGATGCAACTATGATTTACGTGCCTGCGCCTTTCGCAGCGGACGCAATCTTAGAAGCGGCTGACGCAGGTATCAAAGTGATCGCGTGTATCACTGAAGGTATTCCTGTGGTTGACATGCTGAAAGTGAAAGCGGCGTTAATGGATCACTATCCTGAAACCCGTTTAATCGGCCCTAACTGCCCAGGTTTAATCACCCCAGGTGCTTGCAAAATCGGTATTATGCCAGGTCAAATTCACAAACCAGGTAAAATCGGTATTGTGTCTCGTTCTGGTACATTAACCTATGAAGCAGTATTCCAAACTACTAACAATGGTTTAGGTCAAAGCACTTGCGTAGGTATCGGTGGTGACCCGATTCACGGCATGAACTTCATTGACTGCTTAGACTTATTCCAAAAAGACCCTGCTACTGAAGGGATCATCATGGTAGGTGAAATTGGTGGTTCTGCTGAAGAAGAAGCGGCAGCATTCATCAAAGCAAACGTCACTAAACCTGTTGTTTCTTACATCGCGGGTGTAACTGCGCCTCCTGGCAAACGTATGGGTCACGCAGGTGCAATCATCGCGGGCGGTAAAGGGACTGCGGCAGACAAATTCGCAGCGTTAGAAGCCGCTGGCGTAACTGTTTGCAAATCTCCGACTGAACTCGGTGCTAAAATGTTAGTTGCATTAGGCGGCTAATATTTTAATAGGTCTATGACCACAGACATGCCCGATGCGGTTCACGCCGTATCGGGCATGTTTGCAAGTGGTGAACGACATTTGCTCAATAAACGATATTAGACTAAGCTAACAAACCCTAAGTTGAATGACGGCTACTGCCAATGCTATGGCTTAGTACGCTCCAGCGGTCAATGTTATGCACGCATTGCCCGTAATATTGGGTCAACTTGTAATGCGATCATGAAGGCGATTCGCCTATAGTTCCCACATTAGAATCGCACGCTTCCTTAGACCACTCCCCATTTTCAGCCAACGAGGAGACTTAAAGACAATGAAAAAAATTGAAGCCATCATTAAACCATTTCGCTTAGATGATGTAAGAGAAGCCTTATCCGGCATTGGTGTGACAGGGATTACTGTCACGGAAGTGAAAGGTTTTGGTCGCCAAAAAGGTCATACTGAATTATATCGTGGCGCAGAATACATCGTTGATTTTTTGCCTAAAGTAAAGCTTGAAATTATTATCACTGAAGATCAAGTTCAACAATGTATTGATGCTATTATCAACTCTGCCCGCACTGGCAAAATTGGTGATGGTAAAATTTTTGTCACATCAGTTGAACGTGTTATCCGTATTCGGACAGGTGAGACGGATGCTGATGCTATCTAATTAAGCACACTTAAGAGGCTGCTGTAATGGCTATTGACACCACTTATTATGTTTCAACATTAGGTACTTTAGTGTTAACAGCAGATACAGAAGCCTTGTTAAGTTGTCAGTTTTTAGAAGCATCCTCCCCGCCAGCGGCAGCACCACTTCCTTCCCCCCTACTGACTGCCGCCCTTGAACAATTGACCGCGTATTTTGCCGGTCAATTAACACACTTTGATTTGCCCCTTCGCCCTCAAGGCACCGACTTCCGCCAACAGGTTTGGCAAGCATTGCAACACATCCCGTATGGCAATACGCGTAGCTATAGCGAAATTGCCCAAGCCATTGGTCGCCCTAAAGCCGTGCGCGCCATTGGTCAAGCGAATCATCATAACCCATTGTTAATTTTTATTCCGTGTCATCGTGTTGTCAGTCAGCGTGGCGCATTAACGGGATATGCTGCGGGTTTAGAGCGTAAAGCGTGGTTATTGCAACATGAGCAACATCATTAATTAATATCAATTGCCATTCTTTTTAATTCCTTTAAGGCGAAATTAAACCTGTAATTCCGTTGGCAAATTATTTATTATTGTAACCAAAATTAATGTATTACTTAATGTTTGGGTTATCAATGTAAATATGGGAATTCTTTATGCCACGGTTACGAGAGGTGAGGACGTTCTGGCAGTATGTAGTGCTGTTGGGAGGTATGTTTGTTGGAACACAGGTTTTAGCTGCAATACCTGTTTTTATCAATGAATTTCACTATGATCATGTTGGTACAGATTCAGGTGAATTTATCGAAATTGCAGGCCCTGCAGGTACTGATTTAACGGGCTGGACAATTGTTCTTTATAACGGGTTGAATTCAAGCGTTTATGGTACTGAAAGTTTAACAGGACTTATTCCAGATCAAAGCGGCGGTTTTGGTACAGTTTCGATTTCTTATCCTTCTAACGGTATTCAAAATGGCGATCCTGACGGATTTGCACTGGTTAATAATGGTACTGTGGTGCAATTTCTCAGTTATGAAGGTGTGATTACTGCGATAGATGGCCCAGCCAGTGGCATGACAAGTACGGATATAGAACTTTCTGAAAGTACTTTAACGCCCATCGATAGCTCTCTTCATCTGATAGGTACCGGCACCACTTACGAAAATTTTATTTGGGCAGTTTCATCCGGTGCAAATACACAAGGTGCAATTAATACTGGACAGAGTTTTGGTATTGATACGACGGCTCCCACACTCTCTACAACAACCCCTGCCAATAATGCTAGTAATATCGCCGTTAATAGCGATTTAATTGCACACTTTAGCGAAAACGTGCAAAAAGGCACGTCTGGCGATATTAGCATTCACCTTGTTTCTGATAACTCAACTGTTGAAACCATTCCCATTAGCTCTGCACAAGTCAGTATCAGTGATGGCACAACCGTTAGCATTAATCCCAATAGCGATTTAACCACAAGCACGGCCTATTACATCACCATTGCCAGCAGTGCCATTAAGGATTTATCCAGCAATGACTATGCAGGCATAAATGGTAATTCTGTGTGGAGTTTCACCACGGCTGATCCTGCATCTTCTACAATTCGGATTAATGAAGTAGATGCCGATACTGTGGGTACAGATGCGCTAGAATTTATTGAATTATATGATGGTGGTGTAGGCAATACAGCATTAGATGGTCTAGTTGTCGTTTTCTACAACGGCAACAGTGATACCTCTTATGGTGCTTTTGACTTAGATAGTTACAGTACAAATGCAGATGGTTTCTTTGTGTTAGGTAATGAAGGGGTTGCGGGCGTAAGTCTTACATTTGCAGGAAACGCGCTACAAAATGGCGCAGATGCTGTGGCGTTGTACCAAGCAAATAACACCGATTTTCCCAATGGTACCGCCTTAACAACACTTAACTTATTAGATGCTGTGGTATATAGCACGGGTGATGCAGATGATACGGGCTTGCTGACAGGGTTGGGGGAAACGACACAATTTGACGAAAACGCAAACGGCGATCAAGCTGCTCACTCTAACAGCCGTGTACCTGATGGCACAGGTAGTTTTATTGCCCAAACGCCTACCCCTAACGCAACAAACTCACCAAGCAATGATCCAGAGCCGACTAATCACCCTACCGTTTTCGTAGCAACTGCTAACAGCAGCAGCCAAATTACCTCCACTTGGACAGATGCCACAGGCGGGCAATTGCCTGCTGGCTATTTGCTGATGTGCGCTACGAGCAACAGTTTCTCCGATCCTGTAGATGGCACAGCACAAAGCGATGACAGTAGCTGTGCAGATGGCAGTGGTGTACAAAATATTGTACAAGGTACAAGCACAGCCAGTTGGACAGGTTTAACTGCCAACACGCAATACTTCTTCAAAATTTTCCCATACAGCAATGCAGCGAGTTTAATCGACTACAAAACCGATGGTGTGCTATTAACAACCAATGCGACGACTAATGCCGTTGCAACGGTTACTTGCGATAAAACTGCGCCAGTCGATACCTGTATTCATGAAATTCAAGGCAACTTGGTGACACAGCAAGCAGGCAGTGATCTTAGTACCTTTAATGGTGGACACCATGATGATAAAAGTCCGTTAAGTGGTAACACAGTGACTATCAAAGGCGTAGTTGTCGCAGATTATCAAAGCACTAACCTTAATGGCTTCTTTGTGCAAGAAGAAGATAGCGATATAGATGATGATGCTAATAGTTCAGAAGGAATTTTTGTTTACTGCAACACCTGCCCAGATGCAGTAAACGAAGGCAATATTGTGCAAGTGACGGGTGTTGTGGGTGAGTATTATGGCATGACACAAGTCACGGCGACGGCGAGTGGTGCTGTCGTTGTCAGCAATGCAGGCAACAATTTAAGCCTTGTCAGTGCTGTAAGTATTGATTTGCCAGTGGTAGGCGATGTTGACGATTTTTATGAACAATATGAAGGCATGTTAGTGCAATTCACTGACACGCTCAGTGTTGCTGAACATTATCAATTGTCCCGTTATGGTCAAATCACTTTGTATGAAGGCGGTGTCCCCTATCAATACAGTCATGATAATTATCCGCTAACAACAGTCGGTTATGCTGCACATCAAGCGGAACTTGCTACGCGACGTATTATTTTAGACGATGATAATAATCTGCAAAATCAGTCTTCTGGCAGCAGCACACTGCCTATTTTCTATCCCTTACCGAATGGTTTAAGTACCGGTACGCAAGGCACACATTATTTCCGCACGGGTGATACCTTAAGCAATCTCACAGGTGTGTTGCATTTCTCGTTTGCAGGTGAAGTTGGTACGAATGCTTGGCGCACACGTCCAACCAGTGCAACCACAACCCATTTCACTGTCACCAACCAACGCCCAGCAACTCCGCCCAGTGTTGGCGGAAATATCAAAGTAGCGAGCTTTAACGTTCTGAACTTCTTTGATGGTGCAAGCTTCCCAACAGCACGCGGGGCGAGTAGTGCCGCAGAATTAACCCGTCAAACACAGAAAATCGTCAGCGCACTGGCAGCAATTGATGCCGATGTAATCGGTTTAATGGAGTTAGAAAATGATGCTAATGCCATCAGCACTTTGGTGAATGCGCTGAATAGCACAATGGGCGCAGGCACTTATGCTTACATCAATACAGGTATCATTGGCAGTGATGAAATCACAGTAGGGATTTTATACAAAACAGCGGTGGTTTCTCCGTTGGGAAGTCATGCGGTATTAAGTAGCGCAGCATTTCTTGACCCCAACAGTTCCGGCACAGATAAAAATCGCCCAGCAGTCGCGCAAACTTTTCAAGTTAATGCAGGCAATCCTGATAGCGGCGAAGCGTTCACTGTAGTGGTTAATCACTTTAAATCTAAAGGCTCTAGTTGTGGCGCAGGTGATGATGATACAACAACAGGGCAAGGTAACTGTAACGACACACGCACCCAAGCAGCAGCGGTATTAACAGCTTGGTTAACGACTGATCCAACAGATACCGCAACTAATTTAGGGGCAGTGGACACTGATATTTTAATCATCGGTGATTTAAATGCTTATGCGAAGGAAGACCCTGTACAAGCGATTTTAACGGGTTCGGGCGGTATTAGTTATCAAGATATGCTATCTACTTTCGGTAACGGTACTGCATACAGCTATGTGTTTAACGGCGAACGGGGCTATCTTGACCATGCCTTAGCCAGTAATAGCTTAGCTAGCCAAGTCACAGGGGCGGCAGATTGGCATATCAATGCAGATGAGATTACGGATTTTGATTATAACGACGGCGTTAAAGATACGGGCGAAGCGGATTATGAAGTGAAATCAACGGCTAACTCACTGTACGAAGCGAATGCCTTTAGTTCTTCTGATCATGATCCGGTTATTATTGGTTTAGACCTTTCCTCTGGCTATCAATTAACCCTCAACACCACCGGCAGTGGCACAGGTACAGTCTCTAGCACAGGCACACCTACCGGAACAGATTGTGGCACAAATTGTTTACGTTATCTAAGCACTACCACGGTGACGCTTAATGCAAACCCAACAGGCGGCAGTAGTTTTAACGCTTGGTCTTGTGACAATGGTTTCAGTTCAGGCAATGCTTTAACAGCAGACACCATTTGTACTGCCAGTTTTAGCGCAGCGGAGCCAATTAACTACGGCTTAATCTTACAAACAGAAGGTGATGGCGCGGGTACACTGAGTGGCACCACCGCCGGTAGTTATGTAAGCGGTAGCAGAATAGAACTAATAGCAACTGCTGACACAGGCTCTAGCTTTGCAGGCTGGACACCGGAAAGCTGTGCAACACCTTTTAATTTGTGGAGTGACACTACTTGTATTGCGCGTTTTGATTTAGTCACCTCTATCACAGAACATGGCCTAAGTTTACACACGACTGGCAATGGTAGTGGCAGCATTACAGGTACAGAAGCGGGCATTTACCCCGATGGCACAAGCATTAGCCTGCAAGCGGTGGCAGCAATAGGCTCAGAATTCGTAAGTTGGACACCTGCCAGTTGTGCAAGCGAGTTCACCTTGCTTGTTGACACCACTTGTACAGCGACCTTTTCCGTTCAGGCAGTTACGCCTGTTCCAGAACCTGTGCTTGAAGTCCCACCAACAGAGCCAACGCCAGAACCTACCCCTGAGCCTGAACCAGACTCAACACCTGACACTGACAACACACCGCCAGAACTGTTGCAACCAATACCAGATTTGGTGCTTAGCCAAGATGATGTTGCAGTAAGTGTGGATTTATCAAACTACTTTGCTGATCCTGAAAGTGCGCTCAGTTACACCCTTGTAGCTAATACGCATCCTGAGGTAGTAGGTGTCGAGTTAGAAACGACGATTTTGCAGTTTAACCTTGACACGGTTGGTAGTAGTGAAATCACAGTGCAAGTGACGAATGCAGAGAATTTAAGTCTGAGCAAAACTTTCACTATCACCGTTAACGCCAGAGAACCCGCCAAAGCAGTTAACAGTACACCAACTTGCCCAAATGTTGAGGAATTCGAAGGCACTTGCAATGCGAGAGGTTTGTTAATTACATTCCAAGAAATTGCAGAAACCGGCATTGTAGGCAATGCGGTGATTGACACATTGATTGAAAACAACGGCTGGATTGTGAGCAGCACAGTGTTGCCTCAAGGCATGATCCAAGGCGGTTATTTATCCGGTTTTATCAATAATAATGGCGTGTTGAAGGATATTGAATTTCGTGGTGGCTGGCTTAAAGGCGGCATATTAGCAGGCAACATTTTGAACAGCAGCGTAATCAACGGCTACCTCCAAGATGTGCAACTCGCCGCTGGCACAACGGTGCGAGGCGTTACCCTACGCGGCACCGTTCTTGGTGATGCTGTCGAACCTGCAATACTGGAAAACCTCACGATACACAATAATGCCTATTTAGAGCATGTGATTATCGGTGAAAATGTGGAACTACCAGATAACATTCAATTTGGCGCAGGTGTACGCTTTGCTAGCCAATTCCCTTGCAAGCCCAATATGTTCCGTCTTGACCTCGAAGACGCTAGCAACAACGACTTAGCTGCCTGCCTCGCGCGTTTTTCAGATGTAGCTGTGATAACGACTAACCCGACAGACCGTGGTCAAGCAGCAGATGCCTTTGTAATTGCAATTGAGCAAAACAGCACAGTATTAAGCCTTGATAGAAATCATGACTGGCAAACTATCGAGCCATTGATTGCTGAAATCTTAACAATGGAACAGTTCACCGCTTTGCCTTTCACCTTAGAAATTGACGTGCCTCGCGACGCATTACCAGAGGGAGAGTACATCATCTATCTGGGTTATCGTTTGGTTAATGGTGAGATTGTGTATCGTCATTTTTAGTTGACGCTTTGATTTTTCCTGACAGGTGTTCGCTTGTCAGGAAAAATTTGTGGCAATATTTGTATGCTATAGTAGTGGAAAAAGTAGCACTATTTATAGATGTGTTATTGCCTAAAATAGTCTTTTACCAGTTTGCAAAACCACACATGGCCTCATCTATGCTAGCTATTCAGTAAATAAACTGACTTAGCTATAAGACTGTTTGCCGTGCTTGAAAAGCAAGCACATCTCCCCCTAGATCAAACTTTGTCTTAATGCAAAACAAGCAGCTTTACTTTACACTTTTAACCGATTGTATTCATTTCTCTAGGAATAGAGTATCTACACAGAAACTCCCTAAAGCGTCTGGATTCTTAAACTTATGTCCACACTGGCTGAAGCAAAAAACGAAGTTCAAAAACTCGTTCGCTATTACAACCAACTGAAAGCTGAGTCGAAAAAGTCTAACACTGCTGCAGCTGAAGCGGAAAAACTGGCGAAGC
>QKBZ01000178.1 GCA_003245895.1 Beggiatoa sp.
AATCATTTGTTTAAATTCATCTACATTTTTCAAATCGGTGTTGATTTGAATGGTGTATTGAAAATAACGGCTTTTCACCTGACCCGGTGCAGCGCGATAGTTATTGCTGGCTAAAATGTTGTTAACATCACTCGCCGTTAAGTTGTGCATCGCCATCGCTTGCGGGTCTAACCAAATGCGCACCGATAAGGAAGGCGCAATTACATCCGCACTCGATACCCCTTGTACCGATAAAATTTGGTTTTGCACATTGCGTTTTAAGTAATCGCCAATTTGCGCGGTACTTAATTCTTCACTAAAAAAGCTGAGATAAATTAAGGCTGTGGTCGAACCCGTTGCACTAGAGACAGCAGGGTTTTCGGCTTCTGGTGGCAGTTGTGAATTAACGCTATTCACTTTCGCCATGATTTCCGCCAATGCAGCATTGGGATCAGTGCCCACTTTCATATGCGCACTAATGGTACTGCTGCTTAATTGGCTACTAGATTCTAGGTAGTCGATGTTGTCTGCTTCGGCAATGGCTTGTTGCAAGGGTTGGGTGATAAAGCCTTGAATCACATCCGCAGGTGCACCGTAATAACTGGTAGATACCGTGACAACCGTGTTAGTCATTTCGGGATATTCACGTACTTGCAGTTTAAACACAGCTTGCAAGCCTAAAATAAGCACTAGCAAACTTAGCGCGATGGCCATCACTGGGCGTTGAATAAAATGATCGGTAAAGCGCATTAAGGGTTACTCCACAGGAATGGCTTGTGTTTGATCAATAAAATCATTGGTAACAATTTTGACCCGTGCACCATTGTCTAAACGCACTTGCCCAGAAGTCACCAACATATCGCCCGCCGCTAAGCCCGATAAAATCACCGCCTCATCGCCACGCCGTTGTCCAACTTTCACTTGTCGCTGTTTCACGCGCAATACTTTCTCGCCCTTTTCGTTGTTTTCAGACACCACATAGACCATTTCGCCATATAAGGTGAAATTAATCGCTTGTTGTGGCACAACAACGGTATTGGCTTGTTCTTGCTGCCAAATGGTGATCGTGGCATACATACCACTGCGCAATTTTTGCTCAGGATTCGGTACTTTAGCTTGCAATTGAATAATACCGCTGTCTTTATCTACAGAAGGTTCGATAGCATTTAAACTGCCGTTAAAGCTTTGTTCAGGATAGACTTCTGTGTGTAACTCAACGGGCATACCGATGTTAATATCAGGCAAATCTTTTTGTGGAATGATGAAGCGCACCCGCATATTGTCATTGCTTTCTAAGTTGGCAATGATATTTCCGGGTTGTAAATATTGACCCGGTTGGATTTCTCGAATTCCTAATTGACCGGAAAAAGGTGCTTTAACCTGCAAACGGGCGATTGTGGCTTGCAAGCTGGCGACTTCTGCCGCCGCCACTTTATAAGCCGACTCCACTTCTTCTACATCTTCAGCGGAAATCAGTTTGCGTTGATAGACTTTTTGGTTACGTGTCCACGTATTTTTTGCCGCCGCGAGTCGTGCTTCCGCCGCTTTTAAATTGGCGCGTTCTACGCTGGATTCTAAGGACACCAACAACTCGCCTTTTTTCACTCGTGCACCGGATTCAAAATGCACTTGCTCGACCATACCTGCGACTGAGGTGGTGACATCAACCCCTTGATATGGCTCGATATAACCGATGGATTGAATGGAAGGCCGCCATGTTTGTGTGCCGACGGTTAACACTTCAACCGGCAACTCAGGCTCCGGCATACTTGCCATGTATTCAGCAATTTTTTGGTTCTTAAAATTGTTAAACGCAAAGATAGAGCCGAATAACAATACTGATAATAAAATCACGCCGAAAAACCAACGTATCATGTTAGTTATCCTTTGTCGTTGCAGGGTTTAAACAAATTGCTTCCCAACAGGCATCGATAAAGATGGCTTGCTGTTCGGCGGTGAAGCTGTGTTCATGAAAGTGGGGAACTTGGAAATACCATTCGATAGGACCTATCGCTAAGGTCAGAATCAATTCTGCTGGTAGAGGTTTGAAAATACCGGCTTCAATACCGCGTTCAGCAAAACGCTGCACGGGCTTAAAGTGCGTTTCCAAGGCTATGCGCTCTGCATCTGAGCGCGGCACGATGTCTAAAATGGCTTTGCTCAGAAAGCGGTCTGGATGGACTTTGTTTAATTCAATAATATTTTTAATTATTTGTTCGAGTTGCTTGCGCAGCGGTTGCTTTTCATCGAGGTCTTTGCAGACATAAGCGGCTGTTTGTTTCACGATGTCGTGATATAGCTCGGCAATCAAGCTGTCTTTGTCTTTGAAATATCGATAAATAGTGCCCATCGGCACGCCTGACGCTTTCACAATTTTGCTCATGCTAGTGCCATGCAGACCGTGTTGCAGTATCAGTTTGGAAGTGGCATCTAAAATAAGCTGACGTTTATCATCGTCCATCGTTTTACCTTTACAGCTAGAGTGAGCGTTCACTCTAATTGTAAACGATTGCAGAATAATTGCAATGACCTACTGTCAGACAATTTTTGTTTTGTTGAAAATCAATGAATAAGCGTAATTAAGCATGAATGTATCAAACCATCGACAAGACTTAACTTATTCTTAATAAAATAGGACTCTAAATTGCATTAAATGAAGGAAGGTTTTTCAAGCAACTAAAATAACTATTTGTTTAATAAGTTATTTTTTAGGATGTCGTTACTTTTTTAAAGCGGTATTTTTATAACGCATAACACTTGTTTGTTATACAAAATACTTGAGTTATTAACTAAGTTAACGTTAACGAAGAAAATTAGCCATTTTATTAAAAATAATTTAACAAAAATTAACACTTGTATGCTATTTTTTTATACAAGATTATATACCGTGTTAAAGTGATTTTAAGTTAAAATCACACACCACTGTGATACATAATGTTAATGGAAGTATATTCCATATACTTTTTATTATTTTTAAGTGTGCTGATTCATTTAAAATAAAAAACGTCTAGCTCACATAATAAAAATAAATGAACATCGCCAATGCGTACAACAACAAAAATATCAAATAATCTTCTAAGAAGAGGAATTGCTATGACTTTACGCATTTTAGTCGCTGAGGATGATTTTATTAATCAACAGATTGCGCTGAGCTTGTTAAAAAACATAGGCTATCATGCTGATTTAGCAGAGAATGGCTGCCAAGTGTTAATTGCTTTAGAAAAGCAGGCGTATGATGTGATTTTAATGGATGTACATATGCCAGAAATGGATGGCTTAGAAGCAACCCAAAGAATCATTCAACGTTATGCACATAATCGTCCTTTTATTATTGCATTGACTTCTGTGCAGCAATGCAAATGTGAAGCAGCCGGTATGGATGCTTATTTAAGCAAACCATTAGAAATGGATGTATTGCAAAAGCTATTAGACACTCACACAAAAAGCAAACTACAGAAAACAAAATGTGATACAAAAAAGCAAAGTAAAATACAGCACGTCTTTGCCACTGTTCCACAATGCTTCTAATGTGCTACACATTGCGTTTGTGTAAATTGCTTTCTTAAACCACATCGCCCCCTTCTTCAGCACAAAAAAACGGCTAGCTAACCCCTAGCCGTTTTTTTATATGTGTTCGCAAAGACACAGCTTAGGGCTTGGGTTTGATATACACTATGTCGATCTTATGTAGTGTCCAACGTGAGAGAAGTTATTGGATCGTCAATTGAGTTTGATCAAATAAGCGAGTAAGGATGTAGGGTGGAATAGGCGTAAGCCGTATTCCACCATAATGTTTATTTTCTGTTTGAATTTAGTGTGTTGCAGATTTTCATGGTGGAATACGCTGCGCTATTCCACCCTACATCGCAAACATACAATGACTTGTTTTTATCAAACTCAGGTAAACAGACTTTGGAGTCATAGCCATGCGCTATTGTTTTGCTTTATTGTTATGTAGTTTTTTAGCCGTGTCCCCTGCTTCTGCCACAGAGACAGACAGTGCAGTGTTGACGCAGTTTTTAAAGAATTTAACCACCTTACAAGCCCATTTTCGCCAAACCTTGTATAACGAACGTGGCGAAGCCTTAGAAAATTCTTCAGGGGACTTTTACTTACAGCGGCCTAACCGTTTCCGCTGGTCTTACCAATCGCCTTATGAACAATTGATCATTGCTGACGGGGATTATGTGTGGATTTATGATTCTGACTTAGAGCAAGTGACGAAACGTGATTTAGCGCAAGCCTTAGGCAATACCCCTGCGTTTTTAATCAGTTCCGAGTCGCGTATTGATCAAGATTTCAACATTACGCCTTTAGAAAATAAAGACGGCTTTGATCGTTTATTGCTGCAACCTAAAGCCAGTGAAGCGCAGTTTTCTAGCATTGAAGTGCGCTTACAACAAGACCAATTAGCACGCTTAACCTTGCATGATAACTTAGGCCAAGTCACCATTATCGAGTTCCAAGATCAAGTGTTAAATCAAGCACTCGCGTCAGATTTATTTAGTTTTACCCCGCCAGATGGCACAGATGTCATTGAAGATTTCTAATGACATCACGAAGTTGATAATGATGGTCGTTGTTCAGTGAGTGCCGTTTATTCACAAGATGTCCTCATACCGACCATCAATGCTTGCACTTCTAAAACGAATCAGGTGAAATAACCGCTTTTTTTTGCCACTGGGTGAACAACCACCATGCACACCGTTGAGCAACAACAGCTAAAAAGCCTTGCTTTAGCCGTCATTAATACAGAACTAGCAGCCGTTCAAGCCTTATGTTCGCGCATTGATGAGCAGTTTGTCTGTGCTTGTGATTATATGTTGCATTGCGAGGGACGTGTGGTGGTGATAGGCATGGGTAAATCCGGCCATATTGGTGGCAAAATCGCTGCGACTTTAGCCAGCACCGGCACACCTGCATTTTTCGTTCACCCCGGTGAAGCCAGCCACGGTGATTTAGGCATGATCACAGCACAAGATGTGGTGATTGCCTTATCAAACTCTGGCGAAACCGAAGAGATTTTAACGATTTTACCTTTGTTGAGACGCTTGCAAGTGCCTTTGATTGCCATGACTGGCAACCCTGAGTCCAGTCTTGCCAAAATGGCGACGGTGAATATTGATGTCAGCGTGGAAAAAGAGGCGTGTCCATTGGGCTTAGCCCCTACTGCCAGCACCACAGCGGCTTTAGTGATGGGCGATGCGCTCGCCATCGCTTTGTTAGAAGCTCGTGGTTTCAGTGCTGAAGATTTTGCCCGTTCGCACCCCGGTGGTCGTTTAGGCAAACGCTTGTTATTACATGTTGCAGACTTAATGCATCAAGGTGAACAAATACCACAAGTGTCTGCTAGCGCGACCTTAGCGCAAGCATTGGCAGAAATGTCCGCAAAGGGCTTAGGTATGACGGCTGTGGTTGATGAACGGCATCAGGTATTAGGTATTTTTACCGATGGCGATTTGCGACGGGCTTTTGACAAACCGCTTGATATTCATACTACAATGATTACAGAGGTCATGACCGCACCATGTAAAACCATGTTAGCAGAAGCCCTTGCGGTAGATGCTTTAGGCTTAATGGAACGGCATAAAATTAATGCGTTGCTGGTGACGACCGCAGATAATCAACTGATTGGGGCGTTAAATATGCACGATTTATTACGAGCAGGTGTGGTATAAGCATGCGTTATAGTTTACAAGCAGCCTATGCCAAAGCGGCACAAGTGCGTTTAGCCATTTTTGATGTTGATGGCGTGTTAACCGATGGCAGTATTTATATCGGTGAACAAGGCGAAGAATATAAAGCCTTTTATGCCCGCGATGGCCTAGGCATGAAGTTATTGCAAGCCTCTGGCGTAGAACTCGCTATCATTACCGGACGCGATACCCCAGTGGTGGATCACCGTATGCGTGCCTTAGGCGTGAATCATGTATTCCAAGGCAAAGCCGAGAAATTACCGGTATTATTAGCCTTATGTGAACAATTGAAGATTGCACCAGAACAGGTTGCTTATATCGGTGATGATGTAAATGATTTGCCGGTGTTGCGCACCGTCGGCTTACCAATGGCCGTCGCTGATGCACACAGCTTGCTTGCCGATCATGTATGTTGGCAAACCCAAGCCCGTGGCGGACGCGGTGCAGTGCGCGAAATGTGTGAATTGATCATGGATGCGCAAGGTACTTTAAGCGCACAATTAGCACGTTATACGGAAGCCTAGGAGCTTAACATGCAACGTTGGCTCACATGGTTAGGCTTGTTGTTATTGGCAGCAGGCAGCACATGGTTGTTGCGAAGTTTAGATTCGGAACGACCCAGCACTGAATATGAAGCCCATCGCGTTGATTATATTTTGACCGATTTTACCGCGCAGCGTTTTGACCCTGAAGGGCATTTATTACATCAACTCGCCGCCGCGCAAATGGTGCATTACAGTGCAGGACAGTCAGAGCTGATTGCACCTAAGATGGTGTTTTATCGCGATCAACAAGCACAATGGCAAGTAGAGTCTGAACGAGGTGAAGTGTCTGCCGACGGCAATGTAATCTGGCTCAATGGTGCGGCACATATTCAGCGTTTAAATGCGGCTGAAGCGCAAAAACAGTTAGAGATATTCTCCCGCGATGTGCGTATTGATCAACAACAGCAATTTGCGGAAACCAGCGAACCAAGTCGTATCTTACATGCCGGTGGCGAAACACGTAGCATAGGGATGCGGGTTTTTATGGATCGCCAACAAGTTGAATTACTGTCACAAGTCAGAGGACATTATGAACAGCCTTAAATTTCTGCTCTGCCTCGGGTTAGCATTATGCAGTACGGCGGCATTGGCCTTATCAACCGATAGAGAGCAGCCGATCACTATTGAAGCGGATCAAGGACAGATTGATGACTTGAAAGGTGAGGCAGTGTATCAAGGTAATGTCATTATTACCCAAGGCACTATTCGCATTATGGCGGAGAAGGTGACTTTACATTACACTGATCAACAAGATATTAATAAAGTGACTGCGCAGGGTGCACCGGCAACCTTTAGACAAAAGCCTGATAAATCAGAAGAATTTTTACAAGCCAGCGCCAAACAAATGGAGTATTTTGCCGATCAGGATATGCTACAATTAACTCAAGAGGCCAGAGTTTGGCAGGGCAAAGATGTCGTGACAGGGGAGAAAATCACTTATGATACCCGAGGCGGCATTATTCGTGCTTTTAAAGGCCGTAGTAGCCAAGAGCGCGTAACCGTGACCTTACAACCGCGCCGAGATAAATAACGATTAAGGATAATCTATGAGCCTATTAGCGGCCCGACACTTAGCGAAAAAATATCGCGCCCGCCAAGTGGTACGCGATGTCAGTTTGCATGTAGAAAGTGGCGAAGTCGTGGGCTTGTTAGGGCCTAATGGTGCCGGTAAAACCACCAGTTTTTATATGATCGTTGGGTTAATTCTGTGCGATGATGGCACGATTACCCTAGACGACCAAGATTTAACCCGTTATCCCATGCACCGACGCGCACAATTGGGCGTAGGCTATTTGCCGCAAGAAGCTTCTGTGTTTCGTAAACTCAATGTAGCGGATAACATCATGGCGATTTTACAATTGCAAAAGCATTTAGATCGTTATGAGCGGCAACAGCGTTTAGTCCAGTTATTAGAAGAATTGCATATTACGCATCTGCGCGATAATCTAGGCATGAGTTTATCGGGCGGCGAGCGGCGACGCTTAGAAATTGCGCGTGCCTTAGCGGCGCAACCACGTTTTATGTTGTTAGACGAACCTTTTGCCGGAGTTGACCCCCTTTCTGTGCTCGATATTCAACGCATTATTAAGCATTTATCGGCTTTGAATATCGGTATTTTGATCACGGACCACAACGTGAGAGAAACCTTGCACATTTGTGACCGTGCCTATATTGTGAATGAAGGTACAATTATTTCTGAAGGAACCCCTGAAGAGATACTGGCAAACCAACAGGTTAGAGAAGTCTACTTAGGACAGGATTTCCGCTTATAATAGGGCACAGGTATTGTTTTCTGCATCTGAACAAATAATATGAAACAAAGTCTCCAATTACGTTTAGGTCAGCAAATTACCATGACCCCCCAGTTACAACAGGCCATTCGCTTGTTGCAACTGTCCACTTTAGACCTGCAACTTGAAATCCAACAGGCGTTGGAATCTAACATTATGTTAGAAGTAGAAGATACTGACGAAGAAATCAGTATTGAACAACTCAGTAACGATCAAGTGCTGGATAAAGATAACCGCGATGACGGCAATGATGATTTTGAAGGTTTAAACGGTGCTGAAAGCGCGGAAGTCAGTTTTGATGATGCGTCAGAAATTCCCACTGAATTGTCTACCGACAGCGAATGGGAAGATATTTATGACAGTAGTTTAAATCAATATGACTATCCAACGGGGGATAATAGCGACTTAAATGGACGCGAGCCGTTTAATCAACACAGTTCAGATGAAACCTTACAAGAGCATTTGCTGTGGCAATTAGAATTAACGCCATTTAGCGATACTGACCGCGCGATTGCCTGCGCGATTATCGATAGTATTGATGGCGATGGTTACTTGCATACTTCATTAGAAAGCTTAGCGGAAAGCTTTGATGAAGCAGAAGGCATCGAATTAGACGAAATCGAAGCAGTATTGCACCGTGTGCAACGCTTTGATCCGGTAGGGGTTGCAGCACGCGATTTAAGTGAGTGTTTAGCTTTACAATTAGGTGAGTTACCTAAAGACACCACTTGGCGCAGTGAAGCGATACTCTTAGTCACTGAACACTTAGATGTGTTAGCGGCCAAAGATTACAATCAACTGGCAAAACGGATGAAGCTAGGACGCGACGAATTGCGCGAGGTAGTGGATTTAATTCAATCATTGAATCCTAGACCCGGTGCGCAAATCGAGGCGCATAACGCAAGTTATGTGATCCCTGATGTATTCGTGCGTAAAGTGAAAGGACAATGGAAAGTCGAGTTAAATGCAGAAATTGCCCCGCGTTTGCGGGTGAATCAGTATTATTCTGATCTCATTTCTCGTGCAGATAAAGAAACCGATGTCACCAGCTTAAAAAACCATTTGCAAGAAGCACGTTGGTTTATTAAAAGCCTGCGCAGCCGCCATGAAACCTTGTTAAAAGTGGCGCGGTGTATTGTGAAACGACAAAGCGGCTTTTTAGATTATGGTGAAGAAGCCATGAAGCCCTTAGTCTTACACGACATTGCCAGCGAGCTTGAAATGCACGAATCCACGATTTCTCGTGTCACCACTCAAAAATATATCCATACGCCACGCGGCATTTTTGAGTTAAAGTACTTCTTTTCCAGCCATGTCAGCACGAATAATGGAGGCGAGTGTTCCTCTACGGCCATCCGCGCCCTCATTAAAAAGCTCATTGCCTCTGAAAATGTTGCCAAGCCTTTAAGCGATAGCAAAATTGCGCGGCTGTTATCAGAGCGAGGGATCAATGTCGCCCGCCGTACCGTAGCCAAATATCGGGAAGCGATGGTGATTCCGCCCTCAAATGAACGGAAGCGGTTAGTCTAAATAATAACCGTCAGAAAATAACCACAACTATATTTAGGAGCATATCATGCAACTGAATCTCAGTGGACATCATGTCGAAGTGACTCCAGCACTCCGTAACTATGTCACCACCAAGCTCGAAAAGCTTGAACGTCACTTTGATCATGTCACCAACGTGCATGTTGTTCTCAGTGTTGAGAAATTACGCCAAAAAGCGGAAGCAACATTGCATGTGAGTGGCGCAAATTTATTTGCAAATGCTGAGCATGAAGACATGTACGCTGCGATTGACGCTTTGGCGGACAAACTGGATCGGCAAATCAAAAAACATAAGGAAAAAATGAAAGACCATCACCAAGCCGATGGTCGGGTAAAAACTCAGATCGCTGAATCATAACGAGAGTGGGTCTGATCCAAAGGGTCAGACCCGTGATTTTCTCTATGCAAATTAAAGATATACTAACACCTGACCGCATGTTATGCCATGTGCAAGCCACCAGTAAAAAGCGGGTCTTTGAGTACTTCAGTAAATTATTAGCCACCGAAACCTCTAAGTTAAGTAATCGGGAAATTCTAAATAGTTTGCTGGCTCGGGAACGACTGGGAAGCACAGGGCTAGGGCGAGGTGTTGCCATTCCGCATGCGCGGGTTAGCAATTGTGATGTCACTTTAGCTGCTTTTTTACAATTAGAATCAGGGATTGATTACGATGCCATTGACAGGCAACCAGTCGATTTATTGTTTGCCCTAATGGTTCCTGAAGATTGTACGGAAGAACATTTACAGATTTTGGCGCAGTTAGCAGAAATGTTCAGCGATGCTGAATTTCGTGAGCAATTGCGTAATGGTAAAGATTGCAGCGAGAAATATCAGTTATTTGCTGAATGGCAGCCCTCGGATCGACCAATCCTTGATGAAGATGATGATTAAGCATGCACTTAATCAGTGTGGTTGATTTATATGAAAGTTGTGCCGATAGCCTTGCCTTACACTGGGTTGCAGGGCGGCTGGGCAGTAAGCGCAATATTTTACTCAAAGTTGATGAAAAGCTTGCGCACGTCGGCTATTTAAACCTCATCCATCCCCACCAGATTCAAATTATCAGCTTATATGAGTTGGCGTATTTAGATGCGCTAACCCGTCCTGTCTACCAAGAAACCTTAAAACAACTGTTTGAAAACGATAATCTTGCTTGCGTGGTCGTGGTAGACAGTAATGCATCTGACGAATTAAAAGAGTATGCAGATCGGCATAATGTGCCGCTGTTTGTCTCACAACTGCCCGGTGAGCACGTCATTAACTACTTGCACACGACCTTTGCCAGTATGTTGGCACAACGGTCAACGCTGCATGGTGTGTTCATGGATGTGTTAGGCATGGGCGTGTTGATCATGGGCAAAAGCGGCACGGGCAAAAGTGAATTAGCCTTGGAGTTGGTCAGTCGTGGCCATCGTTTGATCGCAGATGACGCGCCTGAGTTTTGCCGCATTGCACCGAATGTGATCAATGGCACTTGCGCGGTGCAAGGCATGAATCCGTTTTTAGAAGTGCGTGGCCTTGGTATTTTAAATGTGCAAGCTTTGTTTGGTAACAGTGCGATTAAAACCGAAAATCATTTGCGTTTAGTGGTTATGTTAGAGCAAATGACCCCAGATCGACTGAAGTCTATTGATCGTTTGCAAGGCGACTATCGCACCCGCCGTGTGTTAGGCGTTGATATTCCTGAAATTAGCTTGCCAGTAGCACCGGGTCGCAACTTAGCGGTGTTATTGGAATGTGCGGTGCGCAATCACAGCTTAAAAGAACAAGGCTATAATGCAGCAGACGACTTCTGCGAGCGTCAACAACTGGCTATGCAAGCCAATGCCAGTCGTTTAGAGTATTAACCAAACCTGCCTCTACCTCCCAATTATCACTAAAGTAAGTTGCCGTAACTGAGGCAATTTACTTTAACAAATGATTAACTGTTTGCCGACAAAAAGTATGCATTGCGTTGGCATATGCTTGTTTTCTGCTAACATACAATAGATTCATCGTCATTTCCTTACTTCATCAGTGTTTTAATTTATGTCTACATCACCTGATTCTACGGCCAATACTCGCCCTAAAGAAAATCCTTTTGTTAACTTAATTATTAATATCGTGCTGCCGGTCGTTGTATTAACGGTCTTAAGCAAAGAAGCTTATTTAGGGCCAGTATGGGGTTTAGTATTAGCCTTAAGCTTTCCGCTGGTCTACGGCCTTTATGATCTGCTTAAAAATCGGCACTTTAACTTTTTTTCCCTGTTAGGTCTGATCAGTATTTTGCTAACAGGCGGCATTGGTTTATTACAATTAGACCCTTTTTGGTTGGCAGTAAAAGAAGCCAGCATTCCATTATTAATTGGCATTGTGGTGATCGTTTCATTAAAAACACGTTACCCATTAGTTAAATTATTAATTTACAATGACAATATTATTAATATCGAGACCGTTACTCAAGCATTAGAAGCACACAGTGCGGTTGCCGCTTTTGAGAAACGCTTATTACAAGCCTCGTGGTTATTAGCCTTATCCTTCTTTGTTTCCGCCTTATTAAACTTTGTGTTAGCGCGAGTCATTGTTGTCAGTCCCCCTGGTACGGAAGCTTTTAACGCTGAGTTAGGCAAAATGACGGCCTTAAGTTACCCTGTGATTGTGTTGCCATCAATGGCTATTTTATTGTTTTCACTCTGGTTTTTAATTAGCGGTATTCATAAGCTGACACAGTTAGAGTGGGAGCAAATCTTTAAAGTGCAATAGAATGGCATAAAAAGTGCTTAAATTTGCCCGCGTTTATTATGGAAAAAGCATAAAAATGCGGGTAAAACGTATAAGCGGTATTAAAGCAAAGATAAAGCAACCAAGTATTACAGTGCTAATCGACTATAATTAGCACCAGAAAAGTAGTATAGCTATAGATGTAAAAAGCTTTATGCCTAAAATGAATCAAACTACCCCAAATAAATAATATCAACGATAACATCTGCTCTAGTAAAGATAACAAAAAATAATTTAGCACTTCTGGTTCAGCACAAAAATGTTGATACTCTAACTAAGGTTTTTTTAGGAGATTTGTGTTATGAAAAGAAATTTAACTGCCCTCTTAGTCGCGGGTTGTCTTGCAAGCATGACTGTGCCTGCATTTGCAAACGATTCAACTTATGTTGAATTTCAAGGTTCTAAAAACCTGACTGGGTTCAATATTGAATTCTTAGGCGTAGAAGGCACTACATGGTCTTACAAAGTAAGTCACGTTAAAGGTCATGCCTTAAGTCACTGGACATTAAACATGCCTTTATGTGTAGGTCATGTTGAAGCTTATTCACCAATCCAAGGTTATGAAGAAGGCCCAGATGGCAGCATTAAAGATCAAGACGTTGATGGTCTGAAATGGAATACTGATAATGGTGTAGGTGATGAAGGGATGATCTTCTCTTTCACCTTAGATGCAGAATACACTGTTGTTCCTGTGAG
>QKBZ01000187.1 GCA_003245895.1 Beggiatoa sp.
GACCAATTTTCTCTAAATGAATCCTTAAATCAAATCAGAATCCCGAATTTAGGCTGGGTAAGATTGAGAGAGCCGTTAAGATTTAACGGTAAAATACTGTCTGCAACAGTTTCACGGCAAGCCAGTAAATGGTTCGTCAGTATCAGTGTTGAACTAGATGATGTTGTTCATAAACGCAAAGCCGAAAACCAAGGTGTTGTGGGTGTGGACTTAGGTATTTCATCTTTAGCAACGCTCAGCACAGGTGAAGTGGTTGCAGGCTCTAAACCGCTAAAGAAATTACTTGCAAAACTCAAGAGATTATCAAGGTCTTTCAGTAGAAAGCAGAAAGCTTCATCTAATTGGCGCAAAGCCAAAGCAAAACTCGCTAAACTTCACGCCAGAATAAGCAATATTCGCAAAGATAGCTTGCATAAATTGACCAGTGACTTAACACAACGATTTTCAATCATAGGGATTGAGGATTTAAATGTTAAAGGCATGATGTCAAACGGCAAACTAGCGCGACATATTGCGGATATGGGCTTTTATGAGTTTAAGCGCCAATTAGAATACAAAGCGCAAATGCACGGCAAGCTGATTGTGATTGCAGATAGATGGTATCCATCTTCCAAAACGTGTTCTTCTTGTGGTGCAATCAAACAAGACTTAATGCTTAAAGATAGAGTTTTTCAATGTCAATGCGGTCATACCCAAGACCGCGATTTGAATGCGGCTATGAATTTAGCTAAATATGCGGTGAGTTACACCGTTTAAGCCTTTGGAGAGGAAGGCTCTGGCTTGAGCTTTTTGAGCTTCAAGTGAAACCATCCTCTGTGAATTAGGAATTCAACGCTAAATCTATAAATACCTAACTAGGAGTAGGTTTGGGTAAGTTTGAAATAACGGTTGGGTGAGGAGTAGTGTTTGAAAATGGCTGGCAAGATTGTCTGAATCAGGATTTTCAGAATTTAAGAATTTTCGGAATTATAATTCTGTGCGTGAAAATCCTGCCTCGCGTTCATAGGTTTATGTTCAATAACTTTTGTTGCTTGACCTTTTGTATGATTAATTGCATCGCTAAGACCAGCAAATATTTCAGCGAATGAGTCAGACATCGTTTTATCTGGCTCTTTACCTAATACGCCATATGTTTCTAAGTAATCATCTACGGCATCATGAAAGGCAGCTTCTAACTCTACTGAAGTTGAAGCTTCATAAGTGACTAAGTCATTAATGTATTCAATTTTTCCATGAAAAATATTATTTTCAACAGAAAGCTTACATAAACCATAATAACCTTTATATTTCATGGGATTATTCATTAATGCAATTACACCATATTTGCTTGATAAGGGTGTACTTCAATTTCTAAACGCTGTGCTAATTTTTCTTCTGCACACAATAAATCATAACGAGTTTGTAAATTTAGCCAAAACTGTGCATCCATATTAAAATAGCGTCCTAAGCGTAAAGCAGTATCTGCTGTAATGCCACGACGTTTATGTACAATGTCCGCAATTCGATGGCTAGACACACCTAAAGCTTTTGCTAAACCTGATTGACTTAATACCATGGGTTTAATGAATTCTTCCAATAATATTTCACCGGGGTGAATTGGAGAAAAGTCTCTAGTTTGCATTAGACTCCCCCAAAGGCCGCGCAATAATCAAATCCACCAACGCACTCACCTCAAACTGATCATCTAACGCATCTGCTAAACCTGCAAAAAGCTCCTCAACTGTCGCATGCTTAACCGCTGAATGACCGGGGAAAGTACGCAGTAAATCCAAATAATTCGCTTTTGAATACGTCATAAACTGCGGGATTTGCTCATGCTGAACTAACTCAAACACACCACAAGCATTGATCTCTTTCTGACGACGGGCGATTTTCTGTTGAGTATAAGTCGCGTTATCGCAACTGCCTTTTTTCAACATGCCATAGCGTTCGTACACAGTGCGCATACGGGCTTCAAGCTGCGGGTCTTGCAACCCAAAGTTATGCCAATACAGCACTAATAAGCCATCGGGTTTTAATAAACGCCGTACATTTAAATATTTAGTTTTTTTATCTAACCAATGAAAGGCAGTGGCGGAAAACACCGCATCATAGTGATGTTCGCGGGCGGGAAAATCTTCAAAGCGTTGCGCGTACAGCGTTAATTTATCGTATCCCGCCAAGCGTTCTTGCAATAAGGCTAACAACTGTTCACCGGGTTCAACGACATCTAAATGTGGTTGCCAATAGGCAGCAATCTCCGCAGTCGCCGTGCCTTGCCCTGCGCCAATTTCTAACACCTGTGAATCTTGGTTTAACAGCTTATGCGCTGCGACATATTCATAAACAATGGAGGGATATTCAGGACGCACACGTTGATAAGTATCGGCGCGGCGGTTAAACAGCAGGGCGTTAGATTCCATCACAATACAGCTTTTCCACAATGACTTGATTGCACCCCACTTATGAACAACAGTTTCCCTGTCGTCTCTGGCAAAGTGGGGGCATCAATAAGGACGAGATCGCTTTTGATAAAAGCGTGTTGATAAGCGTCCTTATAAACCAAATTCGCTTGGCATTAAACCTAATTCCTGACACATCTCGCGCACAATGGCTTTTTCCGCTTCATCGAAATCACCATCAGTCATGCCAATCGCAGAACAAACGCGAACTAATAAACGAGCCGCTTCGTCTTTGCCTTTCAGTTTGGCAATGGCTTTCATGGCTTCTGCTTTGCCGATGGTGTAATCAAAATCAAAGCTGTCGGTATAGCTGTTGAAAGACTTAATAACATCTTTCATATCAAACACTTTCAATTCAGCAGAGCGCTCGATATAGCCCGCCATTTTTTGCTTTTCTGACGCATCAATTTTGCCATCAGAAGCCGCGACTAAGGCGCAACCGGCAACCACTGCATCTAAAAAGTCTTTGTTTTTGTAACGAGTAACCGCTTCTTCTACTGAGCTTTTTTGTTGGTTTAACCAGTCTTTAATGCCTGCAATACCGCTCATAATGTCCTCCTGTTGATAAGTTAATGCTTTCAACACGAGGGCTTCGCTCGCGTTGACTTGCTTACCTATATGCTATGGATTGCGTAAATCACAACCCACTGCCTTGCTTTTCTATGGGCTGACGAAGGAAGCCCATCGTTTACCGCGATATTAGTTACCACGACAGATGAGCTTTCTCTGTCAGTCCATCCTACGTTCTGCAACTCCCTCAAAAGTTATCCACAACTTTGCCGAGTGCTTTTTGTTCTGACTGGACAGGCAACAAATTGCCGCTTAAAACACCCTCCAGATTTCAGGCATGTTGAAAACACATAATTATTTTAAAAATCAACTCATTACCTTATTTTCCGCTAGCAGCTAAGCAGATTAACGCTCAAACATAGAACAACACACTTTTTGCCTATTTCCAGAAAAATCAAATAAATTAGCGTCACGTCTTGTTTTAAACTATTTGGGGTCAGGTTCCCTGTGGAAAACCTGTGGAAAAC
>QKBZ01000259.1 GCA_003245895.1 Beggiatoa sp.
TTTTAAACGTGATGTGTGTGGTGAGTTTGATCAGAAACTTGTGTTAAAAACCTTGAAAAATCAAGGCTTGCTAGAATGTTCTGGAGAACGCTATCAGTATCAAATTCGACCTGCACGGGGTCAAAATCAGTTGAGAGTTTACGCGATTAAATATAATTTCTAAAAAGTGACTGGCTTTAGTGGCTTTGTGGCTTCAATAGATTAAAAAATTTTATTTTACAGTAACTTATACTGAAGCCACACTGAAGCCAATTTAAAACAATCTGAAGCCACTACTTAACACGATGACACAGAATAGTATTACTTGGTTTTGGGTGTTTTGTTTGGACTGGATCACAATACGGATTAAAAACGCTCTCAACTGGCTTCAAAATACACTTTGTGGCTTCAATGTGGCTTCAGTACAAGGTCATGATATATAATGATTTTTAGGTGCTTGAAGCCATAAGGCCACTGAAGCCACTACTTTTTTACCGGACAGATATTTACATATTTTTAGCATTTTTTCGGCAAGCCATGAAATACATTTGCTAACTCCCCTCCCCTTCTTTGGTCACGGTCTTAAACTAAGCCGGTTTGTAGGTCGGATAAGGCGTAAGCCGTCATCCGACATGACCGCATCGAGATGTATCGCACACATCAACGGCGGATGACGCTGCGCTTATCCGCCCTACGGCTTAATACCAGAAAAATGCCGTATTGCTATACTGAACATTTACCCCTGTTTTAAGGTGATACCGCAATGATTAGCCCAGAGCAAACCTTCGACCACGCCCATGAACAGCAACAACTTTACCTCCAACGTGTCGCTGATTTTTTCGCCCAAGTGCGTGCATGGCTACCGGATGAATTAGAAACTGTTGAAATAAAACGCACTATTGAAGATGAGACAGGTCAGTATGAGGTGTCAGGTATAGCAATTGTGAGAAAAGGTGTATCTGAACCAGACAATGCTGTGGCAGAACTATTGCCAGAAGGTTCTTCTGTATTATTGGCTGAAGGCTTAATTGAATTAAGCGGCGCATTTGGAACAGAGTCTATTCTCTACATGGTAAAAGACAGCTTAATCATTCGTGATGTGGAGGGAAATGAACGACCAATGTTTAAGGGGTTAGAGCAAGATGGGTGGTATTGGTTGGAGAATAAAAACCCAATTACAGCATTAGCATTAAGTGCTGATTTATTCATGGAGTTATTAGCAATGGTCAATGATTATGAATTTGCATAATCCTCTGCCAGCACTTTGGGACAGTTTCTTATACTCTGCGGATGCGCTAAAAGTGGCGCGTAGAATATCATCCTCTGCATGGACACCCAAAAATGCTGAATGTCAAAGCAGCATAGAAGCTTATAAAAAACATTTACTTAATCATACTAACTTTAATCGCCATGCAGATTTACAAGCAACTTTTGGACAGGTACAAAAGGAACATAGTGATTTATTTGTACTTGCCTTGTGGGCTGTGTTTGAGCGTTTTTTAAGAGATTATTTATTAGAAAAGGGGCAGGTTTTAGAACAGCAGGTGGTGCCTGATACTTTAGGCAAAGGTATTTACCAGCATTATCAAAAAGAAGTAGAGTTTTGGAAGCCTGACGAGATTCTGGAATTCATTAAAAACTTAATTACAGAGCAAAATAACAATATTGATTTAATTGGTCATGCTAAGCAGATTTATACTTATAGAAACTGGGTTGCACATGGTAAAAAAGCAGGAAGAATGCCCAGCCATATCACACCCGCAACAGCATACGAAACTTTAACCCAAATCACCGATATTCTCTTGCAGCACGCTTAAACCTCATGCAATTCCGTAGATTCAGATAAGGCGTTAAGAGAAATAGGCAAGTCAGAGGTGATTATATTTGTTCGAGCAGGGACGCATGCAAAACTGTTTGAGTAGCCATTTCCACGTTCCCGATATTTTTTATGTTAACGCTAGTGCAGAAACTGTATGACAAAAACTAGATAAAAATAATATCTATATAAAACAGTTACTTAATAAAAAACGGCTTAATTTAATTCCTGCTGAAGGAACTAAAAAATAACAATATATCATTGTTAATAAATAAATTTTAAATACACTAAACGCTTAGATACCATGAAAAATACCATCAATTGTGTTTGCTTGGGACGGTGTGAACAAAGGTGCAAAATACTGACATTAGGTGTTTAACACGGCTTTTGTAATACTTGACAAGAATGTAACAACTCCCTTCCCCTCTCCCCCCACCCGCTATACACTATCCCCAATACTTTGAAATACGGTTATCTCGCTGTGTGTTCTGAAGTGCAGGAGCATTTTTTGTTAAAAGCCCTAAAACTGTAAGACTATTCAAGCAACGTCAACACAACGCACTCAAGCAGCCTCACCATCAACCACATGAGTTATCGCCAGTGGCTTATCTGTTCCTGTCGTCTCTGCATCCAAATCAATCGACTCTGTGTGTTCTAACACATTCTGTTCTTGATGCTTAACTAAAGGCCACAACACATTCCCCAACCCCGCAAAACAGCCTAGATAGAAAATTCCCATACTCAACGCAATGCCGAAATGCAGTAAATAAACGCCGCCAATAATGACTCCCCCTGGTACCATACTGATCACATAGTTTCTATCCATCGTCTGCTCAAATTCGTCAACAAATTGGAACAGCGAGCTTAAATGGTTCAAGGTTCCATCCATAAAAATAATCTGTGCGGTATCCGTGGCAGCGGTGGACGCGCCTTTTAGCGAAATGGAGACCTGTGCAGATTTCAAGGCAATGGCATCGTTAATGCCGTCACCAATGAAACAGACAAAGCGTCCTTGTTCTTTTAGTTGGTTGACATAATCCGCCTTATGTTCTGGCAATACTTCCGCGAAATAATGCTCAATGCCTAAAGTCTGCGCCATTTTGCGCGTTGGGGCTTCATGGTCGCCTGAGATGATGTACAGCGTGATATTGCGTTGTTTCAGGTAATGGATAACGTCTGTTATTTCAGGGCGGAGTGTCGGTTGCATTTCCAACACGCCTGCCAAGTGATCATCAATCGCCACATAAACCAGTGAATGGGCTTCTGTTTCTGCGTCTTGTTGAATCTGTTGGAGTTCTGGCGGCGCGATAATGCCCTCACGTTGCATAAAACGGGCACTGCCGACACAAACCGTCCGCGCTTCGACTGTGACTTTGATGCCATAGCCCATTTCATAATCAGCTTCATCTAATAGCGGTATGTCCACTTGCTGGGTTTGTGCCGCTTCTACGATGGCTTTAGCAATAGGGTGAGGTTGGCGATATTCTGCCGCTGCGGCGTAGCGTAGGATTTCCGTTTCTGAAAAACCATTTAGCACATGAATATTGCCTAAGGTAGGTTGCTCTAAGGTTAAAGTACCTGTTTTGTCAAAAATAATGGTATCTACTTGTTTTAGCGATTCAAAAACGCGCCCATCTTTCACTAGGATTTGTTGGCGTGACAGGAT
>QKBZ01000071.1 GCA_003245895.1 Beggiatoa sp.
GAACTAGAAGTACAAGAATATACAGGGCAAATGCAGCAAGTCTTGGTTGAAGTTAAACTCAATAATCAAACCACAGTCTTTGGCCCTGTGTTAGTCGAAACTGGTAGCACTGTTAAAACAGGTCTATTAGACCCCGGCTATTACGTTGCCACTGTAACCAGCCCAAGCGACGCACCCAGAGGCTATTTTGGTCTAGGCATTACAGGGCATCAAATCGGTAGCAATATAGACCTTGGCGGTATGTTAGATGATCACTCCGGTTTAGGTTTTATCGGCTTGCCTCTGGGGAATACCGATGTCTTAGAAATGAATCTGCTGTATGGTGAGAATTATGGTTCAGTGGGTGCAGGCAAACCAGAACTTGAAATCTTGCGCACAATAGATAATGGCGAGTTAGTGCCGGTGTGGTCAACTTATGTGCGGTAAAGTGCATTAAAATGAATGATTGTGCGTTGTAGGGTGGAATAGCGCAGCGTATTCCACCATAAAACTCTGCACAAGGTTGAGCAAAAACAGATTATCAGCCGCATGGTGGAATACGGCTTACGCCTATTCCACCCTACAATGGTTTTGAAGCCCCCACTTGCAAACGATACAACGTCTGCTCAGCACGAATCCCTTTCAACTGCGCCGTTAACGATTCTGCTTTCACTTCAGGATGCTGCTCCAACACCGTTTGCACCTCTGGATGTTCAAATAAACTTGCCGATAACACCGCATCATTGCCTAAACTCATACCCTCAATACGTGCGGCTAAATTCACCGTACTGCCGAAATAATCTAAACGGTCATTTAAATTCAACATAATACAAGGGCCAGCGTGTAAGCCTAGTTTAACCGTTAAGGTCATCGACTCATCATCATGCTGCTGATTATATGTGTTAAAACTGGCTAAAATAGCCAATATCGCCTCGACAGCCCGCCCTTCACTGCTAAAAACGCCCATCACCGCATCACCAATGGTTTTCACCACGCCGCCTTGATGCTGCGCAATGATGGTGGTGATAATGTCAAAATGGGCTTGCACAAAGGCAAAAGCCCGCGCATCGCCGTGTGTTTCGTATAATTCAGTAGAGCTTTTTAAATCGGTGAACAATAACACGATGTTAGCAATGCCTAATTGCACACCCGCCCGTAACACTTCAGAACTAAATAAATCCCGAAAATCTTGCAAAGTAGTGACAAAGGCGGCACTGGCAATGCGCCCGTGATCATGTAATTTTTCGATTTTTAAAGTCAGATCATGCTCGGTTTGGTTATGAAAACAGATTTCTAACTCAGATGCCGAAATCAACTCTGTCTGCGGTAGCAATGGCGTTGTTAATGCTAACTGAATACATGCCGTACCTTCTTGCGCCACTACCTGCCAATATAATTCGCCTTCTAAGGCCGGACTGCGCAAACGATAACGTCCTTCAGGCAGTTGCAAGCGTTCTGTGCGCTGCTGATGTGGGGCAAAATTTAATTGCGCCCAAATATGCGGGGTTGCCATCGGGTTGGCGATACAGTAGATATGTTGATCTAAGCTGCGCAAGCGTTCATGCGGACTAAACGTCACTTCGACATTTTGATCAAAGTTAGCATCATATTGAATATTGCAGGTTGAGCAATGCGCGGTGGTCATGAACTTGTCTAAGCGTTCCGTTTGCACCGTCGCGCCCTGACACGAGGGGCACAGCAAATCCCAACTGAGGTTTAAAAAACCAGCGCGGGTTGCTAATAAACAAAAGCGCAACACTTCAACCCGATCTAACTGGTAATAATCTGCCACTTCAAACGGTCGCAAACGTGTCACCCGCTTATCAGGCGCGGTGTAAATATAATGTGCCATTTTTTGCGGAATGGCATTATCGGGCATTAGGCTCGCCCATTGCTCAGTCAATGCCTTAATTGACTCAAGGTGTTCCGTTTCATTTTGAAAAAAGGCTTCAAAACCTAATACCGTGTGTTGAGGCACTTTGCTATCAATGTCATGGTACATCTCACCTAAGCCGCGCAATAATCGCTTTAACACAAAGCGTATAGGGAACACTAACCAGCGGCAACGTGGCACAAAGTAAAACGTACAGTTAAAAATACAGCCGCCTTCTGCACGATCTTGTAACTGCCACACAATGCTGAAATAGCGAAAAGCGCCTTTCTGATACACACGCTCTACCGCCATATAATGCGGTGGCAACCACTCATAAGGAAACTCTTGATATTGCTCTGTTGTAGCAAGCCCTTGCTGCTGAGCAAATAATAAACTTTGCCCTTCATACAAGGGTTCTACAGTGTAATTGGGTGCTGCTAAACCTAAACGCTGGTCAATCACGTCATTTGCTGTGACATAAGGCCACAGTTGTTCAGCACGGTGTTTTAAATGGTATTGTTGCTGTAGCGTATAAGCACGCGCACGCAACTTTGCTAAGGCCGTAAAATCAAATGACATTTTTTACTTGCGTCCCGTCAAGTCACTGACTGTCGTTGATTAAAAATCTGTCGTCACGCCTATTCACTTTTCCACAACACTTGTAAATAGAATTGACGTGGCACTTCTGCTGATAAGAAATCAGAACCATCTGATTCAAATTCTAAATGTTGACTGTCTAGTAAATTAAATCCGTTAAAGCTCAATTCTAATTGTTTATTGAGTTGCCATGCAAAGCGTAAATCTATTGTATTGTAAGCTTTGATGCACTCACCAACAGGCAGTAACATAGGGGTAGAAAAGCCACAGATTTTATCGACATAGCGAAACCATAAATCTGTTCTGAAATCAGGTGTTGCTTGCCAGCCACTGCGCAGTGAGACTTGATGCTGTGGATCAAAGGGGGATGTTTGTCCCACATTGACATCTAACCATGTATAGGCAAATTGTATGGAATAATCAGTATGGGGTTGCCATGTGAATGATAACTCTGTGCCGTAGATTTGATCATTGATCTGATTAATGGGAACACGATCAATATATAAAACACCTTCTTTTTGATAGGCTTCAGTAATTCGCGTCATTAAATCCATATAATCATGTACAAAGCCCACTGCTTCCCACTTAAAGTGCTCAGTTGTTTTTTGTCGCCAGCCCAGTTCGTAAGCGGTTAAATATTCTGAAGCAATATCTGCATTGGGCGCGAAGGTCAGCACTTGTTGTGGTGCAACTATTTCATAACGCATTTCTTGTTCTAAACGTGTTGCTGGTCTCACCGCTCTGGACACCGCTAACCATACGCTATTAATTTCATCAGGTGTCCACAACAAACGGAGATTAGGCAAAAGTGCTGTGTCTGAATTCTTATAGTGTTCAAGCTTTGCCCCTAAGGTTAATACCCAACGATCAGGCGATAACACAATTTCATCTTGTGCAAAACCGCTGTATAAATAAGAGAGTCGTTTGCTTTGTGCAAAATAAAAACCATTAAGGTTTTCTAACTCGCTATACATGCGGCGTGCATTTAAGCCCCAAATTAAATCATGATTTTGATAGGGAGAGAAACGATGTTGCCATTCAATATCAAGACTATTGGCGTTGCCAGGTAGGGGAATATCCAGTTTTGAGGTTTGAAAATGCACTTGTAAATGCCAAGGCTGCGTCACATCTTCTAAGCTGCCAATGTTCCCCAGAATGTTAAAATTTTCGGTTTCTGCGCTGATAGCTTGGCGAATATTCCAAATAGAATCTTGTAACGCATCATGCGTAAAATCTGTGCTTAAACGCCAACGATAGTGGCTCTGTAACGTGCCATCCATACGCATGCCAACGGATTCTTGTCGCCAACTATTGTCATAAACCGCATTGGGGAAACTGTCACGGTCATGGCGTTTGACATAGACACGGTAAGTATTTTGTCCATATTCATCGAATTTCCCGCCATAACGCAAATGCGCAAACCCTTCCTCATAAGAGCCTGCCCCCGTTGCCGCTAACCAACCTTGTGTGTTGCGCGACTCTTTAGTGATGATGTTAATCACCCCATTAACCGCATTTGCCCCCCATAACGTGCCACCCGGCCCACGAATGACTTCGATTCGTTCAATGTCTTCCAGCAAGGTATCGATGGTATACCAAAATGTGCCATTAAAGTCCCATGAGTAAACACTGCGACCATCTAATAACACTAATAATTTATTAGTAAATACCAAATTAAAGCCACGGATAGAAACCGCCCATGCATGCGCATTAAAACTCGCGACTTCTATGCCGGGTACCATGCGCAGCAGTTCTGGAATGCTGGTTTTCCCAGAGCGTTGAATGTCATTATCAGTAATAACAAAAATGGCTGAAGCGGATTTAGATAAGGATTGAAGTTTCTTAGCACTGGATAACACTTCAATGTCTAATAACTGTTCAAAGTCTAAGCTAAGCATATCGTCAGAATCGACAGTTGTTGTATTGCTTGCTTGAGCAGGCGTTATCAATAAGACAAATAAAAATGCATATGACAACGGTAATACTTGCAAGCTCGCAAAAAAACACAATGACTTACTAATGATTAGTTTCATAAGGCGTGTTCTACTGGTAGGGGGCGTTGCTTAAATGTAATAGCTACGATGTAGCCAGCATTTTTAGTTTAGTTATTGATTTTTAGTATGATTAGTAAAATATATTTCATCCGCAAATAGTAGATAAAATATTTTAAAACTAAACTAATTCTACCGTAGAGAGTATCAGATTTTATTTGATTTACAAGAAAACATTTTTTAATAAAGCAATTTACTTTTCTAATTCCTAAACTAATCTGTTTAGATTTTATTAAAAAGTTAAACTAGGGTTGTTATATTACAAAACAAGAAAAGGGGAGAAGAGGAGGTAAAGCTTCACTGCTATTAAGTTAAGCGATGCTTGAGTGTAGGATGGGTAGAGCGAAGCGAAACCCATCATTTTGCAGAATTACATGATGGGTTTCGGCGCGAGATAATATTATGATCAAAACAGAATTACGGGCGCGCCTCTACCCATTCTACACGCTATAAATCAAAGCTATCTTTTCGCGTAGGTCAGATAAGGCGTAAGCCGTCATCCGCCGTAACTGGCTTGGTTCAAGCTTCAAGCGCACGATGTCGGATGACGGTTATCGCCTTATCCGACCTACAAGAGGCTTGTTTTTAAAGCAAAATTAGACTTATGCAGATACTTTTGCCCCACACAGTGAGCAAAACGCCGATTAAGGTTGGAAATAAACCCAGCCATATTTTAGTTTAAGAGGGAATTTTGTAGGAAATTGGGGAGGGGAGGAGGAGAGTTCAAAACTCGATACTGCTGAGGAGAGAAAGGTGACATCCATGTCTTACCCAAAGGGCATATCCTAAATTCTTTGATTAGCAGCGGGCGTTTCAGCTTGCCAACGCCCGCGTATTGTAACAGAGTTTTATGAAGGAAGCACGCGAACTTTTACATAACTACCCGGTGCATCTTCTAAGGCTGCTAATTTGCCACTACCTGGCGTGCGTGCGTCCACTTTGTCGCCGCCGTGTTCGCTCGCCCAGCTTGCCCAATCAGGCCACCAAGAGCCTTCTTGTTTCTTCGCGCTCTTTAACCAAGTGTCCGTGTTTTTGGTGGACTTGGTTTTAGGGTTGGTGAAGTAGAAATACTTGTTTTTATCCGGTGGGTTGATGATACCCGCGATGTGACCAGAGCCACCTAACACAAATTTCACAGGGCCATCGAATAATTGGGTGCCCATGTAAGTGCCAATCCAAGGCGCAATGTGGTCTTCTTGCGCAGAGACGAAATAAGCCGGTGTTTTCACTTTGCTTAAGTCGATGTCAACGCCGTTTAATTGGATGCCATTAGGCTCTTTTAACAAGTTGCGTTGATACATATTGCGCAGGTAGAAGCTGTGCATTTTCGCAGGCATGCGGGTCGCATCAGAGTTCCAATATAACAAGTCAAAGGCAGAAGCCTCTTTACCTAATAAGTAGTTGTTAACGTGGAAAGACCAGATTAAGTCGTTAGCGCGTAACATGGTGAAAGTAGTCGCCATGTTGTTGCCATCTAAGTAGCCGGTTTCGTTCATTTTCGCTTCTAATGAGGTCAATTGCTCATCATCGATGAAAATGTCTAACTCACCAGAATGGGTGAAATCTAACAAGGTAGTGAAGAAGGTCGCGCTGTTAATGCGGGTATCATTTTTCGCGCTCATATAGGCCAAAGTAGAGGCTAATAAAGTACCGCCTAAGCAGTAACCCACTGCATTCACTTCTTTCTCGCCAGTCGCTTGTTCAATCGCATCTAAGGCAGCTAAAGGCCCTTCTAACATATAGTTTTCAAAGCTCTTATCCGCCAATGTCGCGTCAGGGTTAACCCAAGAAATGATAAAGACGGTATGGCCTTGATCTACAGCCCATTTGATAAATGAGTTGTTAGGACGTAAATCTAAAATGTAGTATTTGTTGATCCACGGTGGCACGATTAATAACGGACGTTTGTAAACCGTTTCTGTGCTTGGCGTGTATTGGATTAACTGCATTAAGTCGTTTTGGAACACGACTTTACCCGCAGTCACCGCGATATTTTTACCGGGTTCAAACGCCGCTAAATCAGTCATTTTGATGTTTAACTGACCGCGCCCCCGATCTAAATCTTCTAAGAAATTTTTTAACCCGTTGAGTAAGTTAGAGCCACCACTCTTAATCGTGACATATAACACTTCTGGGTTAGTCGCAACGAAGTTGCTAGGGGCTAAAGCATCGATTAATTGACGGGTATAGAAATCGACTTTCTTGGCATTTTTTGCGTTGGCTTCATCGAACTCAACGCTGTTAATGACTTCTTGAATCCACAACGCATTCATTAAATACATTTGTTTGATGTAATCAAATGCAGGCACTGAATCCCATGCTTCGTGGTTAAAGCGACGATCACCTTTAATCGGCTGGAATAAAGGCGGAATTTCTACACCAAAGGCACGCTGCCACACGTTTTGCCATAATTTAAAATATTCTTCCCACCACGCTAAACTGGCTTCTACCAACTTGGTCGGATTACTGAATAATTCGCGGTTTAACTCTAAAAACGCATCATTAATATTCAGCGGGTCTGTTTCAACATCTAAACGGTCAGCATTGTCTGCTTGCTTAGCCAATAAATGTTTGCTAACCCGATGGCTGGTCTCAAAAATCTCTTGCATAGTAGAGATTAAGCCTTGCGGATCAATGTCAGGGATCAAAGAAAATACGTCACTGGTTGTCTGCTTGTCAGCCATAGCAACTAAGCTCCTGAATTATGTCGTTATTTATAATTTGTGCAACGCACAAAATAATAGCGCAAAAAAAATAAACGGTAAAGCCTTGATAAGGTAAATCTGTCAAACATCAACATTAGCCTGCGCAATGCTTAACAAAAAAGGGCGCAGTATACGCGCCCTGAGTGACAAAATGAGGGGATTAAGGACTTATTGCGCGTCAGATGCAGGCTCTGCTGCTTTGCGCAATAATTCATTCATCCGTGCAATGTGTTCGGCATCGTTCAACACTTTGGGTGAGTTTAATTTCGACCACAGTTGATCATTGGTCATTTCCTTATGACAGCCCATGCACAAGCCAGTGCGCTCCATCTTCTCGCGCTGCTCTTGGCTTAATGGCCCTGTCAAAGGCCAATGCGATCCCATCGTCACTAATTGCTTGCCATCGCGTGTCACCACTTGCGACAAATCCCATTCCAGTTCAGGAATCGCAGGCATTTGCACTTGTGTTTTGCTTGGAATGATTTGACCGGTTGCAGTGTCTAAATCGACATACACATCCTCGCTTAAGCGCGATAAAAAGCGACCATCTTCAATGCCATAACCTAAGGTTTTCGGATTGGTGTGGCAACTTTCACAAGAACGCGCCTTACGCCCAGCGGTATGCGGTTGCACCGCCGCCATATCTAAACCCAGCCCTTCTGGGGTATCCCAAATCTTGTTATGCACTACGGTATTGCCGTCTTTATCACGCACCGTCACCACTAATTGACAACCGGGCATCATAGGCGTGACACGACCTTCACCATTAATGCCTAAAATCGGCTCTTCCCAACGCAGATAAGAGCGGGTTTCCGACACTTTGCCCGCACTGGTTAAACCATCTGTGCCATACGCTGCATCAGGCGTTAAACCATCCTCGCCGCGTGCATTGGCATTGGTGATCCAATCTACATCGACTTTGCCACTTGAATAATCCACGTCGATGTGACAGCCGTAACACTGTGGCACCCAGTCCGCGTGACAGGCATAACACTCCATATTGTCCATGTGTCCAGCGACTTGTGTCATTGCCACTTTTGCATCCAGATTGCGCCATGTATCGCTGTCATTAATTTGTTTCAATACCGGCACTACGAAATCCAAACCTGACGCAGAATGCATAATTACTTCATCACCGCGTTTCACCACGTTGCCATAAGGATTGCCGCGTGCAGTGAGTAAATAGCCGTCTTCGGGCGGATATTGCGTGGCAAAAACCATATAACTGGGTAATTTAGAGGCTAAACCGCGCGGTTTATCTTCTAACACTTGCTTAAACTCTTCACCGCGACCTAAGGGCAACTCCCAAGGGAATTGCTGCGGCGTGCCGTGACAGTCTTCGCACTCGATTTCTACTTGCGCCAAGGTGGTGCCGGGAATATTGCCATCGCCGTGCATTTCTAAGGACGTATGGCAATCTTGGCATAACATGCCACCAGTCGGATTACCGTCGCGGCTTTGTTGCTGGTGGTGTAAGTCGTCTTTAATGAATAAATAATTTTTGGTGTGTAATTTCGGCTGTTTATTGCCTTGCGCATCGTAAGGACTGCCATAAGGGAATTCCATAATACCTTGATAACTCACGCCAATGCGTTTGCCGCGATTGTGACAAGAATTACAGGTTTCGGTCGGAATGCCTGAATATTCCACTTCGCCCACCGTGACCTTGTTTTTGCGTGTGCCTTGAATACGGTGGACTAAAACGTGTCCGGCTTGTGTTTTATCAATGCTAGGGTCATTGCCCTCATAAAAACCGTCGTTGCTATATGGGATATGACAAGCAGAACAGCCACTACCGCGATAATCGCCGCGTTTTTCCCGTCCTGTTACCCCGACGTGACAGCGTTGGCATTGTTGGCGTGAGTAGGTGAGGGCGGCGTGATTCGGATTTTGCGGAATGTCATCGACATTCACTTCTGGCACTTGTTTTAATTCGGTCGGGAATTGGTCGGGATGCTTAGCGATAAATTTACTCATGTAATCTTTATACGCCTCTGTGCCGACGCTAGGTACAGAACCATCATGATCGCTTAAATCATAATTACCCCACACCACTTTATGATCTTGCTGATAGCCCCACGACCATAAATTACCTTGCAGCTTACCCGCTTCGGTATTCATCAAGGCTTTTTCTAAACGCTCGCTGTAACCGGCATGGCAAGTGGATTGGCTACAGGTATATTGATTAATCCATAAATTCCCTGGGTCAGGGTAGAACATTTGCGGCCCTTTCACCGCTTTTAAGCTGTCTGGCGTGCCTTTATGCGCCGCCGCCTTATCATCTGTGATTTTCGGATTTCCACCATGACACATGACACAGCCTTCAGCATCGCCGTGTTGCTGGCCTAAGGCTTTGATTAACGCAATCATGGCTGGGGCTTGGGTGATTTGCTCAATACCCTCATGGCAACTGAGACAGCCAGAACTGGCAGGTTTAGGGGTGTTTGCTTGCGCAAATGCCGACACGGATAACACACACATCAGCAGTGAGACAAGACACAATAAGGGTCTGTTCACGACTAGGCTCCTTCGGTTTTGTATTTGCTAGATTGATGGCTTATGCAGCCGAGTTTACAGCTATTTTGGGGTGTGGCTTCTTCAATGAGACAGAATAGCGAGTTTGAGGGGAAAAAGCGATTAGATGTGTGTGTGTTCGTCGTTAAAGTTGTTTACTTTAAGAGCAAAGGTCTCTACATAAGTTTAATTTTGCTTTAAAAACAAGTTTCTTGTAGGTCGGATAAGGCGATAGCCGTCATCCGACATGGCTAGAATACGGTATATCGATCAGTTTTCTGTCTGGAAAGCAGGCTACATGCGCTAATTTCAGACTGATTTTTAGCGTTTGCGGCGGATGACGGCTGCCGCCTTATCCGCCCTACGCGAAAATATAGTTTTGCCCGCTAGGAGAGGGCAAGCCTAATTCAGATAGCCGTTAAGCAAATTGCTTCAAGAAACGCAGATCGTTTTCAAAGAACAGACGCAAGTCATTAATTTCATAACGCAGCATCGCTAAACGCTCTACGCCCATACCGAAAGCAAAGCCGGTGAAAGCTTCGTTATCAATGCCGACTTGATTAAATACATTAGGATGTACCATGCCGCAGCCTAAGACTTCCAGCCAGTTGGTGCGCCCGTTGCGGGTTTTATAACGCACATCTACTTCCGCTGAAGGCTCAGTGAACGGGAAATAAGACGGACGGAAACGCACTTCTAAATTATCGCGCTCGAAGAAACGGGCTAAGAAATCGTGCAAAATACCTTTTAAATCGGCAAAACTGACAGATTCGTCAATCATCAAGCCTTCGACTTGATGGAACATCGGGCTGTGCGTCATGTCGTAGTCACAGCGATACACGCGACCCGGTGCGATTAATTTAATCGGCGCGGATTGTGACTTCATAGCGCGAATTTGCACGGGGGAAGTGTGCGTGCGTAACAGCGTGTGCGCGTCAAAATAGAACGTGTCGTGCATTGCCCGCGCAGGATGGTGCGCTGGAATATTTAAGGCTTCAAAGTTGTGGTAATCGTCCTCAACTTCAGGGCCTTCGGCAACGCTAAAACCGATTTGGGTAAACAGCGTTTGGATACGTTGCAAAGTTTCGGTGATAGGATGCAAACCACCGACGGATTGACCGCGACCGGCTAAGGTCACGTCGATTTGTTCAGCCGCTAATTGATTGGCTAAAGCGGCGGCTTGTAAATTTTCGCGCTGTTGTTCCAGCACATCTTGCACGCTTTGCTTGGCTTGGTTAATCGCTTGCCCTGCCTCGCGCCGTTCTTCGGGGGGTAATTTGCCGAGTTGCTTTAATTGTTCGGTCAAAATGCCTTTTTTGCCCAAATAATGCACCCGTAAGTGATCTAAGCCAGCAAGGTCAGCCGCTTGTTGAATCTCGGTTTGGGCTTGGGTAACAAGTTCGTTTAAATTCTGCATGGTATAGCCATTATAAAAAAGAAGCACCTATCGGGGTGTGATGATGCGGCGCAAATACAGCGCACGCTTGTGCGTAAAGCGAATGATTCTACCGCCTATGAAAAAATAGTAAATGGTTTAAACACTGGATTAAAGCCAACAATACAGTATCATTGCCAACCAGAAATTAAAATGTAGGGTGAAATAGTGCTGCATAAGCGGTGTTGTAGGATGGGCTGACGAAGGAAGCCCATCGTTTACCGCGAGTTTGCTTGCCGCGACTGATGGGCTTCGTGCCTCAGCCCATCCTACATGCTGAACATATATTCACACGTTTTTCTTGTCGTTGTATTTAATCTGTAAAAAGGAATTCGCCTTGAAACAACAGTTTATCTCTTTATTTCAACAAGCCTTTGAGGCATTAAAAGCCGAGGGCGTGATTCCGAACACTGTAGCGGTTGAGATTCAGCTAGAGCGCGCCCGTGATGCAAAACACGGTGATTTCGCTTGCAACCTAGCCATGATCTTAGCCAAGCCTTGCCGCATGAAGCCGCGCGATCTCGCCGAGCAATTGCGCGCCAAATTGCCCGCATCGCCTTTAGTCGAAAAAGTCGAAATTGCAGGGCCGGGTTTTATCAACCTGTATTTAACCGCCGATGCCTATCAAGACGTAGTTAACACGGTATTAACCCAAGCCGACGACTACGGACGCAGCCAACAAGGTGCAAACACCTCTGTTTTAGTCGAATTCGTTTCTGCTAACCCAACAGGCCCTTTACACGTCGGTCACGGTCGTGGCGCGGCTTATGGCTCTGCTTTAGCCGATTTATTAGCCGCAGCCGGTTACAACGTGAGCCGTGAATATTATGTCAACGACGCAGGGCGGCAAATGGATATTTTAGCCACTAGCGTTTGGTTGCGTTATTTAGAATTGTGCGGCGAAACTTTCACCTTTCCATCAAATGGTTATAAAGGCGATTACATCCGCGACATCGCCGCCAGTTTGCACACCGAACAAGGCGAAAAATTCCGCAAAGCGGCAACGGACGTGTTTGCCAATGTACCTGCTGATGCAGGACAAGAAGGCGGCGACAAAGAATTGCACATTGACGGCTTAATTGCCCAAGGCAAGCAATTATTAGGCGATGACTTCCGCGTAGTGTTTAACGCCGGTTTAAAAGTAATTTTAGACGACATCCGCGACGACTTAGCCGACTTTGGTGTGACTTATCAAACATGGTTCTCTGAATTAAGTTTGTATGCACCAGAGAATAATGTGGTGGATCGCGCCATTGAAAAATTAAACGCGGCAGGTCATACCTATGAACAAGAAGGCGCGTTATGGTTCCGTTCTACTGAATTCGGCGACGAAAAAGATCGCGTATTGGTGCGGGAAAATGGGCAAAAAACTTATTTTGCCTCGGATGTCGCCTATCATTTGAATAAATTAGAGCGCGGTTTTGATCGTTTGATTAACATCTGGGGCGCAGACCATCACGGTTATATTGCCCGCGTTAAAGCGGCGATGATGGCCTTAGGTGCAGATGCTAAACGCTTAGACATTCAATTAGTGCAATTTGCCACTTTGTATCGCGGCACTGAGCGCATGCAAATGTCTACCCGTAGCGGCGAATTCGTCACCTTACGCGAATTACGCGAAGAAGTGGGCAAAGATGCCACGCGCTTCTTCTACACCCAGCGTCGTAGCGAACAACATTTAGATTTTGACTTGGAATTGGCTAAGTCACAGTCTAGCGACAATCCTGTTTATTACGTGCAAT
>QKBZ01000045.1 GCA_003245895.1 Beggiatoa sp.
AGCCTCAATGAATTACTGCATTGAGGCTTTTTTTTATTAATTAATAATAATTAGTGCTAATAGGTGATTAGGTTGCAACAGGGTTTGGATTGGGTATAAAAATATCGATACCTAGTTTGTCTAAAATCTGCCTACGATGTAAATAGGAAGTAGAAGTCTTTTCAAACACCCGTCCTTGCTTCCACTCAACATATGAAAGCATGGCCGGTCGTGACAACTGTCTAAACAGTTCTCTATCAACATGGTCAAAAGACTGAGCGACAGGTTGTGTATTGTGTGATTTTGTCATCAAAAAATGCACCTCATTTTAGGGTGAAAAAGTGGAAGTGGAGCACGGTTATCATCTCCACTGACTTTACTCAAACGCCATCAAAAACCCAATAATGGGAATCACTTTACGTGTTACTAGTACAGTAAAGTCCGCGCACGGCATCCCCACATCTGCGCGAGCGCGCAAGCGCGCACGCACCGACGCGGGGAATGCCTAGCGCAGATAATTTACTACTGGCACAGCATCACCTAATCGCTCCCCAAATGTCTTTCTGTCGTCCTTACGTTCCACATTCTGAGTGAAAAAAAATATATTTTCATTCTGCAACATGATCCCACCGCCCCAATAAACTGACATCCAACCTAAATTTCTTAACTCTCTATCGGTAGTTATATCGACCGTTCTGCCGTCTTTGGGTGATTTAAATAGCATGGTGTAGCTAGGGTGTCCGCCATAGTCGAAAAGGTTTTGCACCTCAACGTCGTAATAGCGAAACATCTGCATTAAAAAATCAGCGTCAAACTTACGACGTACAGCCGGTGTCACGTCTAAGGTGTCATAACTGCACGTTGTCACCTGTTTTGTTTGATGAGGTGTTGAGGGTTGTTGTGTGACTGGCTGTGGTTCTACTACTGGTGTTTCCTCATCTCCACCCCTGAAAAATATCATTGATACAAAAAACATAAGCGCGATGACCGGAAAGCCGAAGTTAAACAGAATGCTTAAAACGCTTATAGCCCCCTTTCCTTTGGCTAAATGTGCAGGGAGCTGGGGAGTTTGTGGGGTGGTGGCGATTGCGGCTTGTGTGGCCTGCTGGGGCGGCTGTTGCGCCTGTTGTTGCGCTTGCTGAAGGGCTGGGACAAAGAAATGGGCATAGCGTGGTGGCAGCACGGAATAATAAGTACGTGAATCAACGCCATTTTTAAAAACGTCCATTTCCGGCGGCAAAAACCGCTGGCGGGTGTCATAAGCCTGATGTGCCCAGCGTTTGACAAAGAACCGGCGGCTAACTCTGCCTTTTTTCTTGCCAATTTTATCCACTGAGTTATAGCAATTAACTATGTGGAACTCAGGGAAATAGCCGCGTGTTTCTGGCGGAAAATAGTCACGGAAATTACGATGTACATAGATAAGGTTAATGTATTGCTCTCTAATCCGCTTATCTAATGTATTTAAATCATGGACGATGTAGCAAATATCCCAACCGTATTTACCGCTATGAATAATCCACTCTAATAGTTGTTTCTGGTTGTCGCTATTCCAGTTTCTTGAATCAAATGTTAATGCACTTTCATCAATAACAATTAAGCCGTTGTACTTTTCATCATAGAAACTATTGTCACCACTTTGATAATGTTCGCGGATGCTTTGACCAAAGTGTAAAAACTCGCCTGTATTGTCCCTTAAATACGCATGCCCCATGCAGTCTAATATGTTGGCGGTAGGCACATCGGGAATTCTGATTAACAGCTTGTCATAGAAGTTAGCGGGCAAGCGTTTAGAAGTAGGTAGGCGTAGCCCCTCGGTGAAAACGTCCATATTCGCCATAACTCGGCGACCTTGTTCAAGGTATGAGCGAATAAAAGAGACAGCGTTTTTACTTTTACCGGAGCGTTTTTGCCCTTGTAAGATAAAATCCATGTTAGAGAACCTTATTTACTATGCAAAACAAAGCGTTTGAGCAAACCTATTTTGATAAGGAAAAGGAAGGAAAGCACACGGATAGAAACAACCGCTAATAAACACGCCTTGGCATTAGACGGCATAAATAAGCCCCAACCAATGACCACCCACTGAGGAACAGAAACCTGTAAGTCTTGAGAAATTGCATTGAATTGGGCAATAAACATGCTAATAAAGCCAACTGAAAAGGTAATAAACGCTATTAACATTCCATAAGAACGAATAGCGGTTAATGTTTGCAGGGTAAAAAAACTAAAGACTTTACCGAATAGAAAACTTATCAGTGCACCCATAACAAAGCCCTCTAATAATTGATGCGGTTGAGTGTATTAAGTGAGACATTAAAGACAGAAACGAGTGTCATAAACATAAACAGCCATGCAAGGACTTGGCGGACGGGTTCAAGGTCTGAACATAGGTCGTTGAGCACCTTGCCGGATTCGATTTGAAAGCCGACATTGACGCAGCCACCAGAAGGAAGTTTAGAGGTAGGGTACAACTCGGAAAGGCTAGAGAGCCAAGAGGAAGCGGGCAGTTTAAGCTTATCTGTGATAGTTACATCATCAGCGATGCCGGAATTACCAATACTTGTAAAAGCAACATCAGCGATACCTTGAACAGAATCAAACTCATTAGCGGCGGAGTCATAACCGGACACTTCAGAACTTGATTCGGCATCGGTTTTAGCTGTTTGTGCATTCTTTTCAATGTCGGTGGTGCAAGGCTTGTCCTCAGTGCCACAGTTGCCGGTGCCATCGCCTGTGCCATCACCAGTGCCTGTGCCGTCACCTGTTCCCGTGCCATCACCAGAACTATTACCTGCCCCTGCACCGTCATTAAAAAGGTTGTCATCAATCTTGCCGTCGCCGTCCGTGTCGCACTTTTTCCAATCTAAAAGGATATTGTCGTAGCAATCAGGGTCGATAGTATCGCCGGAGTTGTTTTGCTTAGCGTCCATGCAGAGATCGTAACCTTGACGCTTATCTTTTGCGGCTTCTTGTTCTGCGGAGCATTCATCAGTAACCAGTGTAACTGCACACTTCCAACCATCACCAATGCGGTTGCCATCTCTACTTTCATAAATACGGTTTAGGTCAGGGTAGACTACGCAGGAGTAGCCAGAGGACAGAGAAGAGTTATTACAAGAAGCGAATGCAGCAGTACAATCAACGACATAGGTGTTGCCGTTAGCATAGGAATTATATTTAGTGTCGGTCTCCTCATAGCTTTCTAAAGCACCGCAGGAAGGCGCAGCGGGTGGAGCTTCGCCACAATCTAAATCAGAACCCTTTTTACCACTGCCACCAGAAAGGGCTTTAGCAATGTCAGAAAGGTTTTGATTCATTTTGGGTAGTCCTGTAATAGTAGTGCTATGGAGACTGAACTCTTAACTGAATTGTCTCATTATAATGATGGATAAAATTCCAGATAGCACCGATGTGATTTTCAATCTTTTTTGAAAAAGAGAGCGTTTTTCTGACTAAACGAGAAA
>QKBZ01000264.1 GCA_003245895.1 Beggiatoa sp.
TGTTAACGATAAAACAATAGCATTGCCTAAAACATTATGGAGGATGTGATTAAAATTATTTTCGTTAAATGCTTTGATATTGTTTTTTGTAATGAAAAAAGTTTTTCTGATAAACAGGCTGAGTACAAATGTAATAATGCAGAAAATAGCAACGGACTTAATGAATAAAAATGTTTTGATACAGGTTGAGTAGTGGTTTGCAGAAAAAATAACAATGAGCATGCCTAACAGCCAAAATATAATCGGCGTAAGGATTATTTTTAAGGCTAGTTTTATGTTAAACATTTTTATCTAAACCTTATAATTAAAGAATTACAAAAGTCCTATAATCTATCTAATTGTTACTATAACTACCGTGAATTAAAAATAAAATTAGATGCTTTGTAAAATCTTGCGCTTTTTTTTCTTTAATCAATTGTTGAAATGCATTATTCATGTATGTGGTTCTATAACTGACATCACTACTATCCTCACTCATAAGTAGCTCACTTTCAACATGACAGAGGTATTGATTTTCATGACATAAAAAAAATACTGAAGAGATTATATTGTAATATTTTTTATCTGGTATGTATGTACATCTTAAAATAGTTTCCTCTACAACACTTCCCCCCTCAACACTTTTAGTTAATGCAATTGAAATTTTTTTAGAAAAAAGATTAGCGTGACTAACTTTACAATTTCCATAGTTAGTTTTTTTTTCATTAGAAATATTTTTAAATGAAATTGTAGCTTTCTTGAGAAGACACGTTTGTAATAAACTACACTCACCTTGACTTATAAGATCATCCTCATAGGAAAGCCCAGTATCATCATCAATTAACTTAACAAAAATATCTTCCTTGTTTGAGTTAAATTCAATTTTACATTTAAAACTATCTTTACAATTTCCTAAATTTATATCATCTATAAAAAGTTGTATATCAGGTGGTCTTGATGACTCTAAAACAAATGTGTCCCAGTTTTTGTCATTATCTGTTTTTTCTTCCACATCTATACTAGCTTCATAAATATCTGCCCATACATGAGAATAAGAAAAAAATACGATTACAAATACAACTAATTTTAATTTAAACATTTTTCACCTCTTCTGAAAGACTGTATGTGAATTTTTCTGTTTATAACGGTTTCTGTTGTTCGCACTAATATCTCTTATAGAATATTTTGTAACTCATTGAGTTTACATGATTACTGATGTTAAATAGTGTTTTTAAACGATAATTATAAGCTATTGATTATAAACAGAACAACAAAAATGTTATAAATAGGAATTTTTAAGTGTATTTAAATTGAAAAATAGATTACTCACTTAAAACAATAAAATCAACCCCACCACTGCTGCCGTCAACGCCGTTGTCAAAACACCAGCAAACACAGATTTAACCCCTAAACCTACAATCACATCCCGCTTTTCCGGCACCATCGCAATTAACCCACCAAGCATAATGCCTAAACTGCCAATATTGGCGAAACCACATAAGGCATATAACATGATCAACTGGCTACGTGGGGATAACGCTTCAGCCGGTAAATCTGACAAAGCTAAATAGGCTAAAAATTCGTTTAACACGATTTTAATACCCATTAATTCCCCTACTGTGGTTAATTCTGACAATGGAATACCGAGCAAAAAGGTAAACGGTGCTAATAACCAGCCTAATACACCTTCAATAGTAATTGCGGGTTCTATAGGTAAAGCAGCTAATAGTTGGTTGCCTAATTTAACTAAAGCCACTAACACCAGCAATAAAGCAACGATATTGACCAGCAAACGCACACCGTCAGTCGTACCCCTCACAATCGCATCAATGGCACTGTAGGCCGTGTTGGGCAGCGTGATTTGCTGTTCGGTTTGCGGTTCAGTATTGGGAATTAACAGTTGGGAAATGATTAAGCAGGCAAATAAGTTCAACAAAGACGCGGTTAAAATATGACCTAAAGCGTTATCCAACACTGCGCCGAGTAAGTTGGCATATAACACCATCATAGTGCCTGCAATCGTCGCCATGCCTGCCACCATAATGGCGAAAATTTCAGCGCGGTTGCAATATCTTAAATACGGTTTAACTAATAATGGTGCTTCCACCATGCCGACAAAGGCATTGGCTGCAACCCCTAAGCCCACTACACCGCTTACGCGCAAGCTCTTTTGCAATAACCACGATAAGCCACCCACAATCACGGGCAGAATGCGGAAATAATACAGCAAGGCAGATAAGGCACTCATGACCAAGATGATGGGTAGAGCTTGTAAGGCGAGAATAAATTGGTTTTGTGGTTGTGTGATGTCAAACGGTGCAGGCGCGCCGCCTAAGTAACCGAAGATAAATTGTGTGCCTGCATTGGTGGCATTAGCGATGGCTAACACCACTTGATTTAGCAGTAAAAACACCTCACGCGCCCACGGCAATTTAAGCAAAATTACCGCGAGTATGACGTGTATGAACAGTGCAATGCCTAATTGGCGGTAAGGAATAGCAGTGCGATTTTCACTAAATAACCATGCCAGCAGCAATAAACCGCTGATGCCAAAAACACTTTGCGCGATTAACATGCAGTTTCATTCAAAATCTGTAAGGCTTGCGCATGACAACGAGCATCACCCGCCGCAATCACAGTACCATCAGAGTGCAAATCTAAAGCTTTTCCTTGCCAATCGGTAATGATGCCGCCTGCTTGTTCAATAATCGGCACTAATGCGCAGTAATCATAAGGCTGCAAAGTATCTTCCACCACTAAATCGACAAAACCACTTGCCGTCAGCGCATACGCATAACAATCGCCACCAAAAACGGGTAATTTCACTTGTGCTTGCAAGCGTTGAAAAGCGGGCAAAGTTTCAGGGCGGAAAATCAGCGGGCTGGTAGTATATAAAGCCGCTGACTGCACTTTTTCACAGGCTCGCACGCGCACTGCTTGCCCATTTAAAGTGGTGGGATGACCCGTAGCACCGAGCCAACGCTCACGCAGAAAAGGTTGATCTAAAACACCTAACACCGGACGTTGCTGATGTAACAACGCGATTAAAGTACCGAATAAAGGCTTGCCGGTAATAAACGACTTTGTGCCATCGATAGGGTCTAACACCCACACAAATTCCGCATCCGTATTTTCTGTACCGTATTCCTCGCCATAAATGCCGTGTTGGGGATAATGACGGTTAATTTGTTCTCGTAATGCTGCTTCCACTTCCCGATCTGCAATGGTGACAGGCGATTGATCGGCTTTATCATCCACTTTAATGGGGGTGCGGAAGTAGCGGCGGATAATATCACCGCTAATGTCGGCTAATGTTTGGCTAAAACGTAGTAAGTCTGGCGTGATTACGGAAACGGTCATAATAAGGTTTGCTAAATTAATTGTGTGCCACACGGTGTACATCGACGGAGGCATCAAAGCCTATAAAATCGCCGATTTTTTTAATTAAAGGCAAATCGGCTGAGTTTAATTGCAAAAACTGACAGCCGATGCAAGTTAAGCGCGGGTTTAAGTTAGGTTTAGTCCAACGCACTTCGACTAGGGCTTCAATCATGGGTTGCCCAAAGTCGTCGCTATTCGGCAAACGAATGGCAAGGGAGATGCGTTGCCCGATAGGGAAAGTGCCTTGGCTAATAAACATCATGCCATGCTCTGAGATGTCACCTAAATGCCCTAACAATTTTTGCGAAGCTTGTTCTAGCACATCCAGATACAGCACTAAAGGTTTGCGACTGTATTGCCTGTTCACGAAAGCAGTACTCCTATGATAAAGGCTCATTTAGTCTCGTTACCAGCACGAAGGACAGTCGCCACGGCTCTGTATCTGGATAGCGCGTTATTTAACTTGCTCTAACATCTGCCGTTGCGCTTCACATTCACCTTGCTGGGGCGTGGTTTCGCCATCGACTAACTGGGCTTGTTCAGGTGGATAACCTTGAGGGAAAAAGGCAAGGTCTGCCCGTCGATTGCGTTTACGATCATCTGCACAGGCGTTGCTACTGGTGGGGCGTTGTTCTCCAACTGCTTGGCTAACAACACGACGTGGCAACACACCTTGTTTACTGAAAAAATTAACAATACTCGCCACCCGTTGCTCGCTGAGCTTACGGTTATAGGCTAAGTCTCCTGTATTATCAGTATGACCCGTAATGATAATGTTCACATCAGGATAACGCGCTAAGGTAGCGGCTAAGGTTTGCAACATGGGGATATATTGTTGCTCTAATTTAGCACTGTTCAACTGAAACAATACGGCACCTTGCCAACCCCATTGTATACCTTGTGGTGGCGCAGGATAACTGCTTGAGGCAGGCTCTATTGCTGCCGAGGTACTGGTATTGGGCACAACGGTAGGCGATGTGCTGCTAGTACTGGTACTGGGTGCAGCTTGCAGATTTGACATGCTGGGATTATTACCGGGGTTTACCACCACCTGCACAGCAAAAGCGGTGCTTATTCCAAGTGTCGTACACAATACTAAACTAAGCAAACCAACAAAAACACGATTCATAACAACCTCTTTTCACAAACTATTCGGAGCTTGCGGTTTTAGGTGCAAAGTTCGTGACAGGACGTTCTTCTTTGCCATCATCCGCGTTCGGCTCTACTGCATGCATATGACTGCGTTGTTGATGGGCTTGCTCGTTTTCTTTTTCATGTTCAGGTGTGTAGTGCACTAAACTGCCATTAACGGCGGCGCCCATCGTCATTTCAATCAAGTTATAGTAAACATTCCCTTTAATTCGGGCATTTACCGCTAACTCAATATGCTCTGACACATAAACATCACCAATAATTTGACCATTGATAATGGCATTGTTGGTGCGTACATCACCTTCGATAGAACCTTGTTCACTGACGGTTAAGATGGCATCCCCATCTTCTTTGGCGATCACGTTGCCTTTAACACGACCATCAATATGTAAACCACCAGTAAAATGAATGTCGCCGTTAATTTCTGTTGCTTTACCAATTAGCGAGTCAATTCGAGTCACTTGTTTTTGCTTTTGACTACGTCCCCACATGCAATATGCACTCCTAAAATGTATATCAAAAAATAGTCGGGTCTTAGCGGCCTGCTATCGCTAATGTAAGTCATATAGGGTGGAATAGCGCAGCATATTCCACCATCAATGTCTGCATATCGCCAGTATGACGACGTAGGGCGGATAAGGCGTTAGCCGTCATCCGCCGTGACGTTGCTTGTCTGAGTCAGAATTAATGACTTGAGAATTCTGACTTTAACACTTGCAGAGATTAATGGTGGATGACGGCTAACGCCTTATCCGCCCTACATCTAACCTTGCTTAAGGTAATAACCCGACGATTTGTAGCCCAATATTTTCAGGTAAACCGAACATAATATTCATATTCTGTACTGCTTGGCCTGCCGCGCCTTTCACTAAGTTATCAATGACGCTTAATACCACTAGCATATTACCTTGTTGTGGTTTATGTAAGGCTATTTGACACATATTACCACCACGCACACTACGTGTTTCAGGATGGCTGCCAAACGGTAACACATCAACAAAAGCTTCATCCGCGTAGCGTTTTTGGAAAACCGCTTGCAAGCTTTCCACATCAGTATCTGAGCTTAGTGGCGCGTATAAAGTCGCATGAATACCGCGAATCATCGGCAATAAATGCGGTACAAAGGTCAAGTTAACGGGTGTATCTGACGCTAAATTTAAACCTTGGCAAATTTCAGGTAAATGGCGATGACCGCCAACATTATAAGCTTTAAAGCTTTCACCTGCCTCGCCCATTAAAGTACCGACAGCCGCTTTACGGCCTGCACCACTGACACCTGATTTCGCATCTGCGATCAAGCGTGTAGGGTCAATCAAACCTGCTTCTAATAAAGGTAATAAACCCAATTGTACCGCAGTTGGATAACAACCAGGGTTTGCCACTAAACGTGCTTTAGCAATCTCGGCGCGATTCACTTCAGGCAAGCCATACACGGCTTCGTTCACCAAGTCTGGGCAAGCATGTTTCATATCATACCAGTGCTCCCAAACTGCGAGGTCTTTAATACGGAAATCGGCAGCCAAGTCAATGACACGCACACCCGCTGCCAGCAATTCAGGTGCTTGCAACATCGCGGTACCATTAGGCGTGGCAAAAAACACCACATCGCACTGTTTTAAGGTGTCTAGCGTAGGCTCTGAAAATTTGAGATCAAGATAACCGCGTAAATTAGGGTATAAGTCCGCAACAGCAGTGCCTGCTTCAGCGCGAGAGGTGACGGCGGTTAATTCAACTTGAGGGTGTAAAACCAATAACCGTAATAATTCAACACCTGTATAGCCGGTGCCGCCCACAATACCTACTTTGATCATGAGTGTATTAACTATCCTGCAAGAGTGGTTCAATTAGCAATTGTGGCGTGCAATTGCTGCTAAAAAATGGAAGTAAAATTTAAAATAGGCTACCTGAAAACCGCACAACACGCAAAATACGAATCTTTATCGCGCGTCCACATTTTAGTAAAGCAAACTAAATACTTGCAGAGAACAAACAAGGCTTGCCTGTATTCAGTTTGCCTCCATAACACTGATTATCTCTTTTGAATGCTTATAACCGCTATGAACACGATTGATCAAGCCACCGTCATCGCCGAAGCGCAACAGTTTTTACGACACAGCCAAACTGCATATTTAGCCACTGTCGCCGCAGAGGGGCAGCCGACTGCCAGCTATGCGCCATTTATTTACCAAGCCCCTTATATTTATATTTTTATCAGTGAGTTATCACGCCATACTCAAGATTTGCTCGCAACTCAAAAAGCCAGCGTATTGTTCATTGAAGATGAAGCCCAAGCGCATAACCCTTTTGCCCGTCAACGCTTAAGCTTTCAATGTACCGTGCAAAAAATTGATCGTGAAGCGGATTTATGGTCACAGTGTTTAGCACAGTTTACCGAACAATTCGGCGATATTGTGTCTGTGCTTAAACAGTTAAAGGATTTTCATTTATTTCAACTGCAATTAGACCAAGGCCAATTTGTCAAAGGTTTTGGTCAAGCGTATCCCTTAGACGGTAGCACTTTAGGGGATGCTTAAGCCTTGTAAATAAGCAATCCATGAAACTGGATAGAGGAGGTCTATCATGAGTGATAGCGATTTAGTCAGCCGACATTGTCAAGCTTGTGAAGGTGGTGTTGCCCCTTTAGATGCAGCAGAAACAACACGCTTACTCAATAAATTAGCCTCAGACTGGTCTGTTGATGTCAGCGGCAAAGTCATTAGCCGCAGCTACCAGTTTAAGAATTTTTATCAAACAATAGCGTTTGTAAATGCTGTGGCATGGATTGCCAATCAAGAAGATCATCACCCTGATTTAGAAGTCAGCTATAAAACCTGCAAGGTGTTATATAGCACGCATTCTATTGGCGGTTTGTCAGAGAATGATTTTATTTGCGCGGCGAAAATTGATGCGTTGTTGAGGAGTGGGATGTAGGGTGGATTGAAACACAAAGTGTATCAATCATGGTAAACGATAGTTCTTCGTAGGGCGGATAAGGCGCAAGCCGTCATCCGCCGATATGTCGTTATACGACCTACAACCGTTCTTATCCTAACTGTATAACACCTATTTCAGTTGCGTAGACTTGCATTTGTGACAGGCACAGAAATCCTTAATGTGGTTGTTTAGTACCCGTCACAATATGCGCAGGCGCATCAAACTCGACCATACCGTTTGCTTGCACATATTGCTGCAAAACATATTCTGCCTGTGCCAAAATATCTTCGATCATCTCATCAGAAAGCATCACACCCATCACAGGTAGCCAAGCTCTTAAATCTGCTTCCACCATTGCTCGAATGCTTGGGAAATGCGCGGTTCCATGATAAGTCGCTATTTTGACATTGCTCACACCGGCTGTTTCAAACAATGTTTTGAGTGCTGTTTTGTCGCCTAAGACAAAAGGTGCTTTTAAAGCTTCTGCGGCTGCTTGGCCTGCCAGTTGTTGCAACAAATCAACTTCAATTGGATAAGCTTCTGAGTGATCGAGTGCATCCCATACTGCAACGGCAAGATGACCTTGTGGGGTAAGCACACGTAACATTTCTTGGATGGCGGCAAGGCGATTTTGAAAAAACATTAAGCCAAATTGGCTGACCACGACATCAAAGCTATTGTCATCAAAAGGCAGTTTTTCTGCCATGCCTTCTTGCCAATCGATTGAATTGCTTAAGTGTTGTGCCATAGCAAGCATACCGCGTGTTGCATCCAGCCCTGCAACATAGCCTTTAGTACCAATTCGGCTGAAGGCTTCTCTGGCAAGCACACCTGTGCCACAGGCAACGTCTAGCACGCGCTGACCTTGATGCAGCTCAGCAGCGTCTAATACTCGGGGTGCCCATTGTTGAAATAAGGCGGGAACGTGGAGGGTTTCATAGGCATTTGCAGCCGCGAATGCAGCTTCTGATACGATGATATTCATGCTGTTCTCCTCGTGTGTACATTTTAACGTACTGCTTTCTGAGGATGCGCCATTACTGAGAAAATCGATTTTTTATTTAATACATTGTATATAGCGTATATAGAGAAAATTGAAAGCAGGTTGTAGGTTTCAATTGACTATTAGTCTTTTTATTGCATAGCTAATACGTCTAATTCTGCCAAAGTGTAAGCAGACTAGACATATAATGATTAAAGTTTTCATATAACACGATATCTGTATTATCTACATCTGGCGACCAGTATAAAATCTTATATTCATTTGTATTTGAATCATAAGTCTCTAAATCAAAACATTCGTAATCCTCATCATATCCCACAGTAAAAGCAATTAAATTGCTAGGGATTCTTCTTGATTTTCTACAGCGACGAAGATAGCTATTCACGCGAATAATATGTGTGTATGAATCGTAGTCATCACCTAAACTGGCAAGCCAATTTCCATAATGTTGAGATGCTTGGGCAAAAGCAATTAAACTTTTGGGCAGTGTGATATTAAAATGCTGCTCTATTTTTAATATGGAATCTTGGCTAGGTTTTTGTGCAGTATTGCAGATAACGCCACAATTTTCGTCGTAATATTTAGCAAGCGTAAGAGTATCCATAACTTGAACTTTATTTCTCTGTTTTAAATTCTGCAACATGCTCACAATGTTTGCGTTTAATGCCTCTAAGTCTTCGCAAGGAATCCACCATTCTGTGTGGTTTGCGCCATCTAAGCACATGCACTTTTAGACTTAGTTTAAACCTGAATTAGATTAAATTTTGAAACAGTCTATTAACTTGCATAAAACTAAAACCCTCCCTAAGCTTTACCCCCACATCTTATCAACACACAATAAAACCCGATTATGAACACACTAGCCCCTATTATCTTTCTCTCTCACGGCGGCGGCCCTTTGCCTTTATTAGGTGATCCAGAGCATCAAAGCATGGTGGATTTACTCAAGCAACTGCCGAGCGAATTGCCAAAGCCCGAAGCAATTGTTGTGATTAGTGCGCACTGGGAAGCCAATCACACTACCGTTACCGCAGGCGCAAATCCTGCGCTGATTTATGACTATTACGGTTTTCCACCAGAATCCTACGAAATTCAATACCCCGCAGCCGGTCAACCGGCCTTAGCACGTCGTGTAGCAGAATTATGTACACAACACGGTTTGCCTGCCACTTTAGACGAGCAGCGCGGTTTTGATCACGGTTTATTCGTGCCGTTAAAACTGATGTATCCAGAGGCTAACATTCCTTGCATCCAAGTCTCTTTATTAAACAGTTTAGATGCACGCACGCATATTGCGTTAGGCAAAGCCCTCGCACCATTGCGAAAAGAGAATGTGTTGATTATTGGCTCAGGCTTTTCGTTTCATAATTTGCGGGTCTTTTTTGCCCCTGCAAATGACAAAATTACCGCGCAAAATGAGGCGTTTGAATCGTGGTTGATAGATACTTGTACTAATACAAGTTTAAGTGAAGAGGAGCGGCAACAACGCTTAATTAATTGGCACACTGCACCGAGTGCGCAATTTTGTCATCCGCGTGTAGAACATTTGCTGCCTTTGCATGTCTGTTATGGCGCAGCCGGTACCGCCGCCAAACAATATTTTAATTTAGAAATTTTAGGTAAGCAGTCTAGCACTTACCTTTGGTAATCACGCCTTAACGCCCTAAAGTTAAACGCGCTTTCACCATATCTGGTGCAGCATCGCGCTCTAAGCTTAAGGCTTGCACTTGTATGCCGTGTTGTGTGTGCAGCACGGCTAACCACTGCACTAAAAATGTGAAACGCACCGTTTCAAAACTCACCCGCACACCCGTTTCCCCTTGTGGCTCAATGCGCTTGCTGACTTTGGCTAAATCACCGGCACGGGTACTGCTATCGATGATAGCCAGTAGAGACGTAGTATCTGCGCGTGTGGGTTTAGCAGATTGCGTGGCGCGTAATTGACGAATTTGCCCTGCCGCTTGTTGCATCCACTGTAAATCGCGTTCTTGTGACGCAATAATATTAGCAAGCTGCGCCCGCGCTGCTTGGAATGGCTCCCAAACTAAAAAATACAGTAGCAACGCGCTCAAAACCAGCGCACCCACCAACAAGGTGTGACGTTCTCTCGGCTCTAATTGGCTTAGCCAGTTCGATATTATTGTCATTGGGACTTAATCGGTGTACAAATGTTGTTAACGAGTGATGACGATTCACACCACCCACAAAGGACAGGATGCCCTATGTCACAGTATACCACTGAAGCGATTTGCAATATTGCACTGCTTGGACAAAACGGTGCAGGCAAAACCACGCTCATCGAAGCCTTATTACATCAAGCAAACGCCATTAACAGCCTTGGCACGATTGAAGCCGGTAACACCGTGTGTGATTTTGATCCGCTGGAAAAAACCTACCAGCATTCCTTAAGTGCCAGCGTGGTGAGCTTAGATCATCAAGACCGTCACATTAATCTGCTCGACACCCCCGGTACACCGGATTTTATGGGTCATGCCTTGGGCGTGTTGCCAGCGGTGGAAACGGTAGCGATTGTGATTAATGCTGCTGCGGGTTTGGAAATGGTGACACGGCGCATGTTAGAACGCGCCGCGTCGCAGAAACTATGCCGCATGATCATCATTAATCGCATTGACGCGGAAAATTTGGATTTGTCCACCTTAGTAGCAGAAATCCGCGAAACCTTTGGCAACGAGTGTTTACCGATTAACTTGCCCGCTGCCAATGCCAGCCAAGTAGTCGATTGCTTTTTTAATCCGGCAGGTGAGGCCGATTTCAGCAGCGTTGCCGATGCACACACCGAAATCATTGATCAAGTAGTCGAAGTCGATGAAGATTTGATGGCAGTGTATTTAGAACAAGGGCAAGAATTAGCACCTGAGCAATTACACGAGCCGTTTGAAAAAGCCTTGCGCGAAGGTCATTTAGTGCCAATTTGCTTTGTCTCTGGTCGTACTGGTGCTGGCGTTGCTGAATTATTAAATGTGTTTACGCAGTTAATGCCTAACCCATTAGAAGGCAATCCCCGCCCATTTTTACGCGGTGAAGGGGCTGCTGCTGAGCCTTATGCAGTAGTACCTGATGCGGCAAAACATGCGGTTGCCCATGTGTTTAAAGTCACGGCTGATCCGTATATGGGAAAAGTTGGCGTGTTCCGCATTCATCAAGGCACGATTACTAAAGACAGCCAGCTATTCATCGGCGATGCACGCAAGCCCTTTAAGGTAAGCCATTTGTTTAAACTGCAAGGTAAGCAGCAAGTGGAAATTGAGCGCGGCATTGCGGGCGATATTTGCGCAGTGGCAAAAGTGGATGCGCTGCATTTTGACGCGGTATTGCACGATTCGCACGACGAAGATTATTTGCACTTAGTGCCGTTAGAATTTCCGCGCCCAATGTACGGCTTATCGATCACGCCAAAACGACAAGGCGATGAGCAAAAGGTTAATCAAACCTTGCAACGCTTGGAAGAAGAAGACCCGTGTTTGTGTTTAGAGCATCACGCGGCGTTAAATGAAACCGTGTTGTTAGGCTTAGGCGAATTGCATTTGCGCATGGTGTTAGAGCGTATGCAGCAGCAATATAACGTCGAAGTGGATACTGGCACCCCGAAAATTCCTTACCGTGAAACTGTGAGCCAAGCCTCTGAAGGCCATCATCGGCATAAAAAGCAAACCGGTGGCGCGGGGCAATTTGGCGAGGTGTTTTTACGCATTGAACCACTACCACGCGGCGAGGGCTTTAAGTTCGTAGATGCCATTACTGGCGGCGCGATTCCATCTCAATTCCTGCCCGCAGTGGAAAAAGGCGTGCAGCAAGTAATGGAATCTGGCGCGATTGCCGGTTACGCACTGCAAGACGTATGCGTCACGGTTTATGATGGCAAATATCATCCGGTTGATTCTAAAGAAGTCGCGTTTGTCGCTGCGGGCAAAAAAGCCTTTTTAGACGCGATTCAACAGGCCAAACCTTTGGTATTAGAACCGATTGTCAGTATTGAAGTTACCGCACCGCAAGATGCAATGGGTACGATTACTGGCGATTTGGCGACTAAGCGCGGGCGGATTCTGGGCACTGATGTGCAAGGTGTGAATATGGTGGTGCGGGCGGAAGTGCCGTTAAGCGAGTTAACGCATTATCCGACACAGTTAAAATCGGCGACGGGTGGGCATGGTTATTACAGTATGAGTTTTAGCCATTATGAGCCTGTGCCTATGACTACACAGCAACAATTGGTTGCGGCGTATAAGCCAGTGGAGCATGAGGATTAATTAAACTCCTTAAACCCTCACCTAAATCCTCTCCCTCGGGGAGAGGACTTTAACAGCAATAACCAACAAAGCCTTTCACCTTCTTCTTAAAGCCCTCTCCCTGAGGGAGAGGGTTTGGGTGAGGGTTTCAAACCGACACAAAAAGGCTTTGCC
>QKBZ01000138.1 GCA_003245895.1 Beggiatoa sp.
GCGGCTAATAATTTCCGAATAGATTGAGGTTGTCCACTAATAACAGTTTCTAAGTTATTTTTAATTTTGTGGTACACCGCTAACGGTGAAACATCTGACGTATCCATAGCAGGTAAATTGCGTCCAGAAATAGGAAGGTGCATGGCTATCAACGTTCCTAGCAATACATTGCTGAGGTAAGCAATGAAGGTTGGCGATGAGTTTTTAATAAGGTCAATGAGACTAAAAAGAAATAGTCTGTATCACTGAAACCATGTTTTAAATGATCATTAATAAAAGCTTAACTGATCTCATGTGGGCTATAATGCGCTGGGTATAATATCATTAAAACTCTGTAATAGTTTAAATTCTGTATCGGTTCTAAGTGCACCTTGAGAGTCAGGTTGCTGAATGCCTAATAACCAAGCAATGCCATAGGCTGCTGCTGCGCGTAAAATAGGCATACTGTCATCGATTAGCAAAGTGTTTGCAGCAACAAAGGGTTCTTGTTGTTGTAGCAATTGCCAAAATTCTGGCGTTTCTTTTGGATAACCAAAATCATGTGAGCAAATCAGGCGATCAAAATGGCGATCTAATGAGGTGCGTTCCATTTTGAGTAATAAACTTTTTTGGTGGGCATTCGTCACCATAATGACCCGTTTATGATGACGACGCAATGCGTCTAAAAATTCCACCACAAATGGCCTGATTGCAATTAAATGCGCAATTTCTTGTTTTAACGCCGCAATGTCTAATTGTAGTTGCTCACTCCAATAATCGACACAATACCACTCTAGCTTTCCGGTCATGGCATGAAAACGCGGCATTAATAAGGCTTTTGCTTGTGCCAGTGTTAACTGGTTGAGTTCAGCATATCGCTGTAAAACATGGTGTTGCCAGAAATGGTTGTCAAAGTGCAAATCTAGCAAAGTGCCATCCATGTCTAGCAAAACAGTGTCAATCTGATTCCAGTCTAGGCTTATGTTCTGCATCATCTTCAGTATCTTCAATCGCTACGTCAGGCGGTAAATCTTCTGTGGTCTGTGTTTCTTCAGACACATTTACATCGTCATCAGGCAAAACAGGCTCTGTTTCAAGGGAGTCAGTCGAATCATTTTCGTCGTTGCTCGGTTCAGCTTTATTGGCCTCAACTTCATCACCCGTTTCGACAGGTTCGATAGTATCAGGTGCAGCCGAATCTATTTGTGACTCAAGCTCTGTCGTTTCTGCTGTTTCTTCAGCACTTGCTACCACGTCTGCTGCGTCTGAGGTACTGTCAGTTTCGGAAGTTGCCAACGCTTCGCTGTGTGCCATCTCTGACGTGTCTGCTGTCGTTTCTACGGGAGAAAACTCGGTTGCCGCCACCTCCTCTACAAAGCTGTCAGCTTCAGGTGTTGCTAATGCTGAACTGTGCTCAACGACTGAGGTGTCGGCCATCGCCGTTTCTACAGGCAATGCCATTGCCTCATCATCATCGCTTTCTGTGATTGCAAGCGTAAGTCCATCATCGGTACGATGTGGCAACGCTGGAAACTCTAACGAATCGTCATCGCCCTCGTCTTCTTCATCTTCTGGCAAATCAGGTTGCAACTCTAAATCGCGCAATTCGGCTAAAGTCGGCAAATCGCTTAAATGCTTGAGATTAAAATGATCTAAAAAGGCTTTTGTTGTGCCATACAAAGCCGGACGGCCTGGGGTTTCTCGATGACCAATGACACGAATCCACTGATAATCTTGCAAGTTGCGCATGATTTGTGTGCTGACACTCACCCCGCGAATTTTCTCAATTTCAGCACGGGTAATCGGCTGACGGTATGCCACTAAAGCCAAGGTTTCCAACAAGGCGCGGGAATAACGTGGCGTGCGGCGTGACACTAAATGTTTTAACCACGGATGCAAATGGCCTTTGACTTGAAAGCGAAAACCGCTGGCGACTTCGTTCAACTCAACGCCTCGCGCCTCACAATCTTGTCGCAATTCTGCCAGTAACTGACGAATTTCGCGCCGCGTCGGGGGCTGCATTTCATCGGTGAATAATAGCTCTAAATGATCGACGGTTAACGGCCTGCCTGCGGACAATAATGCCGCTTCCAGAATCGCTTTATAATGGGTATTGGTGCTCATCAAACAGGTTTTTAAATTCGGGATTCAGTATCATGCCGTAACTCAAGGTAAATCGGCATAAAAGCATCTTGTTGTACAATAGAAATCAACGACTCGCGCACTAACTCTAAAATTGCGAGTAAAGTAACTACCGCGCCCGCGCGCCCTTCTGACAGCGGAAATAAGCTCATAAACTCCGCTTTTTCCACTACTTCTAGGCGTTCTAAAATCAAGCTCATGCGCTCGCGCACCGACAATGGCTCTCGCGAGATTTGATGCGAAGTAAACAGCGTTAAACGCTCTGTGACCCCTTGCATGGCGTATAGCAGCGCGGACAAGCTGACATCAGGAATCACCACTTCGCGGGGAATTTCAGCGGGTTCTACATCCGCGACAAAAATATCGCGCCCCACTTGTGGCATGCTGGCTAAACCTTGCGCGGCATATTTGTAACGCGCATATTCTTGCAATTGGCGTACTAGCTCTGCGCGTGGGTCTTCAATCGCTTCTTCACCGGTTTCTGTGTGAACCGGCAGCAACATGCGGGATTTAATCTCCATCAACACCGCTGCCATCACTAAATATTCCGCCGCTAAGTCCAAGCGTAAATCGCGCATTAACTCAATATATTGCAAATATTGGCGCGTGACTTCTGAAATAGGAATATTGAGAATATCTAAGTTTTGCCGCTGAATTAAATACAGCAATAAATCTAACGGCCCTTCAAAAGATTCTAAAAACACCCGCAGCGCATCGGGCGGAATATACAAGTCTGTGGGCAAATCCATCATGAACTCGTCTTCAATGCGTGCTAAAGCGGCATTCAAGGGTTCAAACAGTTCCTCATCAGACTCGGTAGGGGCTAGCGAGGTGGATGTATCATCCACCTCGCTGTCATCTAGTGGTGACTCGTTCAACGGTAAATTAAACCCATTGCTTGACGCACTTCTTCCATCGTTTCGCGGGCAGCCGCACGCGCACGTTCACAGCCTTCGCTGATTAAACTGCGCACGGTATCCGGTTCTTCGGTGTAACGCAAAGCCCGTTCCTGAATCGGTTTTAACTCGGCTTGGATGCCTTCGATCACGGGTTGTTTACATTCTAAACAGCCAATGCCCGCAGTGCGACAGCCTTCTTGTACCCACTGACAGACTTCTTCATTTGAGTAAATTTGGTGAAATTGCCACACAGGGCATTTTTCAGGATCACCGGGGTCAGTGCGGCGCACTCGTGCAGGATCAGTCGGCATGGTACGAACTTTCGTTTCTACCGTCGGCATGGTGTCACGCAGCGCAATAGTATTGCCATAAGACTTAGACATTTTTTGTCCGTCTAAACCGGGCATTTTGCTCACTTTGGTTAATAAAGCATCCGGCTCTGGCAAAATAGTGCGGGTATCGCCTTCTAAATAACCTAACAGACGTTTTTTATCGCCTAAGGTTAAATTCTGCTGATTATTCACCAACACTTGCGCCGTGCTTAAGGCTTCGTCGTCGCCTTGTTCTTGGTAGCGTTTGCGCAGTTCTTTATATAACTTCGCATTCTTTTTACCCATTTTGCGCTTGGCTTCTTTGGCGCGTTCTTCAAAATCGGCTTCGCGTCCGTAGATGTAATTAAAGCGGCGAGCAATTTCGCGGGTGATTTCAATATGTGCCACTTGATCTTCGCCTACAGGCACTAAACCAGCGCGATAAATTAAAATATCGGCACTTTGCAACAACGGATAGCCTAAAAAGCCATAAGTGGCTAAATCGCGATCTTTCAGTTTTTGTTGTTGATCTTTATAAGTAGGCACGCGCTCTAACCAGCTTAACGGCGTACTCATGGACAGTAATAAGTGCAGTTCGGCATGCTCTGGGACACGCGATTGAATAAAAATCGTCGCCTCGCCGGGGTGAATGCCCACAGACAACCAGTCGATGATCATGTCCCAAACATTTTGCGGAATAGCACTGGTATTTTCATAATCCGTAGTCAGTGCATGCCAGTCAGCGGCGAAAAAGAAGCAACGATATTCATATTGCAAGGTTAACCAATTTTTCAGCACACCATGTAAATGTCCTAAATGGAGTTGTCCAGTCGGGCGCATGCCAGATAAGACACGGGACGACGTCGGTAAGCTCAAGGTGTTCTCCTGTTGTGCAAATTTGCAAAGTTAGTTAAAAAAAGTCAGAAATGAGTAGTTTGCGCCATTAAGCACCGATTAAAAAGCCAATCAGGCCGTAACCTAACTCAATGATCGGCGTTAAAATATAACTTAATACGTTGGTTAACAATAATAAAATTAAGACAAAGAAGCCATAAGGCTCTGTCTGCGAATAAGGAATGGCCAAACGGGCAGGCAATAAACTACATAACACGCGACCGCCATCGAGTGGCAAAATGGGCAGTAAGTTTAAAGCCATCAGCACTAAGTTAATCATAATCCCTGCCACACCGGCATAGATTAAGAAAACCGCCATTTCTATATCGTGGCTTAATATTGCCCCAACTTTAACCATGATCGCCCATAAAATGGCCATCAATAAATTAGCCGCAGGGCCTGCGGCGGAAACTAAAGCCACATCACGGCGCGGCTTGCGCAAATAACGCCAATTGATCGGCACGGGCTTTGCCCAACCAAAGACAAATCCCGTATTTAACGCCACTAATAACACGGGTAAGGCAATAGTACCAATGGGATCGATATGTTTGATAGGGTTTAAAGTGACACGCCCTTGCGCATACGCTGTCTTATCACCACATTGTAAAGCCACCCAACCATGCGCGGCCTCGTGTAAGGTGATAGCAAACATAATGGGCAAAATCCAAACGACGATTTCTTGGATCGTCGATAATTCTCCAAACATAACAACTACTCTACTAATAAGTGAATGAGGTTTTGACGTTAGACCGTGCGATTTTACAGTTGATCCACAGCCCCTTTGCCATAACGTAACACCTGTGGTGTGTCCTCGGTTAAATCGATGACCGTGGTGGGTTCAAAACCGCAATTGCCGCCATCGATCACTAAGTCTACCGCGTGTTCTAACTTATCGCGGATGTCTTCGGGGTCTGTTTCGGGCAATTCGCAATTAGGCAGGATGAGGGTAGAACTCATGATGGGTTCGTCTAATGCCGTTAATAATGCTTGTGCAATGAGATGGTCAGGCACACGTAAACCGATGGTTTTACGCTTAGCATGCTGCAAACGACGTGGCACTTCATGTGTAGCCCGCAACACAAAAGTATAAGGGCCAGGTGTGAAGTTTTTCATCAGGCGAAATGCGTGATTATCGACCTTAGCATACGTTGCGATCTCAGATAAATCACGGCACACTAAAGTAAAGTTATGATCTTTATCCGTTTGTCGGATACGCTGCAAACGTTCCATAGCGGCTTTATCGCCAATATGGCAACCTAATGCATAGCTAGAATCGGTGGGATACACGATAATGCCACCCTCACGAATAATAGCAACAGCTTGATTGATTAAACGGGCTTGAGGGTTTTCGGGGTGAATTGAAAAATATTGACTCATGGAACATCCGTGAAATTCAAGCACATAAAAACACTATCGGCACATTGTGTCAAACTTGTTACCGAGTATTCACGAATAGGCTTGAAGGAAATGAAGTTTAACCTTTATGATGATAATTCAGAACTTGTCATTTTTGCATGCTATCCTGTGTATTGACAAGCAGATAGCAACGTATACTGTTGAAACGTAATACAAAAAATGATAAGTTCTATCCACTATATGGAGTAGACGCAAGCCATGATAGAGATATTTGGTAATTATATTGATGAGTTTCCAAGAAATTCTGAATATTTAGTGGTTGGGTTTTCCCCCACTTCCATTCCTTTAAAGCACCGTTGGCGTAATAATGGCTTATCTGCTGACTTTATTGCCGATTATTTACAAACCTTTTTTGTGTCTGGGGATGAAGACCAAGAAGCCTGTCGAAAGCATATCCAAGCGAAAAAAAATGCAGTGAAATATATTGCAAATGAGTTACTGGAAAATGCAATGAAATTCAGTAATGAAGATGTGCAGTTTTCTACTCGTATTGCATTTCATTTGCACAGCGATAGTTTAAGTTTTCATGTCACTAATAGCATTTGTCCACAAAACTTAACGAAGTTAAAAGCGTTTATTGATAAGATAGAAACGCAAGACCCATTTGACTTATATTTCACGCAAATGGAAGCAAATGCTAATGAAAACAACAACGGTCATTCTGGTCTGGGTTTTTTGAGCATGATTTGTGATTATGATGCTAAACTAGGCTGGCGTTTTGAAGTGTTAGAAATTGAAGGGCAAGAAGTAACAACTGTAACAACAATGGTTTATCTCAGCATATAAGATACTAATAAGGAGTAATTAGCGTGGAAATCAAAACAGATGATTATCATATTGCCTATGATGAAGCAAACGCGATAGTGACTTGTCAAGGTTCACTGTTATTAAGTGGCACCGATGAGTATGCCCCCATTTTAGAATTGCTCACGCAAGCAGCGACTCAGCAGCCTGAAAAACTCACTTTAGATTTGCGTCCACTAGAGTTTTTAAACAGTTCAGGGATTAATACCTTAACTAAATTTGTCATTAATGTGCGTAATCAACAAAATTTACAACTGATTGGCATGGGATATGAAGAAATTCCTTGGCAAGTACGGTTACTGAAAAATTTGCAACGTTTGATGCCTGATTTACAGCTTACACTTGAATAAGCTTAATTCAGCTTTAATTTGTAAGTTATCCCTACATGGCAAGTGACTTGCTTATGATGGTAATCGTTAAAACACGTTCAACTACCCGTATCCCCTTTTGTCTATAAGCATTCTCATGACCGAAGATTTACACGCGCAAAATTTGCAATTACAACAGCAAATAAAAACTTTGCAAACTCAGCTTGAGTGTGTCACACGAGAAAAAGAAGATTTAGAAATCTCGCTAGACACCATGACTGAACATGCAGATGAGTTTGAGCAGCAGTTGATCGCTGCTCGTAATAACTTAGAGCAGCAAGTATTAGAGCGTACCCATGAGCTGGCTGAAAAGAATGTTTTATTAAAACAAGAAATTCAAGAGCGGGAACGGGTAGAAGATGCACAGCGTAATAGCGTAATCTTTTTAAAAACGCTCATTTGTAGTATTTCTAGCCCGATTTATTATAAGGATATTGAGGGTAAATACATTGGTTGTAACACTGCATTTGAACAGTATTTAGGCATACGTGAAATTGATATTATTGGCCGCACAGCAGACGATTTATTTTCGATTGACATGGCCAATAAAATTAAGCATAAAGATGAAGAGATTATATTAACGCAACAATTACAAAGTTATGAATCAACTTTAATTTATGCCGATAAAAGCGAGCACGATTGTATTATCAATAAAACCGTGTTTAAAAATGCAGAAGGTGAAGTGGTTGGCATCGTCGGCATGATGATTGACATCACTGAGCGTAAGCAAGCGGAACAAGCGTTACGTCAAGCAAAAGAAGCGGCTGAAGAAGCCAACCAAGCGAAAAGTGCATTTTTAGCCAACATGAGCCATGAATTACGCACGCCATTAAACGCAATTATTGGTTATAGCGAAATTTTGCAAGAAGATATGGCCGATGTCGGCTGTGAAGAGTTAGTACCTGATACACAAAAAATTTATGCCGCCGGAAAACATTTACTAGGCTTAATCAATGATGTCTTGGATATTTCTAAGATTGAAGCTGGTAAAATGGATATTTATAACGAAGTCTTTAATTTATCCACCATGATTAGAGAAGTGGTGGCTACCGTCGAGCCATTAATCAAAAATAAAGATAACCAATTAGAATTAATTGCCTTAGATAATGTTGGTGATATTTATAGTGATTTAACCAAGGTCAGACAAATTTTATTTAACTTATTAAGCAATGCAGCAAAATTTACCGAAAAAGGCATCATTCAATTAACTGTAGAACGTTTTAAAATTGATGAACAGGATTGGGTACGCTTTACCGTGAATGATAACGGTATTGGTATGACTGAGCTTCAAATTAGTAAACTATTTCAACCGTTTACCCAAGCCGATATGTCCACTACTCGCAAATATGGCGGTACAGGTTTAGGCTTAACCATCACGCAACGCTTTGCCAATATGATGGGCGGTAGTATTACAGTTGATAGTCATTATCGCCAAGGCAGTACCTTCTGTGTCAGTTTGCCTGCATTGGCAGAAGATCAAGAAAACAGTGATTTAAGCAGCTTATTAAAAACCGGTTTAAAGGAAGCGCAATCCTCCTCAACACATGGCAATGTGGTGTTAGTAATTGATGACGATGCGGTGGTGCGTGAGTTATTGCAAAATTATTTGAATAAACAAGGCTATCAAGTCGCTTTAGCTGATAATGGCAATGATGGCTTAGCCTTAGCGCGCGAAATCAAACCGCAGGCCATTACCTTAGATGTGATGATGCCAGGGGTTGATGGCTGGATGGTGTTAAATTCGCTGAAAAAAGACCCCGAACTGTCTAAAATTCCGGTTATTGTGGTGTCTTTCATCGAAGATAAAAGCATTGGTTATTCATTAGGTGCAGCAGAATATTTAACCAAACCAATTGATCGTGAGCAGCTAAATCATGTGCTGAAAAAGTTTTTAGACGCTGAAAATAAAGGTTCACAAGTCATTCTGGTGGTCGAAGATGATCAAATTACTCGCAATATGATCGCTACCATGTTGCGTAAATCAGGTTGGCAGGTGCAGCTAGCAGAAAATGGTGTAGATGCTTTGCAGCATTTACAAACCATTATCCCTGATTTGATTATTTCAGATTTAATGATGCCCGAAATGGACGGTTTTGAACTGGTTTCTAAAGTGAAAGCGAGTGATAAATGGCGCGGCATCCCAGTAGTTATTTTAACTGCGAAAGATTTAACCCAATCGGATCGGGGTTTATTAAACGATAAAGTGGCGCGTATTTTCCAAAAAGGTAATTATCAGCGCGATGAGTTGTTAAGAGAAGTGCATCAATGCTTGGTGAATTTATCGTAATGCTTTACGGCATACGACATAATTGATCTACGGCTTTTAGCAAAGTTGGTACTCTAAACGTGCCGTGCATCTGTTGAATATGCTTTTTCGCGTCTGCTAATGCCAAACCGGCGGCGGTCACATACAAAGGCCGCGCACTGTCGCCACGTAACACCGCTGGCTCAGCCGGTGTATCTGCAAACGCCGTTTTTGCCACCCCAATCACTGGCACTTGCTCTGCCAATGCCTGCCACACATGCCAACCTAAGCCCGCTGTTTGCTCCGCCCCCAAATAGACAAAGCCATCGACAATCACACCTGCTAATGGTTGCTTAAGCTGTGCTAACACGGCTTGGATGCAAGGCAACTCACGACGATAAAAAGCACCGGCTTGATAAGGCTGCACTTCATTAATACGCACACGCAAGGTTTGAACAGGGTTGGAGCTATGCCAGTCTGTAAATAACACACCAGCAGCGATTGCGTAGTCAGAGCGGTAATCGACATCGACGGCAAGCCAAAGAGGTTGAGCTAAAGTCATTGGGTAAACGAGGTGTAATTGTATTTTGAGTGATCAGCAAATTGTCTGAGTTAAATGACCACCAGCAGAGCTGGTGGCTTATTACTGTGAACCCCTCAAAGGGGTTGCGCCGCTCAAAGCGGCATCAGATGCTTCAGATTCGGAACTTCATCTGCTCATAGCGTTCATCGTCTGCTTCTTGGTTTTGGATATACGCTCTGACAATTGCTTCGTCCAAACCAACCGTTGCCACAAAGTAGCCACGAGACCAAAAACTTTCTCCCGTGAAGTTACGTTGCCGTCCAAAAGAACGCGCCAGTGCAATCGCACTTTTCCCTTTCAAATAACCGACAACATTTGAAACCGCATACTTTGGTGGAATACTGAGACACATATGAACGTGATCCCGCATCAGATGACCCTCAAGTATCTCAACATCTTTTTGAGCTGCAAGCGCGTGAAAAATTTCTCCTAACGATTGGCGAACTTGGCCATAGATGATTTTCTTACGACGTTTAGGAATGAAAACCACATGATACTTGCAGTCCCATTTGGTGTGACTCAAACTGTTGTACTCTTTCATAGGGGAATTCCATTGGTTGTTGAAGGAGCCAATGAGCATTTCTATGACCGCAGTAACGGTCAAACCTATGTGAGTCCCCCAGCAGAGCTGGGGGTTTACCAAATTTAATCAGAATTCACAGAATTTAAGGATTTTCAGAATTAATTTATTGATAATCCTGTTAATTTTTTAATTCTGAAAATTCTGATTCAGACAAGAAGCGTGCTTATCTAACCCACGCTTTGATCCCGTTTAAAGCGATGAATTAAACGCCGATCTTTCTTATTAGGCCGGAAAGGTTCTAGCGGCGCGGCATTTTGTTTGCGCAATTCCGCCTCACGCTCACGACGTTGAATACTCTCCGCCGTCTCCTCGTACAAAGTCACCGCAACAGTGGCAGGGCCGCGCTGCCGTGACAAGCCTTGCACTAATACTGTACGTTCAACAAACCCCGTCAGTATTGTCAGCTTATCGCCTAAATGCACTTCACGCGATGGCTTACAGCGTTGCTCGTTAACATGCACCTTACCGCCGTTAATGGCATCTGTGGCAAGGCTTCGGGTTTTAAAAAAACGCGCTGCCCACAACCACTTATCAATCCGAATTTTTTCGCCACTGTCTGTCATGTTACATCCTTAGGACGACTGAGCAGCCGTCCCTTTATTTACGCCCAACTGACTAAATGGAACTGTTTTTTGCCTCGGCGTAAAATTAAATACTTACCAAAAAAGCCTTGGCTGGCCTCGCAATTCGCTTCTAAATCGCTAACTTTTTCCCCGTTAATGCTGATCGCATTGCCGTTGATAAATTCACGGGCTTGCGTTTTCGATTTGGCTAAGCCAGTTTGTGCGACTAAATCCACTAAGTTAATACTAGCACTGTCTAACACCGTGCTAGGCATGCCATCTAATTGCAATTGCGCCAACTCTGACTCTGTTAATGATTGCAATTCGCCGGTAAACAAGGCTTCAGAAATACGTTCAGCCGAGGTTAAGCCTTCATCACCATGAATAAAGCGCGTCATTTCTTGCGCTAAAATAGTTTGTGCTTGGCGACGGCCTGTCGCTTCAGCATCCGCTTTTTCAATTTGATCAATCTCTGCCGGTGGCAAGAAAGTGAAGTAACGCAGGAATTTGTACACGTCAGCGTCAGCGGTGTTAATCCAGAATTGGTAGAAGGCATAAGGCGAGGTTTTCGCAGGGTCTAGCCAAATAGTGCCAGTTTCGGTTTTACCGAATTTCGTGCCGTCCGCTTTGGTGACTAAAGGCACAGTGACACCGTATACCGATTGCTGATTTAAGCGCCGTGTTAAATCGATACCGCCGGTAATATTGCCCCATTGATCGCTGCCGCCGACTTGCAACGTGCAGTTATATTGCTTGTTTAACATCGCAAAGTCGTAAGACTGCAAAATCATGTAGCTGAATTCGGTAAAGGAAATACCAGAGCCTTCGCGCTCAATCCGTTGTTTTACCGATTCTTTTTGAATCATGGCATTCACGGAGAAATGTTTACCAATGTCGCGCAGGAAGGTTAAAACATCTAAAGATGATGTCCAATCGATGTTATTCACCATTAACGCCGAATTTTCGCCACAATCAAAGTCAATAAAGCGTTCTAACTGCGCTTGCAGACGTGACACCCAGTTTTCCACGATGTCAGGTGTGTTTAATTGGCGCTCGCTGGCTTTAAAACTGGGATCGCCGATTAAGCCGGTCGCGCCGCCGACTAAGGCAATCGGTTTATGCCCTGCCATTTGAAAGCGTTTCAGCACTAAAATAGGGACTAAATGCCCAATGTGTAAGCTATCAGCAGTCGGATCGAAGCCTGCATACACAGTGCGACAGCCTTCGCCGAGATGCGCTTCTAACTCTGCTTCGGCAGATAATTGCGCGATTAAGCTGCGTGCGTTTAGGTCTTGTAACAAAGGGTTAGTCAAAGTGGTCATGCTGAATCCTTGGCAAAGTTCCGCGTCATCACCTTCGCCAAACCCATGCTGGCGAGTAGGGGACTAGAATCAAAAAAAGGGCTTATTATCTTATGGTTTGCTGTGTTTTTGTAGGGGGGAGTGTGGGATTAAAAGACTAAACCAGTTTGTTGAAGGGTAAATAGTGTGGCCAGTCAATTTTCATCATGTTCTGCGGGGTATCGTGTGTGCCTGCATCGCGTGTAATGCGCGTCCTTTGCTTAGCAATGCTAATGTGTCCAATACTGATAAAACGATACACATAGTCATTTAAAAAACTGTGTTGCTGCCAAAAGTGCTCGCCCACTGTTTGACAATAGCGCATCAAACATTGCGCCCCTGTTAATTGTTCTTCAATATGTTTTCTGTCGGCCTTTGTTTTCTTTAATTCAATACATAGAATCACTTTTTTCTTTTCTGAATTTGCAATGATAATGTAGTCAGCACGCCGACATTCGCCACGTTTTCCATTAAAAATACTATCAGGTGCAGGAAAGCTATCAGCTTTAATGATTAAGCTATGTTCTGGTAAATTAGAAATTGTAATGCTGTAATCTTGTTCTGCTTCTATTAATTCAACTTTAAACTTTCCATTGTGTTCTTCTAAAGGGATAGTTGCAGCAGGTTTGATCATTTGTTGCAGAATTGTAAAATCATCCATGATTTTTAATCCGCACCCCAAATAATCTCTTCTTGAATCCGGTTCATCGTTTCAATGGTTTTATCAAAACTA
>QKBZ01000185.1 GCA_003245895.1 Beggiatoa sp.
CTCGTTCCCAAATGCCATTTGGGAATGCAGTCGTGACGTGCCACGTCACGAGTGAACTAAACGACGGATTTAGCTCGATCTTGGAACAAACCCGCGACGCAGCGCGTCGTGACTGCATTCCCACGCAAAGCGCGTGGGAACGAGGAATCAATTGTTTTTACAGCAAATATTTCGTCGAACTCAGGTTAAATAACAGTAAAAACATCACTGTCCCAACAACCGCTCTAACTGCTGCTGACTCGGCAAATACGATTGCAAATCATCGGGCGCATTGGGCAAACCCTCTTGCCCCGAAACAATAAAACTGCTGAATTGCTCGTCTGTACGCACTTCACAACGTTGTTTAATCAATTGGCTGGCATCTAAAAATGCGATTGATAAAGCGTTTAAATTTACATTTGGCACATCAATTTTGATTTCGCCATCAATGCCGCTTTCTGAAGATGCAGACACTACGCTGTCAGCGACTAATACAGGGCGACCGCTGACTAAGAGAATTAAACCACCATTGCCGCCGCGTGCATTTGCCTGCAATTTGCTGCCGGTCGCGCTAAATTGCCACGGATTGCTGATCGTTAAATTGCCACCATTACCTTGTCCACCATTGACCGTCGCGGTAATGTCGCTGCTATCCAGATCAAACACAGCGTGGGCATTAATAATAATGTTGCCACCATCTGCTTGACTGGTTTCCGTTGAAATCACGCTGTTTTGTAACATTAATTGCGGTGCAATCACCGTAATATTCCCCGCATCACCTGTGCCCGTGCTTTCTGAGGTAATGCTGGCACCATTACGCATTTGCAAAGATTCACTCAGCGTTAAGGTAATATTGCCGCCTTGCCCTGTACCTTCGGTGTTATTTTCAATGCGGCTGTTTTCCCCATTCATAATCAAATTACACGCTGTTAGTGAAATGCGTCCGGCATCGCCTGCGGTATCTGCGGTATTGCGCGAACTGGCCTGAATGGCAGACACGATAAAAAACGGGTTATTGGTTTGACTGAGCAATTGCACATCGCCGCTGGCAATAATCCGAATATCACCGCCATTGCCAGAACTAAAGGTATCTGTGCTAATGGTGCTGTTATCCAAAATTAACTCGCCCACAATCAGGGTAATATCGCCTGCATTGCCTGCAATATCGCCCGCAGTATTGCGCGAGGTGGTCAAAATATCACTAATCGATAAGCTGGCAGTGCCAGTGACTTTGATTGCAATATGCCCACTTTGACTAGGGCCAAACGTGCGGCTGTCAATACGCGCCCGATTGCGTAAAGCAAGGTTATCCGCCTCAATGGAAATAATACCGCCATCAATATCGCCATCGGTATTGGCAATAATCTCACTGTTATCTAATTCAAAGCGTCCACTACGAATATAAATATTGCCCGCGATTTGTTTGCCGACATCGATATTAGTGCTGTTATGCAATAACACCTCGCCCGTCACAGCTCCGTCAGAGAGTGCTATGCCTGTTTGTCCATAAGACACAGACTTAGCTTGCTGCACTGCCATTAAATTAATTTGCCCTGCGATAGCCGTCAGTTGAGCAGCACGCGCTTGGATATTGCCTGCGGAGACAGACAGGCTTTTGCTGGTTTCAGTAGTGATTTGGCTACCGTCAAATAACACATCACCCGTTGTCGATTGCAGAAAACCGAATGCACTGGGTGGCGCACTACTAAGCACTGAGGCTTGATTGAGGTCACTGTAAAAACGATTACCGTCGCCTAATTGCAACTCGCTGGCGGTACTCACATGTAAATCACCGCTGACATCAAGTTGCACATTGGCACCAAACACAAAGCCAGCAGGATTGATTAAATATAAATTGGCGTTGGCAATATCGACGCTTACTGTGCCATCGAGATTAGAAGCCGCGCCACCTGTAATGCGGCTGATGATATTTTGTACAGAGGATGGACCAGTAAAATGAGCACTTTGCTCAGAAGATAAATCAAACTGCTGAAAACTATGGAATAAATTGCCGCCACGCTGCTGGCCTAAGCTGGCATCAATTTGAAAATCAGGCCCGTTTAAACTTTGGGCACTGCCTAAACTACCGTCGGTGATCACTTGCGCTGACAGGTTAAGGCTACAACATCCACCGAAGATGATGAGTAGTTGTTTAAATACACCACGTCCCTGTTTGCGCCGCATGAATACTACAATCCATTGCCAATGAGCAGAAAGGGTGCCCAGAATGCAGGGTGTTCATAGCGTGAGTGTCGTAATAAATGTAGTTGTGCTTGTTGTAAGGCTTGCGCTTTAGACACTTTACCTTGTTGCAATTGACGATAAAACTCGCTGACTAGCAAGGCTGAAGCCTCATCATCGATAAACCATAAAGTCGCTAAGGCACTACGCGCCCCTGCCTTTAAAGCCACACCCGCTAGACCTAAAGCCGCTTGATCATCACCCACCGCTGTTTGACAGGCACTTAAGGTCAATAAATCCACAGGTTCATTGCGAATATCACTAAGGCGAATTAAGCGTTCAAGGCGATTCATGGTTAAACGACCATCATAAGTTAACAACAGCGTATTGTCGGGGTTACTGTCAAATTGACCATGTGAGGCAATATGAATAATGTCATAAGGCGTATCGTGTACCGCTTCGGCAAAACGTGCTTCGGTAAATTGTTCATTCATTAACACAGTGGCCGTTTGCGGATACAGTGCTTGAATGGTTTGCACTTCGTTAGCGACGTTGGGTAATGCCACATAGCCTTGTGTCGCCATTGATAAACCATTAAGCAAAATATGTGGCGGTTTTGCGTGAGCAGTTGGCGGTTGCATCAAGGTCAACCCCGGTGTGGTGACAAGTGCATAGCGTTGCATTAAAAACTGTTTGCCAGAATGTAAAGCCGCTAATGGAATGGTACGCAACACACCATCTGGCACAATAACCAAGGTCTGCACCGCTTGTGCCTGCAAAGCGGGTTCCAAGGGTTGAATTAACCATTGGTATAGACGTTTGGCGTAGGGCAAATAGGCGCGTGTATCACGGGTTTCTAACTCAAAACGAAACTCGTTAACTTCATCTTTTAAACGCTCAGCGGTTAACGGAATCTGAAATTGCTGCATCCCCTGAGGCAAACTGAGCAAAATCTCTACCCGATCTGGCAAGATGATGGGGTATAACACTGCTGTGTGTGGCGTGCTGGTTTCGCCGAGTTGCACCGTTTGTGGCGCACCCGTAATGCAATCATCTTGGAAATAATCTTGTAACTCAGCCGTTTTTAAGCGTTCAATGGTGTCACGCGCTTCTAGCAACCATTGCTTAGCCGCATCCGGTGTGCGGCGGGCTTGCTGCAATAATAAATCAGCTAATTCAAAATATAATGGCCCTACTGTGTCACGGAATGACTGAAACGCGCCCCGATAGCCAATCGTTAACGCTTGGCGCACTGGCTCTAAATGGTTAACCGCTT
>QKBZ01000092.1 GCA_003245895.1 Beggiatoa sp.
ATCACATAACAAAGCATTAGGCTCACACGGAGCCTGCTCCCCATCCCGAAACTCCCGCGCCAGCCAATCCTCCGCCGCTGTGCGTTCCTTGCCAACCAGCAAATAATGGTTAGCAAACTGATTCTGCGACCACATCAACGCTTGCATCATTAAATCGGTATGCTGCGCCACATGCTTTTTATGCCGCACCAGTACAATCTGCATACGCTCGATAATGCTCGCCAAACTATCCACCGACTGCCCAAACTTTGGCAACTCAGCCGTTTGCAGATAATTCAAATCCTCATGCTTATGCCAAAAATTCTCATATTCCTGCGCCCATTTAAACAAGGCGTTGCAATCCTCATCCGACAGCTTTTCCTTACCATCTAGCCAATCCGTGCGCCCAATCGAGGCTAAACTACGCTCTAACACCTGCTGTGTCGTGGTGATATTGGGATCGTCTAAGCCGTAATGTGCATAAAACCCATGCAACACCGCCTGATCCCCCTCAGACAGCGGTTTATCCTCCGTCTGAAAAATCACCATCTGATTAATCGGAATCACCCGCTTACCCAGATAACGCGCATATTCAATTTCAATCAAACAATAGGGCGAACACAGCGCACGCGGTGCCATGACATAAACAAAATTATGCGCTGATTCAATGCCATGACTAATCCGAGCGGCATAATCCTCGCCATCAGGAATATTCACCTTATCGAACCAAGCCTCATAACCGGCAAGTTTCAAACGTTGATGCAGTCTCGCCACAAAACCTAGGCTTTCGCGGCGACCGTAGGAGATAAATAGGTCTTTGTATTGAGTGGTCATGAGAATTATTTGCTGTAAACGGGTGGACAAGAAAAAGCCGTCAGGGCTGACTTGACAACTTTGTTTTAACGCTGACGCAGCGCGTCTAACACCTCTGTTTTGAATAGAAACGCACTTTGCTGTTGTCGCTGCCAACGTAAAGCTTGCACTAATAATATTTTGTGATGTTTGTAATAAGTGGTTTCTTGATGCAAGATATTTAAAATATCAGCGATAGTGTCTTTATAATCTTGTTGACTTTTATTGTCTGTAAAATCGATACATTGCAAGCCTCGCGCCGCTTCATGCTGCCATATAGTGATGCTATCACGCGCTAAAGACTTGAGTATTGCATCACGTTTTTCTCTATCTTCACTAGCAAGCTTCAAGCGTTGATGCAAACTCGCCACAAAATTTAAACTTTCACGGCAACCGTAGGAAATAAACAGGTCTTTATGGTGGGTTTTCATATCACTGTATTATCTTATTAATGGTGTTTTATTAAGCCCTAGCGTGCTACGCCTATTCTAAAGCAAAACAGACGAGAGTTAAGAATAGCAATGCGTGTAAGATGGGCTGAAGTACGAAGCCAATCCTAAAAAATACAACTACATAATGCCCAATCTATTTACAGTTATTGTGCTTGCATTTTTTCTAATCCAGACAAGGTATTAACATGGTTTGGGAAACCTTAAAAGCGACCCGCGATTTAGGCCGCTTATACGACATCGCCTCGGTGTTAATTCGTTATGGCTTTGGCGACATGGTGCGCCGTTTAGACATGGGCGAAATGTTACAGCGAGCAGGGCGAGTGCTCGATTGGCAAGCATCAGCGGAATTTGTTGGCTTGCAACCACCGCAGCGCGTGCGCAAAGCGTTAGAGCAGCTAGGGCCGACTTTTATCAAACTTGGTCAGATCATGGCAACGCGGGTTGATGTGTTTAGCCCTGCATGGATTGCCGAATTTGAAAAATTGCAACATCACGTCCCGCCTTTGCCTTTTGAACAGTTACGCGGGCAGATGGAAGCGGATTTAGGACAGCCCTTAGAACAAGTATTTGCCTCATTTGATCCCACCCCCGTCGGCTCCGCCTCCATTGCCCAAGCCTACCGCGCTCAATTGCAAGATGGCAGTTGGGTGATTGTCAAAGTGCGCCGCCCGCATATCCAACCAGTGATGGAAGCGGATTTACGTTTGTTAATGCAGTTAGCTGAGTTAACCGAAACCCGTTTGCCTAACCTGCGTGTGTACCAATTTAAGGAAATCATGCAGCATTTTGCGCATTCCTTGCGGCGTGAACTCGATTTAGCCAGTGAATGCCGTAACGCGGAGCGGGTTGCCGCTAATTTAGCCGATGATCCGCATATTGTGATCCCGCGTGTGTATTGGCAATGGACGTGTGAGCGCATGAATGTGCAGGCTTATATTGATGGCATTGCCGGTCGTAACGTGGCCATGTTAGATGCACTGGGCTTAAATCGCCGAGAAATTGCTAAGCGGGGCGCGAGTGCCGTGTTTAACATGGTGATCCGCGACGGCTTTTTTCATGCTGATCCCCACCCTGGTAATTTATTTTACTTGCATGATCAACGTATTGCTTTCATTGACTGGGGCATGGTAGGACAGGTTTCGACGCGGCGCAGACATCAACTTATTGATTTACTGTGGGGCTTAACGGAACGACACACGGAGTCTGTGGTCGATATTTTATTGGATTGGTCGCCCAATGAGGATATTAACGAAGATTACTTAGCGATTGATTTAGAAACCTTTTTAGACAAATACCACAGCGTGCCTTTACAGCAATTAAAAATGTCGCAAGTGTTTAGCGACTTAATTGCCTTGCTGCGCCGAAATCACCTCAGCTTACCGGCAGACCTAGCGATGATGATTAAGGTATTCATTTCTTTAGAATCCTTAGGCCGCCAACTCGACCCCGAATTTGATTTAGTCGAACAAGCCCGCCCAATGTTGCGGCAGTTATTTTTACAGCGTTATGCACCTCGCGCCTTATGGAAACGCACACAACGGGCATTGCAAGATAGCTCTTTGCTGATGTTGGAACTGCCCCGCGATTTACGCCGTTTTATCCGCTCTATGCGTACTGGCTCGCTACAACATCGTGTTTCTATTGATGAATTAGCAGATTTTGCCGACCGCTTAGATCGCGCAGCCAGTCGCCTTGCAGTCAGTTTTGTTACCTCAGCGTTAATTATTGGCACTTCAGTCGTGGTGGCTTCGGAGAATAAAACGCGCGTCTTTGGGATTCCGCTGTTTGAGTTGTTGAGTTTAGGCGCGATGGTTGGCGGGTTGTGGGTGTTGGTGTCGATTTGGAAGGGACAGGGGCGTAGGGAGTGAGGGGATTTTATATTAAAAACAAGAGCTTCTCGTTCCCACCATTTTGGTGGGAATGCATGCCGCGTCGCTCCAGCGGCGCGAATCAAGCTCCAACGACAGTTTAGACGACTAAACGTGCCGCTGGAGCGACACAGTATGCATTCCCATCGTCCCGACTCCCCCTTATACATATATCAGCTTGTGACCTAATATCACCATAAGGTCACAAGCAAAGTAAAGGGGGGAAGTATGAGCTGGGTAAATGAGGAAGTAAAAACCGTCAATTTTGGAGATGCTCGTTTAGA
>QKBZ01000165.1 GCA_003245895.1 Beggiatoa sp.
GCCACGTCGCAGACTTTCTGCGCGGCTTTGCGTCGGGCTTTTTCCCATTGTCCGCTGCCGAGGCGATGCAAAGGCGCGTGTTCGGGATCAACGCCGGTAAAGCGGCTGATTAAATGCAGCGCACCGACTGGCACATATAACTTATCTTGGTTGGCATATTCTAAATGTAAATATTCCGCCGGAAAGCCGTTTAACTCCAAAGTCACTAAACCGCAATAACGCCCAACCCCGTGTTCTTCATGCACAACCGGTGCGCCAATCGTCAATTCAGTTAAGTTACGGACAACGCTGTCAGTATCACGCTGACTGGTTTTAGTACGTCGACGGCGTTGGTTAACACGCTCGCCAAATAACTGGGTTTCGCTGATTAAGGCCAGCGGCGGATCGGTTAAATATAAGCCGCGTTCTAAAGGCGCGACCGTTAAGCAAAACGGTTTTTTACTGGCTAAAAAACTTGCCCAATCGTCTACCACAGTCGGCTTTAAGCCATGCGTGCGCAACAATTCTAAAATTGACTCGCGTCGCCCTGTCGTTTCCGCCGCGATTAAGACACGGCCTTGAAACTCGTTTAAAAACTGTTGTAACGCGGCGAGCGGTTGCTGGCTACGCGCTTCGACCGGCAAGGCGGGCGGTTCTTCGGTAGAAAACAACACGCCATCATTACGTGCTTGCTGGGTGGTGCTTAAATGCGGATAGGCGCGGAAAGCAGCGAACACTTCATTGGCTTGTAAAAATAATTCCGCAGGCGGCAGCAATGGACGTTCGATGTCGTGGCGCAATTGCTCGTAACGCTGGTTCGCCTCTTGCCAAAAATGCTCAGCGGTTTCTAACACATTATCTACTGTGCAAATCACGCTATTTTTCGGCAAGTAATCAAATAAAATCTGTGTTTGTTCAAAAAACAGCGGTAAGTAATATTCCACCCCTGCCGGAGCTAAACCGCTGCTGACATCTTGATACACCGAGGCGCGGCGCGGGTCGCCATTAAAACGGCTACGCCACTGGGTGCGAAAATGGTTAATCGCTTCTTCTGTTAGCGGAAATTCACGCGCGGGCAGTAAATGAATGTTGTCTACTGTGTCGTGCGAGCGTTGGGTTTCAGGGTCAAAACTGCGCAAGCTGTCGATTTCATCATCAAATAAATCAATACGATACGGCACAGCACTGCCCATCGGGAATAAATCGAGCAAACTACCGCGCACCGCAAATTCGCCATGCTCCACCACTTGCGACACACAACGATAACCACTGCGCTCTAATTGCTGCCGTAGCTGATCAAGGTTTAAGCGTTGGCCTTTTTCTACTAACAGCGCATTGCCTTGCACATAGTTAAACGGCGGCAGGCGGTGCATTAACGTGGTGACGGGCAACACTAATAAGCCGTGTTGAAGCTGTGGCAGTTGGTATAAGGTGGTGAGGCGTTCGGAGATAATATCTTGATGCGGGGAGAACACATCATAAGGCAAGGTTTCCCAGTCAGGAAAATTCAGCAACGGCAATTGTTCACCGGCATAAAAACGAATTTCTTCTACCAGATGTTGCGCGCTGAGCGTGTCAGGCGTTAACACGATTAACACTTGCTTTTGTTCAGTCGCTAAACGACTTAAGGTGAGTGCTAAGCTGCTACCGTGCAAGCGCGACCAGTGTTGTTTATGCCCTGCGCGACTGGTGAATTTCGGTTGTAGCGGGTTATGTGCTGTGGTGTTGTCTGTCATGGTGTGTTGAGGCTAGCCTAGCCCCGTCCCCTTGCATCAATGTGTCTTAATGGGGAGCAATTTTAACGGTTATCGGGCGGGCTGGCTAATGGTTCGTGTGGGGGGGGGAGACAAGTATCTGAGGCATTTCAATTTGGCGGGGCATCAGCTTTATAAAACTGCTATGTATAGCTGACGTACTTTAATTTTACAGTACGTCAGCTATGGATTTTATGGCTTACAAAATAGGCACAAGATTAATTACATCAGCACCAATTTGGAAATCAGGCAAGAAATAGAGCTGCATATCAACTTCAAATTTCACTGTTTCACCTGCTTGACCTTCTAGTAACGGAATATGCAATGTTTCAGTATCCAGTTGAAGTACACTATTACCTTCATCTTCAAAGTTACCTATTGACTCTTCAATACCACACACGACAAAACTTAAGTTATTGCCTGTCCAACACAAAGTGACTTGGAATAGCTGGTTTTCAACTATCAATGTTGGTAATAACACCGTTTCTTCTTCAAAGTTAAGTACTGCCTTAGTTATATCAGTTTGCTGCTCGTCATTAGTGCTTTCTTGCTCTATATCAGAATCTTCCTGCTCCGTGTTTGATTCCGGTTCACTAACAGCATCTTCTTGTTCATTGTCAAAATCTGACGTAGCATCCAAATCTGAGTCGTTAATAGTCTCTTCTTGCTCTGTACCAGAACTTTGCTCATCAGCAGTGTCTTCTTGTTCAGTGCTAGGGTCGTTATCTGTGTTTTCTCCAGTATTGGATTCCTGTTCACTGCTAGTGTCTTCTTCAGGCACAAATACATATTCTTGGCTTACTTCTGAAATTAAGCCATCATTATCAATGACTTTTAGTGTGAATAGACAGTGAGTAGTCAAATGGGTGTATGTTGTACATTGCTCATCCCCTGCAAAACCCAGAGATTCTAATTCAGTTTTGCTGTATATTTTTTCTTCCGGAAAGCCAATATACTGTGGAATTTCGTCAATCTTTTTTTCAAGCATGGTGACATATTGCACAATCTCTCCGTCTGGATCAAAAGAAACAGATGCATCCCAGTGAATATCAATAAAGACTTGGTCAGAGTCACTATCAATGGTTTGTTCTTTTGAAGTAGATAAAGAGGCTACTGGGAATTGATTTCCAGAACTCGCCTGAATAATCTCAATACTTTCTCCAGTATTAGCAAGATAAATTTCTGCTTTGCGTGGCTCTGTTGTCGTATTAGCTTGAACAAAATATTGAACTGTACTATTGCTTGGGTCAGTACCAGAGTCAATGCTCAACCAATCTTGATTGCTTGTTACTGACATCATCCATGAGCAATTATCATCAGGTATATCTAAAGAAATACTTCCTGAACCACCAGTAGTAGGATAAGCGACTGTATTATTCGTAGAAGCTGCATCTGTATTTAAAACAGGATTATAACTGTAGTGATTGAAACAATTGGCTTCTGAAGCAGTATTACCTGTTTCATAAATACCTTGCTCTACATGAAAAATTTGTCCTTCCACTGAAAGTGATGCATAACGTGTCAATCCCGTATCATTCATATCTACAAGGTAAGTGATAGTGTTTATTCCAATATTATTGGTATCAGAAATAACTTTTAACCAATCTTGATCACTTGTTACACGCCAAGGACAACTACTATGAGAAGGGTAAATAGTTAAAGCATCTCTAACAAACTCCTTTTTACCATAAACGGTAGAT
>QKBZ01000286.1 GCA_003245895.1 Beggiatoa sp.
CGAAATATTTGTTGTAAAAACAATGTACTTCTCGTTCCCATCGGGACGATGGGAACGAGTGAGCACTTGTTTTTACAACAAATATTTCACCGAACTCAGGTCGCCATACAGCTTATAATCTGTTTTTGCTCAGCTTTTTGCAGAGTTTTATGGTGGAATACGGCTTACGCCTATTCCACCCTACGACAATTCACAAACACAAAAAAAAGCCTGAATGCCAACCAGCATTCAGGCTTTTTTCACAGCATTGAAAACGCTTAAGGTGCTAAGGTAATCAATCCTGATTTACTAAAGTTTAACCGTTGCTCTGGAAAATCCGCTTGCGTTAATTGACGCACCAAGGCTAAGGCTTGTTGTGAGCTATCTAATAACACTCGACCGCGCTTTTCCTGACGTGTCGAAGTCAATTGCGCTTCGATGAATTGTCCATCTGCCGCATTAACCTTAACCGCCATGATAGGCGCAACGCCGTTAGGCCCTTTTAAATTGAAGGGGCCATACGTGCAGAAGTTGCCCAAGCTATATGAGATAAAGCGGTTTTTATACACTTCCACTGCACGGCTTACGTGCGGGCCATGCCCAAATACAATATCGGCACCGGCATCAATCACCGCGTGGGCAAATTCATACACATTGCCGCGATTTTCACCATAAAAGGTTTCAGACTTGCGTGTCACATGCTGATGCGCCTTGCCTTCTGCGCCACCGTGAAATGAGACAATCACAATATCATTGTCAGCCGCTAATTGACGCACAATCGCTTGTGCACCGGCTACATCACGGAAATCAGCCATACCTTGGTTTGGCGCAAAAGCGGCGAAACCATAGCGCACGCCATCACGTACAAAGGAAACAGCAGGACGGTTAGCAGGGCCTGCGTACTCGATACCTAGTTGGCTTAACATGCGTTGTGTGTTTTCCGCGCCAGACACGCCAAAATCACGGGCATGGTTATTCGCCACACTCATCACATCAAAGCCTGCTGCCGGTAATAAATCGGCTAAATACTCTGGCATGCGGAAGGCAAAACAGTTTTTACAGCCCCCTTTAGAACTAGTGCCACCATTGAGGATAGTGCCTTCTAAGTTACCAAAAGTCAGGTCGGCTGCTTTTAAGGTTGCATGCACATCGGTCATCAAATCACGACCTTGATTGGCAGGCAAATCTTCATAGGGGTAGTCAGTGCCTAACATAATGTCACCAACGCCGACCACCGTTACTGTTTCTTTTGCTTGCACAAGTACACTTACACAACACAGTAAGGCGGCTAAACCTACACTAAACCATTGCTTAACCACCACTGCGACCTCCACCTACGAAATATTTACGGTAGAACGGATTCGATAAACTGGTGATGGTCACTGGTTTACGGCTTGATTCTGCGTGAATAAACTCGTCGTTACCAATGTAAATCCCTACGTGATCCACATAGCGATGACGCACGCGGAAGAATACTAAATCACCGGGTTTTAAGTTCGCACGCGAGACAGGTGTGGTGCGGGCAAATTGCTCACGCGCAGTACGTGGCACTTTAACCCCTGCTTTGCGCATGTTGTACAACACGAAACCGCTGCAATCAAAGCCTGTTGACGGTGAAGTACCACCGTATTTATAAGGTGTGCCCAATAAGCTGTGTGCACTGGCTAACACAATGCTGGCACGATCACTGGGTAAAGGATCAACAGGCGACCATTCGCGCGCAGGGCGGGACACTAACTTAGGCTGGGTTTGACGGTTGCCACGATTTGGATCGGCTTTCGCAGTGCGTTTCTTTTCAGTGTTTTTAGTATTTGTCGCAGCGCGATTATTATTCGATTTTTTCGGTGCTTTCGGTTTTTCAGCAACGATCACAACCGGTTCAGGTTTAGGCTGCTTAGGCTTGTCAATATCAGGCTGAATCCAGCTTAACAAGTCAGTTTCGGTTTCATCATCAGTGTTGACGAAAACGCTTTGCTTGCTATCAGGATCAGCTTGCCACGCGAGTTTGGTTTTGCCTAAGGTAACAGGTGCAGCTTCATTGGCTAAAGCACTTTGACGCACTTCGCACTTATTGTTGAGCTGGCCAGTTAATTTGCCAAAGGCTTCTTGACCTTGTTTTGTGGGGTTATAGTATTCGGCGCGTTGTCCGTTGTTATCCGTTAAGCGAACTGCTTGATAGGTTTTGCCATCATGCACGAATTCGGCGGCTAAAATGTCGCCCGTCTCTTTTTCGCCTTCAAAGGTATATTCTTGGAATACAACGCTGAAATGATCGCCTTTTTGCAGATTGCGCAGGCCAAAATCATTGCGGAAGATGTTTTTCAGTTCTAAAACTTGGTGGTTCATCAAGCCTGCGGCTTGTCCATCAATATACAGTGAACTTTCAACACAGCCGTGTACATACACTAAGCGGTTGTCAATTTCACGCTGACGGATTTCTTGCTCAAATTGACCGTCTTTGCGGAAGATATGCAATTCCTGCTCAAAATCGAGCACTAAAATAATATCTTCTAAGTTACCTTCTTCGTCGCGTTTAATGCGTAAGGTTTGATCAGGTCTTAGGCGTTCTAAGCGTTTGCTGTATTCACCAGAAGCCAGTAACTGATATAACTGGGTTTTGTTTAACGCATGGCGCTCAAAAATGGTGGATAAGGTGTCGCCACTACCCACACTGACATTTAGCCACGGTGAAAATTCTGCTTCTGCATTATCGTCCAATAACACGCCATTAATAGGGTCTAACAAGGCAGTATCGGTTTCGATATCCAGCTCTGGGTCTACATCAGAAAAACGCTCGCTAGGGCTTTCTAATAACTCGACAAAGCTATCAGGTGTTGGCAAGGCATCAAGGCTTTCACCTTCGCTTAAGCCTAAACCTCTGAGCGCATCAGCAGGCGTACCGCCGGAGCTTAAAATATTCGGTAAGTCTTCGTAATAAGCCCGTGAATTAGTGCTTAACCACCACATTAAGGACAATGCACAACACGTCGCCAAGATCACGATACGCACTCGCGAGCGTCCTTGGCTGGCTGTTTGTACACCTTGCTGCACGTCATAGTGATATTGACCCAGTTGTGGGGGCAACTCTAACACACGTTCAGCTTGCGATTTCACCGTATTGTCGGTGGAACGATTCTTAAACAAGAACCGATCATACTCGCCTCGCTTGTTAAGAAAACTTGATTTTTTCTTTAAGTGTTGCTTGTAATTCATTGGCTCTAAACGTAGTTTAAATAGAAGTTAGAAAATATCTCAACTACCAAAGTGAGTCAATAACACCGTTGTAACTTTGGTGAGGGTTCTGTTAAGAGTAAAAATTAAAAAAACTCAAAATATTGCAATTATTCGCGTGTTTATTACACTTTCATTCAATAAAAAAATTTGATGTTTTATCACTCACTAGACGTAATCATTTACTGAGTTTATGGTTATTACATACCTAAAAGCCTAG
>QKBZ01000032.1 GCA_003245895.1 Beggiatoa sp.
CTGGATACAAATGCTGTCTATAAATACTATATTAATGAAGTAGGTACTGCTGAGATTGATCAATTAGTCAATGATGAAAGCCATAAAATCTGGGTATCTCATTTAACTAAACTTGAATTCACTGATAAGGTTATGCAATTGCTACGCAGTAAGGAGCAACGCGATCAAAAACGTGTTAAGCGTAAACACGTTGAGCAGATTTTACAAAGGGTTAAGCATGATATTGCAAACAGTGAGAGAGCTTTATTCTGTTTGACACTAACACAAGATATACACACTGTTTTTTCCATCGCGGATCAGTTATTACATGCTCATGCACCAACGATTCAATTAGGTGCTAATGATGCCCTGCATATTGCTACCGCAGTGCAATTAACGAATGCACTACAAAAACAAGTTATTTTAGTGACCTCAGATGGTGGTAGAAAGCGAGGAGAAAACTTAAAGAAAATGAAAGCGGTTTGTGAAAAAATTGAGTTGCCTTTTTATGACCCTTGTGATATTGATTTGCCCTGAATAACTACTCCGTATCACAAGGAATATTGCATGATCGATTTTCAAAAAAGTGCTGTTTTCAAACTAAGTCCTATTGATAACGCTAAGATGTTAACGCCTATTAATTTATTTTTGATAGATAATGAGAATATTTTACGTGTTTTTCAAACTGTTAGAGATCAACTTGTATTTACAAACAAGCGAATTATTGCAGCAAATGTACAAGGATTTACAGGGAAAAAAGTTGATTATACGTCGATCCCATATAGTAAAATTCAAACATTTTCAATTGAAACAGCGGGAACATTGGATTTAGATTGTGAGCTTGAAATATATATCAGCTCTATAGGAAAAATTAGATTTGAGATACGTGGCAGTTTTGATATTGTATCTTTTAATAAAGCAATCAGCGAGTTTGTGTTAGCAAAATAGTTTTTTGTTGCTACTAGATTTATAAAAATTCGATAAATTCTTTACAAATAACTATTTTAAAGAATTTATCGAATACTATTTAATTCTTCTTCTCCAAGATAACCCTTTCCATCAAATAACAAAAACAATCCTGCCCAATAATCGTCTCATCCAACGTCAACATAGACGGCATCAGCGGGCGCGTGGTACACAACTCGCCATCGTGAATCGCAAAATACTCGCGGCTAACCTCTGCCCCATTCTCATCACGCACCCTTAACAACGGTTTATCCGCGCTTTTCACTTTACCCAAGCGCGTACCTGCCGGTTGTTCATGGAAATTTAAGCGGTCTAAATGTGGTGGTAACAGTAAATCAGCATGTGGATCGCTAAAGCTAAAGGACACACCTTCTAACATATTCACTACCGCCACCGTGTGGAATAAATCTAACTCGTGATGATTGGCTAAAGTGGGGATGTGTGCCAAATTCAAGCAAGTATCGACAAATTGGGCGGCATGTTGTGCGCCTGCGGGATTGCTAGCCTGTCCACATTCCAAAGTTACAGCGGGGCATAAATTTGCCATTGCCATCGACTGAACGCCAGTCGGTTGGCGGAAATACATCACGGTTCGGCTAAACAAATGCGCTAAATTTAAAAATTCAGTGTCTAAACAATTAAGAGCTGCATAATGCGGATTAAAGCCAGTGTTATTATGAATATCAACGCTAGCAAATACGTTGCGCCGTGCCATCTCATCCACCACTTGCCGCATAATCTGCCCTTCTGCACAATCAGTGTCACGACCGCTAGGCCAGACGCGGTTATAGTCGGGCTGTTCGGGTAAATGGCGTTGTCGGTAACGCGCTGCCTCAATATTGCCAATAAAAATCGATAAACTGCGCGGTAAACCACTGCGCTGATAATGGTACAAAATTTGTTTAATTGCTTCCCAACCCGAAGTTTCATTGCCATGCAACAACACCGAGATAAATAGCGGGCGCGTTAACGTGCCGGTTAAATGTAGTAAAGTCGGTGCAGGTAAAACCTGATATAACTCATGGGCTTGATAGTTTAATAAGCCCTCTGGCAATGATTCGATACACTGTAAGCTGGGAAACGTCATAATAATTAACCTAATGATGACAATCTAAACCAAGGGTTTAGCATAACAAGAAACCGCGCAAAATGATGATGTAGGGTGTGCGAAACGCCGCCGAGGGGCTGGTTTTGTCTTCGACCTTAATCGGCGTTTTGCCCACCTCCGTTTAAGTGCTGCGGGTATTCAGCATATAATGAGCCTATTTTGCAAACGCAACTTTTTTAATTAATCTCAGCCCAACACACAGATATTATGAATAATTTAAAAATCATGGTGACAGGCGGCGCGGGCTTTATCGGCTCCGCTGTGATTCGGCATTTAATCCAAAATACAGAACATCAGGTGTTAAATGTTGATAAATTGACTTATGCCGGTAATTTAGAATCGCTCGCCACTGTTTCCGACTCGCCACGTTATCAATTTGCCCAAGTCGATATTTGCGACGCAGAAGGCGTTAAACAGTGTTTTAACGAGTTTCAACCTGAAGCAGTGATGCACTTAGCCGCTGAATCGCACGTTGATCGCTCCATCGATGGCCCTAAAGAATTCATCGAGACTAACATTGTCGGCACTTATACGCTGTTAGAAGCGGCACGCGACTACTGGTTAAACTTATCGCCTGAAGCACAACAACAATTCCGCTTCCATCACATTTCAACTGACGAAGTGTATGGCACTTTAGGCGAAACCGGTTTATTTATGGAAACCACGGCGTATCAGCCTAACTCACCTTACTCCGCCAGCAAAGCCAGTTCTGATCACTTAGTGCGTGCATGGCATCACACGTTTAAATTGCCGGTTGTGACCACCAATTGTTCTAACAACTATGGCCCTTATCAATTCCCTGAAAAATTAATCCCGTTGATGATTTTGAATGCTTTAAGCGGTAAAAAATTGCCTGTTTATGGTAAAGGGGAAAATATTCGGGATTGGTTATTTGTCGATGACCACGCGCGTGCTTTATGCCTCGTATTAACACAAGGTAAAGTCGGCGAGACTTACAACATCGGCGGGCATAATGAAAAAACCAATTTAGATGTAGTTCACACTTTATGTGATCTGTTAGATCAACTGCTGCCCGACTCGCCACACGCGCCGCATCGCCAGTTAATCGAATTCGTCACCGACCGGCCGGGTCATGATTTGCGCTATGCCATCGACGCAAGCAAGATTCAGCGCGAGTTAGGTTGGTCGCCTGCGGAAACCTTTGAAACCGGTTTACGGCAAACGGTGGAATGGTACTTAAACAACAAAGAATGGTGGCAGCGCATTCAAGACGGCAGTTATCGCGGTGAGCGCTTAGGCTTGTCTAGTTAATCTCGATAAGGAAGCAGAGACATGAAAGGTATTATTTTAGCGGGCGGCTCCGGCACACGCTTGCATCCCATCACACAAGTGGTGTCTAAACAGTTATTGCCAGTTTACGATAAACCGATGATTTATTATCCGTTGACCACTTTAATGTTAGCGGATATTCGAGACATCTTAATCATCTCTACACCGACAGACACCCCGCGTTTTCAGGAATTATTAAAAGACGGCAGCCAATGGGGTTTAAATTTAAGCTACGCGGTGCAGCCTTCACCTGATGGTTTAGCACAAGCCTTTATTATTGGTAAAGCGTTTATCGGCTCAGATTCTTGCGCCTTAATCTTAGGCGACAATATTTTTTACGGTCAGTCTTTCCAACGTCAGTTACAGAGCGCTTCTAGTCGTGCAACCGGTGCGACCGTGTTCGCCTATCCTGTGCGTGATCCTGAGCGTTATGGCGTAGTTGAGTTTGACAAGGAAGGACGCGCCTTAAGTTTGGTCGAGAAACCTAAGCAACCGAAATCGCATTATGCTGTCACGGGTTTATATTTCTACGACAATGACGTGATCGACATTGCGCAGGCGGTGAAACCCTCGCCACGCGGCGAGTTAGAAATCACCGATGTGAATAACGCTTATTTAGAACGCGGCACCTTGAATGTGGAGCGTTTAGGTCGTGGCTTCGCATGGTTAGACACCGGCACGCATGACTCCTTGTTAGAGGCTGCTTTATTTGTCGAAACAGTGGAAAAACGCCAAGGTTTAAAAATCGCTTGTCCTGAGGAAATTGCATGGCGCAAAGGCTTTATCAATGATGAGCAGTTGGCGGCCTTGGCAGTACCGTTGAGCAAAAATGGCTATGGCGAGTATTTAAATTATTTGCTGACTTATGATCGTTAAGTTGTAGGGTGGAATAGGCGCAAGCCGTATTCCACCATGAGGCTTGTTATCTGCATTTACTTTGCTACTTACAGAGATTCATGGTGGAATACGCTACGCTATTCCACCCTACATCGTGGCAAAACATCCTACAAACTTCCCACCAACCAGAGTTGCTATTATGAAAGTCATTCCTACCGCAATCCCAGAAGTGGTGTTAATTCAGCCAAAAGTATTCGGCGATGAACGGGGTTTTTTCTTAGAAAGCTATCAAGACCAGCGTTATGCCGAAATTGGTTTACCTGAACGCTTTGTGCAAGACAATCATTCACGCTCAGCAAAAGGCGTGTTACGCGGCCTGCATTTCCAAAAACAATACCCACAAGGCAAATTAGTCCACGTCACTAGCGGTATTGTGTTTGATGTCGCGGTAGACTTGCGCAAAGACTCACCCACTTTTGGCAAATGGGTTGGCGTAACCTTAACCGCTGACAGCCATCAACAATTCTATGTCCCACCCGGTTTTGCACACGGCTTCTGCGTGATTTCAGAAACCGCTGATTTTCATTACAAATGCACTGATTATTATCATCCTGAAGACGAAGGCAGCTTACGTTGGGATGATCCTGATGTGGGCATTACATGGCCTATCACTACGCCGACCTTATCCGCCAAAGATGCAGCGGCACCTTTCTTAAAAGACTTATAAGGCGCGTTATGAAACAACACACTATTTTATTATTCGGCCCATCAGGTCAAGTCGGCTGGGAATTGCAACGCTGTTTAGCCCCATTAGGCATCGTGGTCTGTGCCGCTCGCACACCCGCACAAGGCATGGTGCAAGCCGATTTCACCGATATGGACTCACTACGCCAAGTGGTGAACGCGGTACAGCCGAGCATTATCGTCAACGCCTCTGCTTATACTGCGGTTGATAAAGCGGAAGAAGAAACTGAAGCCGCCCGTTTAGTCAATGCAGAAGCACCTGCCGTATTAGCGGAATTAGCCAAAGCGCGTAACGCCTTATTTATCCATTATTCAACTGATTATGTGTTTGACGGCTCTGCACAAACACCTTACGTGGAAACTGATCCAGTGAAACCACTGGGCGTATATGGCGCGACTAAATTAGCCGGTGAACAAGGCGTGATGGCAGTTGATGGCGCGTCGCTTATTTTCCGTACTGCATGGGTTTATGGCGCGCGCGGCAAAAACTTCTTACTTACTATGCAACGCTTAGCGCGTGAGCGTGACGAGTTGCGCGTAGTGGCAGATCAATGGGGTGCGCCGACATGGAGTCGTTGTATTGCCGAAGGTACTGCACAAGTGTTAAGCCAATTGATTTCCCCGCAGTTAAAAGCAGACTGGCAAACATTAAGCGGTATTTACCATTTAACTTGCGCAGGCGAAACCAACTGGCACGGTTTTGCGCAAACCATTATTGCTGCCGGTGAACGCCAGCCAATCGTGCATCCGATTACTACAGCGGAATATCCAACGCCTGCGGCGCGGCCTGCGTATTCAGTGTTGAATAACGATAAGTTGTTGCAACAGTTTGGCGTGCAATTGCCTGCGTGGGATCATGCTTTGGCCTTGTGTTTGGCTGAGCAGGCGGGGTGATAGCTGTTTTAAACTGAGGATTAGCTTTGATGTCGGATGACGCCTTATCCAACCTACCAACAAGCTCACTGCCATTAAGTTAAGGTCGTTGTAGGGTTTGCGCCGCGTCCTTTTGCGGTGCGAACGCGGAGAAGTCTGCATGATGTTAGAACCTCACGTTACGCAAAACGCTAATGTAGGGTGTGCGAAACGCCGCCGAGAAGCTTGGGTTGTTTCTGGCCTTTATCGGCGTTTTGCCCACCGTGTGGAGCTTGGTGGGCAAAATCCCACACCAACGACAACGGATTATCAAACAGCATACCCTGTGGGATTTCGCACACCCTACAAGCGTACATGTCTTTAACTTAATGGCAGTGACTAGCAAGCTAGGAACAAACAGTGCGTTTTTTGACGAGTTCAACCACGCGCTGTTTTGCGTTGGGAGCGTCGTTGCAGGCTGATTTTGTATGGATTTAATAGGAAAAAAATAGCCGAAAAAGCAAATATCTATTTGCTATCAAACTATTTAAATACAGATAATATTTAACTGCGCTTGGAAACAAGCTAAGGAAATGGCGTCCCCTAGGGGGTTCGAACCCCTGTTACCGCCGTGAAAGGGCGGTGTCCTAGGCCACTAGACGAAGGGGACTTATAAGAATAAGTCTTGTACCACTACTAGAGTGGTGGAGCTAGGCGGGATCGAACCGCCGACCTCTACAATGCCATTGTAGCGCTCTCCCAGCTGAGCTATAGCCCCGTCAGATTCGTTGACATAAGTGCTAAAACTAACACTTAGTTCACATTTAAGTATCCATAACGCCATGAAAAGATGGCGTCCCCTAGGGGACTCGAACCCCTGTTACCGCCGTGAAAGGGCGATGTCCTAACCACTAGACGAAGGGGACACTTAATTGTGAATCCTTATCAACTTCATCAATAAGGAAAGCGTGCATTATAGAGAGGTTTTAAAAACTGTGCAAGCTTTTTTTTACACTTTTGTGAAAAAACTTAGCAAAGTGGTTTAACCGACTCCTAGCACCTGTAAGAAGGCCGCTGCTTTATCAAAAGTCTCTTGATATTCAACACCTGCTTCAGAATCAATAACTATACCACCACCTGCCCAAAAACGCACGTTTTTTTGTTGATGAATTAAGGTGCGAATAGCAATGTTCGTCGTAGACTGCCCGTCAAAGCTGATATAACCAATGCTGCCACAGTATAAACCGCGTCGATGTGGTTCTAATTCTTCAATGATTTGCATCGCCCGCACTTTGGGTGCACCCGTAATCGAGCCACCAGGGAAACAGGCTTTTAAGGCACTTAAGGCTGTCGCTTGCGTTGTTAACTGCCCTGTGACAGTGCTGATTAAATGATGCACCGTGGCAAAACTGTGTAATTCGCATAAATGCGGCACTTGCACGCTGTGCAATGCGCAGCTTTTGCTTAAATCATTGCGCAATAAATCCACAATCATCACGTTTTCAGCGCGATCTTTTGCGCTGTTCATCAATTCAGTCGCTAAAGCCGCATCTTGTTGTGGGTCTAAAGCGCGTGGACGTGTGCCTTTAATCGGCTGAGTGCTAACTGCGCCTGTGGCATCAATCTGTAAAAATTGCTCGGGTGAATTGCTTAATACATTGCCCCACGGCAGTTGCAACCACGCGCCATAAGGTGCGGGGCTACCTTGACGCAATTGCAAATAAGTTGCCCAAGCATGCCCCGTAACAGGTGCGTGAAAGCGTTGAGCAAAGTTGACTTGATAACAATCACCTTCGCGGATGTAATGTTGAATGTGGGCAATTTGCTGTCGATAAGCAGCGGCAGTGAGGTTGCTTTGCAAGGCAGCTTGCAAGCGTAATAAAGGCAAGGCTGGCGCGGTGCGAGCTTGTGTGCAGTTTAATTGCTGATATAGCTTGGCTAACACATCCGCTTGCTGAGGTGCACGATCTTGCTGTACCCACCATGCCTGCTGTTGCTGATGATCGACAATCACCGCCCAGTCATAAAGCCCTATCGCCATATCCGGCAACGGGTCAGCCGGTTTAATGCGTAACGGCAACTGCTCTAAGCGTTGGCCTAAATCGTAACCCCAATAACCTAGTGCGCCACCACAAAACGGTAAATCGGCAACAGGTGCAACGGGTTCGCCAAGTGCAGTTTGCAGCAAGGCAAAAGGATCAGCAGCGGATTGTTGTAACTGCCCTTGCTGCTGCCACTCGGTACATTTGCCCCAAGTGGTCAGGGTTTGATAAGGCAAGGCGGTTAAAATGTCGTAACGACTACTGGCATGACCGCCGCCATCTAGCCAGATAAACCAAGCTAAGTTGCGCAAGTGTTCGGCATATACTTGACTGTCTGGCCAATATGGCAAGCGTTTAAGCTGGGGCATAGTGCAGGCTTATGGCTAAATTACTGCGCCGCCGCAGGAGCTGCTTGATACACTTGATCGCGGTTTTGTTTATAAAACTTTAAGGTATTAAACACTGCTTGCACTACCGCACGCGGGGTGATGGTCGCGCCAGTAAATTGGTCAAACATACCGCCATCTCGTTTCACTGCCCAACCGCCTTCCGCTAAGCTGTGACCGGCAAAGCTGTTGATCCAATTTGAGCGTTTAACTTCGATGTTGTCGCCCAAACCGGGGGTTTCTTGATGTGATAACACGCGCACCCCTAACACTTTGCCTGCTAAATCCACGCCGACTAATAATTTAATGCGTCCGTTGTAGCCATTCGGTGCAGTGGTGCTTAAAACTGCGCCACTGGGTTGACCGTTTAAACGGGCGCGGTAAATGGCTTGCGGTTCGGGGCTGCCTAATAAAGTGCTGTGTGCCATTTCAATCACGTCTTCTGATAATTCATTGTCGTGCAAATTGGGTGGCATGACTTCGTTTAACACCCGCAACAAGGTTTCTCGTTCGTTATGGGCAATTTGTGCGCGAGTGACTTGATAAGTGATTGCTACTAATGCCGCGCCAATCACGGCGGCAATGGTTAACGCGCTCATGGTTTTAATGAGTAACTGCTTCATTTCCATTGGTATATCCTCGCGTTAACGACCAAATAAGCGCGGTTGCGTTAAGTTATCAATTGCAGGTGCTGCCATGTTCATTAATAACACGGCAAAGGCGATGCCGTCAGGATAACCGCCCCATGTGCGGATGACGTAGACAAATACACCAATACCAAAGGCATAAATAAAACGGCCTTTGTTGGAAGTCGCCGCACTAACCGGATCAGTGGCGATAAAAAACGCGCCTAACATGGAAGCACCGGAGAATAAATGGAATAAAGGTGATGAGTATAAGCTGTTGTCTAAGAAGTAGAAAATGCTAGACAGCAATACTAAGGCACTTAACATACCGACAGGGATGTGCCATGTAATGATTTTTTTATACAGTAACCATACGCCGCCGACTAAAAAGGCGAGGTTAACCCATTGCCAGCCGTGAGCGACCCAAGTGCTGAACAAGCTTTGTTTTTGTATATCACCTAAAGTTAGTTTTTGTGCTAAACCCGTTTTAACGCTGTCTAACGGTGTTGCACCTGTGAACGCGGCAATATCTAAACTGCCATCCCATGAGTGTTCATTGAAAATAAAGCTGAAACTGTCGAGAAAAGTTGGCGAGTGTTCCGCAATGTCAGCGGGGGAAGGCCAGCGACTCATCTCGGCAGGGAAGGAAACTAATAATACGGCATAGCTGACCATCGCAGGGTTAAATGGATTATTGCCTAAACCACCGTATAACTGTTTTGCAAACACAATAGCAAAGCCAGTTGCTAACACCACCATCCACCACGGCACCAACGGTGGCAGGGCTAAAGCCAATAAACACGCGGTGACTAATGCACTGTAGTCAAATAAAAACGGGCGCACAGGTCGTTGACGCAAGCGCAGCATAATGGCCTCTGCACCGAATGCAGTGACGGATGCTAACACGAGGTTAATCAACACGCCCCAGCCGAAAAACCATGAGGAAACGAGTGCACCAGGGATTAACGCGTAGAGAACTTGGCGCATAACCGCCGCAACGCTGTTATTACCATGCGTGTGAGGAGAAGTGGTGACGATATAATCCATAGAGGGAAATCAACGCTAGCCAAAAATGAAAAACGCTATTGTACACAATTCTGTGGTGCGCTCATTTAACCTGTAGTGATTTTATTGCATTTGCACAATAAGTGTGGGGGGATTGGGGATGCGGTTTGAAGGGGGGAATGTGTAGGATGGGCTGACGAAGGAAGCCCATCAATCGCGCCAATCCATTAAATCAAGGGCGCGGTAAACGATGGGCTTCCTTCGTCAGCCCATCCTACAGGTCACGGCCATTAAGTTAAGCGTTGTCACGGTCTTGTAGGGCGGATAAGGCGTTAGCCATCATCCGCCGCAAGTGGCTTGGTTCAAGCTTCAACTGTGTTATGTCGGATGACGGCTGTCGCCTTATCCGACCTACAACATCGCTTAACTTAATGGCAGTGATCCTACAGGTATGCTTTAAGCAAACAGCGGTTTTAACAGTTTTAAAATGTCTTTGTTGCCTGCAAAGTCAAGTGCAGTAAAGTCGTCTTGGCTTTTTAAGCGGTAGTTTGCGCCGTGTTTTAATAAGGCTTCAACTACAGCGGTTTTGCTGGCAGAGGAGGCATACATTAAGCAGGTTGCACCAGCAGCGTTTTGATGATCGATATTGACGTTTGCTGCCACGAGGCGATCAATCATGTCGATGTTGTCGCGGAAGCAGGCGAACCATAAAGCGTTGTTGCCATCTTTATTGGTGCTGTTGATGTCTGCAACACCTGCGGCCAGTATTTCTTCTGCAATTTCAGTTTCGTTGCGCATGATGGCGCAGGCAATGGCATTGTTGCCGTATTGATCTTCTTGCGCCCAGTCGTCTGGGGTAAAGCCGTTTTCAGCTAGCCATGCGCTTGTTTTAGGCGAAGGTTGATAACTCATAGCGTCTGTCGTTCCTAGTGTGTATAACTTTAAGTGGGTCAAAGCCTACAACATTCTTTAGCAAATCTCACTAGGAATCAGCTTTTTACCGTTCATAAGGTAAAAATATGCTGTATCAAATGTGGCATTTTTGGGCAAATCTGTATTTTCCATTCGGGTGATCGCGTTATTTTCGGTTATACTCGCTGACACTATTGCCATGCAACGCGTGGTTTTGATAGTTTCTACAGTAACCACCATTACAAATTAAAATCGCACGGTTTTCAGGTGCGTTTCATCTAAAAACAATTCTTTGTGTTTTTCAGGTCTCATCACATCGACAACCAACCCAACCGGTACTGACCATGCAAAAACTGTTATCCCTATTGTTTGTTTCGCTGTTTTTGACTTCGCCTGCACAGGCGGAGGAGACTTATGGCCCGATTAGTACGGGCGAAGGTTTATGGACGATTGCGTCTAATACACGTCCTGATAGTACGGTGTCCCGTATTCAGATGATGATGGCGATTTTTCGTTTAAATCCGCAAGCGTTTAGTGTGCCTTGTAATGCAAGTTCGTTTTTACAGGTCGGGGCGCGGTTACAGATTCCTGATGCAGAGATGGTGCAAAAAACGATCAGTGCTGCCGAGGCTGAGCAGGAGTTTGCACGTCATGTAGAGGCTTGGAAACAGCACCAGTCTGGCCGTAAACCCATTGTGTGTCCTGGTGCTGAGGAAGTATCAAGTGATACTGCTGTGGTTGCGCCAGAGGTAGCCAGTTCGTTAACGCGAGAAGCCGATAAACTTTTGAGTATGCCTGATCCAGAGGTTGAAGCAGTTAGTAATGCTTTGACTGAGGGGGCAACGGATGAAATAGTAGAGACAGAAGCGACGGTTGAAACTGCACCAGAAACAGAAACTGTCAGTGAAGAAATGATTGAAGAAGCAGTGGCTGCAATATCTGCCGAGTCTTCAGAAACTGAAGCGACTGCTGAAACTGCACCTGAAGCAGAAACTGCTAGTGAAGAAATGACTGAAGAAGCGGCTACTGAAATGCCTGCGGAATCTTCAGAAACGGAAGCTACTGCTGAAGCTGCGCCAGAGGCAGAAACTGCTAGTGAAGAAATGACTGAAGAAGCGGCAACTGAAATGCCTGCTGAAGCTTCAGAAACTGAAGCGACTGCTGAGGCTGCACCCGAAGCAGAAACTACTAGCGAAGAAATGACTGCAGAAGCGGCTACTGAAATACCTGCTGAGTCTTCAGAAATGGAAGCTACTGCTGAAACTGCGCCTGAAGCAGAAACTGCTAGCGAAGAAATGACTGAAGAAACCGCGACTGAAACGCCTGTTGAATCTTCAGAAACTGAAGCAACTACCGAAACTGTACCTGAAACAGAAACTACTAGCGAAGAGATGACTGAAGAAGTAGCTACTGAGACACCCGCTGAATCTTCAGAAATGACTTATTACACCGTACAACCAGGCGATAGTTTATATGGCGTTTCACGTCGTGTTGGCTTCAGCGTAGCGGAAATAGCGGCTCAAAATAATTTAGAACCTCCTTATGCTTTAGAAATAGGTCAAATATTAACATTGCCTAGTGCTACCACAGCAGAGACTGAAGTGCCAGAAACGGAAGCTGCTGCTGAAACAACACTAGAAGCAATGGCTGAAGATACCACCAGCGAAATGCCTGCTGAGTCTTCAGAAATGGAAGCTACTGCTGAAACTGCACCTGAAGCAGAAACTGTTAGTGAAGAAATGACTGAAGAAGCAGCGACTGAAATGCCTGCTGAATCTTCAGAAGCTGAAGCTACTGCTGAAACTGCGCCTGAAGCAGAAACCGCTAGTGAAGAAATGACTGAAGAAGCGGCTACTGAAATGTCTGCCGAATCTTCAGAAGTTGAAGCGACTGCTGAAACTGCACCTGAAGCAGAAACTGTCAGTGAAGAAATGGTTGAAGAAGCAGTGGCTGCAATGTCTGCTGAATCTTCAGAAGCTGAAACTGCGCCTGAAGCAGAAACTGCTAGTGAAAAAATGACTGAAGAAGCAGCAACTGAAATATCTGCTGAATCTTCAGAAGCCGAAGAAGCCGAAGCTACTGCTGAAACTGCACCAGAAGCAGAAACTGCTAGTGAAGAAATGGTTGAAGAAGCAGTGGCTGCAATGTCTGCTGAATCTTCAGAAGCTGAAACTGCGCCTGAAGCAGAAACTGCTAGTGAAAAAATGACTGAAGAAGCAGCAACTGAAATATCTGCTGAATCTTCAGAAGCCGAA
>QKBZ01000039.1 GCA_003245895.1 Beggiatoa sp.
AGTAATCCTTTTTTTGAATTAGACCATCTTTTATAACTCCATATAATTTCAGATTGAAAGCATTCTGAACCAAAGACCTTATCTAATATCGCTCTCACGATATGTTCACCACTTTTATCACAGTGAACAAAAATAGAACCGGTATTTTTTAAAATTTCTTTCATGAGTATGATTCGCTCATACAAAAATTTGCCATAGGCAAGATCAGACCCCCATATATCATCAAAACTAAACTCTTTAGTCCGATCTTTAGTTTTTAACGTGTGCTTTTTTTCTGTAAAAAATGGCGGGTCAAGATAAATCAAATCAATTGATTCTTGCCCTATCATTCTCATCGTATCTAGACAATCACCTAGATGTACTTCATTTATTATATCATTCATATGTCTGTGTATTTTCTGCTGCAATTTTTTCAAGTAATGCTTTCAAATCAAGTCCTGTTTTATTCAAAATATAATCCCATGCACTATCTCCCCAATAATATTCTCCTCCAATACCTTTATACAGCGTTTCTAATGTATCTTGTATTCTCTTTGCTTGCGTTCGGTTTGGATAATAAAACATTACTCTAATTGGTTTAAAACCTGCGGCTGAGATAGCTTTTATGCGTGTGTGCTCTTTGTTTATATGATCACCGTCAGTTGTCGCATCTCGCCATTTAATTTCAATTGCATCTGAATCAACAAGACAATCAATTTCAAATGTTTTTGGCCTTTGCCCTATAGTATTTGGAATTTTGACAGCACCAGAATCAGGAAACTTGCATTTAAAACAAAGCTTTGTAGCTTCTTCTAAAAATGAACCTGCATATTTATACAAAAAACGACCTTTATTTTGATAAATATCAATTAGCCGCCCTTCATCCACCGTTACACCAAGCACACGATAGATCAAAAAATGAGATTGATCATCTTTTTCCATTTCTGATACACGAGCGTCAATCTGTTTGCTCAGCTTATCTGAATACGTTTTTGCCAATGCTCTTAATTCATGTTCTATAGGCATTAAATTTCCTTTTAGTGTAGTTAGTTAAAAGCAAAAATGCAGCGAAACTCACTACAACACCCCCTCCGGCTGCGTAATAAACCCCAACTGTTCCATCCCACTCTGCTTCACAATCTCCAACACCATCGCAATATGCTGATACTGCGTTTCTGCGTCCGCACGTAAATGAATCGTCGCTTGCTTAGGCTGTTGCGCGGATTGAGTTAAGCGTTGCAATAACTGTTCAGTGGTGAGCAATTCATCTTGCCAGAAAATTTGCCCATTGGCTTTCACTGCCAAGGCAATAATATCTGGTGTTTCCTGTACTGCTGTGGTATCTGCTTTGGGTAAATTGATATTAAAGCCATGTGGAGTGAATAAAGGCGCGGTGATGATGAATAAAATCAATAACACTAACATCACATCGACTAGCGGAATAATATTAATTTCCGATAATTCTTGTGCTTCGTCACGTTCACCTAAGGGATTAAATGCCATTACACCACCTCTTTAATTTCAGTATGACGCGGTATTTTGCTCACAGCGGCAGTTTTTTCCTCAGGCGATTGCTGGGCAAATTGGCTTAAGCTCTGTGCCTCGATATGAATGCCCATGTTTAAGTAAGCGTGTAAATCATTGGCGAAGGTTTCTAAACGGTGTAAAAAATGGCGGTTGCTGCGTACTAAAGTGTTATAAAACAACACGGCGGGAATGGCGACAGCTAAACCAATCGCGGTCATAATCAAGGCTTCGCCTACAGGCCCTGACACGGTGTCGAGTGAGGCTTGGCCTTGTGCACTGATGTTCATTAACGCGCTGTAAATGCCAATCACTGTGCCTAGCAAGCCGATAAAAGGTGCAATGCTGCCAATGCTGGCGAGTATGGTTAAACCTGTGTTTAATTGCTCCCGTTCGTCGTCGATGCCGTGGCGTAAGCTGCGGGTGACAAATTCGCTGTGGCTGCATACATTGGCTAAGCCTTTTGCGGTCACTTGGTCATGACTTAAGGCAGCGGTTAAGCCGCGTTGTGTTAGGCGGGAAAAGGGATCGCGTGCGCCCCGTCGTTGCAGTTCAGCGATGACTGCTTGCAAATCGGCAGCTTGCCAGAAAAAGCGTTTAAAGCGTTTAGCACGCCATGACAATACGGCTAACTGCACGCTTTTGCTTAAAATTAAATACCACGATAAAAACGACATAAAGGCCAAAATGGCTAAGATGCCCAACGCAATGGGATTATGCTGAACATAATTAAAAAAATTAGCGAAATCAAATGTATTGCCCTTCATTGGCGTGATAAACCTCTAAAGCTTAAATTGAATCGGTACGATGACCCATGCACTGATCGCTTGCTCGCCACGTTTGGCTGGCACAAAACGCCAGCCTTTGACTGCTTGTATTGCCGCCTCGTCTAAACGGCTAGAGCCGCTAGAGTGTTGCAATTGCACAGTGATGGGCGAACCTGCCGCAGAAACTTGCACACGTAGTTTCACCGTGCCGGACTCTCGGCGTAAACGGGATAAGCGTGGGTATTTTGGCGGTGGGTTGTTTAAATAGGCGGCGTTGAAAATGGGCGCAGTTTCTTTTACGGCTGGCGCATTGTTGCGTGTCGCTTGCTGACCACTGTTTGTTGTGTTGCTACCAGAGGTCGTTTTAGTTGTAGTGCTACTGGCAGGTGTGTTAGTGCTGGGCGGGGCAATCGCTGGACTAGAAGCAGTTGCAGTTTGTTGGCTACTTGGCTCCGGTGTAGGCGGGCGGACTTCTGGTGCAGGTTTAGGTTTTGAAACGGGTTTGACAACAGGCTTAGGCTTTTCTGTTTTTTGAATAGGTTTAGCTTGAGGCTTAACAGCCTTTGGTTTGGGTTTAACCGGTTTGGGCGGACTGACTTGCGCAACCTTTGGCTGAACAGGCTCTGATTTTACTACAGGGGCAGCGACGGGTAATTCGGTTTTTACAGGTTCTGGCGGAGCAGTTTCAATCGCTAGACTTGCTTGCGTGCTGGCGGCAGGTTTCGGCGCAGGTGCAGCCATCAATTGCACTTGAAAAACATGGGGGGACGGTGTGGCGGCGACAGTGGTGCTTGTGTTAGGCCAAAGATAGTACAGGCCAAGACCGTGTAAGGCTAAAACAAAGAGGCTAAAAAATAAAGTGTGCAGAACACGCTGCCAGAATTTCATGGGTTAATCACCGTTTCACTTGCGGGTTAATATCCCTCCTTTGTAGACTTTTATCATTTTTGAATATAGCTCAATGAGCTGTAACAAGACTACAAACCATATTGGATAAATAATTCAGCAATAGATGTAATGGTCAAGTTTTTTTGTAGAAAATCTAAGCCACATTTAGAAAAGATAAGTTTTTCTGATGTGGAGTCATGTAGTCAATAGCAGAGTGTAATCTGCGGTAGTTGTAAAACCAGATATAGCGTTGAACACAATCATGGAC
>QKBZ01000298.1 GCA_003245895.1 Beggiatoa sp.
TAATGTATTACTAAAATTGCAAACTAATTACGCATTAATATTTGTTGCAAAACAGGTTAATTTTTTTGCTAATATTTAATATGTAATATAAATAAGCTGAAAAAGTGCATTATGCTAGGCGTTAAGATTGTTTAATTAAAAATTAAATTGTTTTGTATAGCCAACTTTAGCGTGATTTACGACGACTAGCTGCTTGAATTCACAGTAAAAATGCTGAATATCCTCTGCAATAAACTAGGAAGTTTTCTTGCATACCTACGCTTATTCACCGAATACACAGTATTCCACTCATAGGAGCAGGCTCATGGATTTGTCTATGCACACTTTAAAACGTGCACAATACAAAGCAGTTGACACGTTTTTAGAGAATTTTTGGTTTTTAACGCCTGTGGCAGCAGATCGCATTGGCTATGGTCAGGGCTTATTGAACCAAATGCGACAACATCGCCACAAAAAGCTGCGACGTGACGTACACATTGCCTTACTCAATTTTTCACCCACTGGCCCTAAATTCGGCCCATTAACCGCATTTTGGATTAATGAAAATTGCCGCCGCTGCTCAGCTTCCGTTAATGAACGTATTGAAGAAGCAGACGTGATCTGGACCTATAGCCAAGACCCCATTGATCATGAAGAAGAGGATAAGTTGCTGGCCTGTTTAGAGCGGGCGCGACCAGATGTGCATGTGATTAATCATCCGCATCGCTATAACGCTTATTACGAGCCAACCGTGTTTCAACGCTTAGCGGCTGCTGGCGTGAATGTGCCGCGCAGCCGGTTTACCCAGTCGGATGTTGGTCATATCGAAGTGGTTTATAAGTTAAAAGCACAGCAAGGTGGTTATAAAACCAAGGAAGTGTATAGCGGCGATAAACCGGATTTTAATGCCTTTGAATTCATCGACTCGCGTGATGATGAAGGTTTATACCGCCGTTACCGCAGTTATTACATTTTAGGCGCGTTACGGGCAGACGAATTGATGCGCACTGAGGATTGGGCTTCGTGTTGGAAAAACAAACCGAAGATGAGTTACACCTTTGAGATTCCTGAACTCGAAGCTAAGCAATTGCAATTAATTGCCAAGACGCTGGACTTACAATTTTTTGCTGTGGATTATTTGCGCCGACGCGGTGATGAGCAGCCGTTTTTTACCGACATTAATATTTATCCGCATATCGTTTCATTTCGAGATCGGGCGCGGCATACTGGTAATTATGGCATTTGGCATAACTTTGAACTGCGCGAACGCTTGCAACTACCGGAACCAGGTGGAAAATCATTTGCGGAAGTATTTGATGAAGCGGTTTGGCATTTTGTGCGCAATGAACCTTATCGTCATATTCCACATTAAAATGCCACGAATTAGCTGACATTAAGCCGCATTTCCCGTGCAAAACTTATTGCGATGTGTCACAAGGGGTATGCTACACTAGCGGCCTGACGATGCCTGTTTCACTATCAGCATCGTTATGCCCCTTGTTGTTATCATTAGATAGAACTTTATCGCATGCAAATCACAGCAATTTACCCTGGAACTTTTGATCCGATTACACATGGCCATACTGACATCGCACGGCGCGCAGCAATGCTGTTTGACCGCGTCATTGTTGCCATTGCCGCTAGCCCTACCAAAGCACCTATTTTTAGCTTAGAAGAACGGGTTAAACTGGCAGAAATCGCGTTAGCCGACATTCCTAAAGTAGAAGTCTGTGGTTTTGACTGCTTATTAGCAGAATTTGCCACCCAAGCTAAAGCTAATGTATTAGTGCGTGGTTTACGGGCAGTCTCCGATTTTGAGTATGAATTTCAATTAGCTGGCATGAATCGCACCTTGATTCCAGCCATTGAAACCATCTTTTTAACCCCTTCGACGCAATATACTTATATTTCCTCTAGCTTAGTACGGGAAATTGCATTTTTAGGCGGCCCAGTGAAAGATTTTGTACATCCTGAAGTATTGGCTGCACTTTCTAGCAAAGTACGCTAAAATAGGAAGTTGACTCTGTATTGATGTACTGGGAATCATTATGGCTTTATATATTACTGATGAATGTATCAACTGCGACGTATGCGAACCGGAATGTCCTAACGGTGCGATTACGCAAGGCGAAGAAATCTACCAAATCGAGCCAAGCTTATGCACAGAATGCGTTGGGCACTACGAAGTTTCACAATGTGTAGAAGTATGCCCAGTTGACTGCATCTTAGTTGATCCTAATAATACTGAGACGCCAGAGCAGTTGCAGTTAAAATATGAGCACCTGATAAAACAGTCGGCTTAAATTTAACGAAAAATTGCAAAAGAAATTGAGCAAATGCTTGCTGTGACTGCCTTTTATCGATTAGAATGATTAACTTTTCGGGGCCGTTAGCTCAGTTGGTAGAGCAGCTGACTCTTAATCAGCGGGTCGTAGGTTCGAGACCTACACGGCCCACCAGAATTAGAAAATAAGCTCAGAAATCGCTGAGTTTTTTTGTCTATTCATGTATATGCTTTTTGTTCCCGTCGGTTTTTTTCTCAGATGCGAAAGTGGCGGAATTGGTAGACGCGCTGGATTTAGGTTCCAGTAGGGAAACCTGTGAGAGTTCGAGTCTCTCCTTTCGCACCATCTCTATCCCTCTGATTTCAATCCTGTACTGGACGGCAATGCATGAAGGCACTTTAATGAATAGAGGTTAAGGCATGCAAGTGTCCATCGAACAAACTAGCTCCTTAGAACGGCGTATGACCGTTGGAGTTCCAAAAGAACGTATTCAACAAGAAATCCAAACGCGCTTACAGTCTTTAGCACGCACTGCTAAATTAAATGGCTTTCGTCCAGGTAAAGTGCCTTTTCGTGTTGTACAGCAAAAATATGGTCGCCAAGTCCATTTAGAAGTGTTAGACGAAGTGGTCAGCAGCAGCTTGCAAGAAGCTTTCGAGCAAGAAAATATTAAACCTGCGGGTCGTCCTAGCATCGATTTCAACACCGATCTTAGCAAACTGAATGCAGATGAAGATTTATCTTTCACTGCGGCGTTTGAAGTCTATCCCGAATTAACTGCGTTAAAAAGCGAAGGCTTAAGCATCACTAAACCGGTTGCGGAAGTGACTGATGCCGACGTTGACAACATGTTGCAAAAATTGCGCGAACAACGCCGCAATTGGACAACTGTTGAACGTGCAGCCACCGAAACCGATCAAGTGACTATCGATTTCGTAGGCACTATTGACGGCAATGCCTTTGACAATAACTCCATCAATGATATGCCGCTGGAATTACAACATGCTGATTCCGTGTTAGCTGGCTTAAAAGATGGTTTATTGGGCATCAGTGCCGGTGAAGAACGCAACTTATCGTTAGTATTCCCTGAACAGCATCAAAATCCTGAGTTAGCCGGTAAAGCGGTTGATTGCCATATCACTGCTAAAGCAGTGGCAGAAGCAACTTTACCTGAGTTAGATGACGAATTTGCGAAATCTTTAGGTGTTGAAAACGGCTCTTTAGACGAATTACGCCAAGATGTGCGTGAAAATATGGGTCGTGAGCTGTCTTATGCCTTGAAAAGTAAGATCAAAAAACGCACTTTAGATGCTTTAATCGAAGCAAATCCTATTGAATTGCCAAAATCATTAGTTGAAAATGAAGTTGAACACTTAATTTCCAACATGAAGCAGCAATATCAATATCAAGGCCAAGAAGCAGCCGATATTGATGCTCAAGACCCAGAGTTGCAAAGCAGTGCGCAACGTCGGGTACACATGGGTTTGTTATTGAGTGAATTGATCAAAACGAATGAAATTCGGCCTTCGGCAGAAAAAGTTCGGGAAATGATTGAGACGATTGCCTCGACGTATGAACAACCGGAAGCGGTAGTGAATTACTACTACTCTGATCGCCAACGCTTAGCTGAAATCGAAGCAGTGGTATTAGAGGAAGAAGTCGTCGAGTGGTTATTAGGACGTGCTGACGTAACGGAAGAAAACTTTGATTTTGAAACGGTAATGCGTCAGCAAGAAACTCAGGAATAAGGCAACGCGCATGAAGCACAGCAATCCCCCCGAGATTTACGCCGCAGGTGGCCTCGTGCCAATGGTGGTAGAACAATCCTCACGCGGTGAGCGAGCATATGACATTTATTCTCGATTATTAAAAGATCGAGTGATTTTTTTAGTGGGTCAAGTCGAAGACTACAGCGCTAATTTAATCATTGCTCAATTACTTTTTTTAGAATCTGAAAATCCTGATAAGGATATTCATTTCTATATCAACTCTCCTGGTGGCGTAGTGACCGCAGGGCTTGCTATTTATGACACCATGCAGTTTATTAAGCCAAATGTCAGTACTTTATGTATTGGTCAAGCGGCGAGCATGGGGGCGTTATTATTGGCGGGTGGTGAACCAGGTAAACGCTATTGCTTACCTCATTCACGGATGATGATTCACCAGCCATTAGGTGGCTTCCAAGGGCAAGCAACCGACATCGACATTCATGCACGCGAGATTTTACGTGTTCGTGAACGCTTGAATGCTATACTTGCCAAACATACGGGACAAACGCTGGATGCTATCCAGCACGACACCGAGCGTGATAATTTCATGTCAGCCGATGAAGCCGTCAAGTATGGGCTGGTTGACGCTGTCCTGACAAGCCGTCAGGTGGCTACGGAAGGGACAGAGCAGAAATAAAGAACGCTTCCCCGGCATTGGCATCAAATCCGCTTGGATTTGATGCCTGTTGTACCAGTCTGTTAAACGAGGAGGCTTGCGATGCCTGACGAAAGAAAAGGCAAATCTGGCAGCGATGACCGTTTGCTCTACTGCTCTTTTTGCGGTAAAAGCCAACATGAAGTGCGTAAATTAATTGCTGGCCCATCGGTATTCATCTGTGATGAATGCGTTGAGTTATGTAACGATATTATTCGCGAAGAAATTCAAGAAAACGCCAATACTAGCGGTCAGCGCCAACTGCCAACGCCCCAAGAAATTCATCAGCATTTAAATGAATACGTGGTAGGGCAAGAGTTTGCGAAAAAAATTCTCTCGGTTGCCGTTTATAATCATTACAAGCGTTTAGAAAGCAAACACAAACGCAATGATGTTGAGATTGCGAAAAGTAACGTATTGTTAATTGGCCCTACTGGTAGTGGTAAAACCCTGCTGGCAGAGACTTTAGCACGCTTTTTAAATGTGCCTTTCACTATGGCGGATGCGACTACGTTAACCGAAGCCGGTTACGTGGGGGAAGATGTTGAAAACATCATCCAAAAACTGTTACAAAAATGCGATTACGATGTCGAGAAAGCTCAAACCGGCATCATTTATATTGATGAAATCGATAAAATTTCGCGCAAATCTGATAATCCGTCTATTACCCGTGACGTGTCTGGCGAAGGGGTACAACAAGCCTTATTAAAATTAATAGAAGGCACTGTTGCCTCTGTACCACCGCAAGGTGGTCGTAAGCACCCACAACAAGAATTTTTGCAAGTGGATACCTCACACATGTTATTCATCTGTGGTGGTGCCTTTGCAGGCTTAGAAAAAGTGATTCGCGCCCGTTCAGAAAAAAGCGGTATTGGATTTTCAGCAGAGGTACGTGGTGCCACTGATAAACGCAGTATTTCTGAATTATTGCGTTCTGTAGAGCCTGAAGATTTAATTCAATACGGTTTAATTCCTGAATTTGTAGGCCGTTTACCTGTTGCTGCGACCTTGGCTGAATTAGATGAAAGCCAATTAGTCCAAATCCTAACCGAACCCCGCAATGCTTTAACCAAGCAGTATATGCGCTTGTTTGAGATGGAAGATGTTGAGCTGGAATTCCGCGAAGAAGCCTTGCGAGCGATTTCTCGTAAAGCGATTGAGCGCAATACCGGCGCCCGTGGTTTACGTTCGATCATGGAAAACGTGTTATTAGACACCATGTACGAACTGCCTTGCATGGAAAATGTCGCGAAAGTCATTGTTGATGAAGCGGTTATCGAAGGCAAGTCAAAACCATTGGTGTTATACAACAATCCTGATAAACAGCGACTCGCTTCTGACTAAGTCGGAAAATCAAGGCAAATCACGCGATTTGCCTTGATTTCCGCGCTGATCAGCACTATGTACCGGCAAAACTATGACAAAAAGTTGTAGTCATGGTATCTGACTTTGCAAGAGGATAAAAATATGCCCTATGAAGACAAAACCTCTGACGTGATTGACGCGCCGCGAATGGTTTTGCCGGTGCTGCCATTGCGCGATGTGGTGGTGTATCCCCACATGGTAATCCCTTTATTCGTCGGTCGTGAAAAGTCTATTCGCGCCCTCGAAAAAGCGATGGCTGAAGACAAACAAATTTTATTAATTGCGCAAAAAAATGCGGCTGAAGACGAGCCAGAGGTCAATGACATTCATCGGGTGGGCACGGTCTCCAGCATTTTACAATTATTAAAATTACCCGACGGCACCATTAAAGTGTTAGTTGAAGGCGGGCAACGCGCACGTATTCAAAACTTTTTATCACTGGATGATTTGTTCACAGCGCAAGTCAGCCCATTACAAGAAGTGATTCCTGATGAGCGAGAAGTCGAAGTCTTATCGCGCTCTATCACCTCGCACTTTGATCAGTACATCAAGCTGAACAAAAAAGTGCCACCTGAAATTTTAAGCTCTTTAGCCAATATCGATGAGTCTAGCCGTTTGGCAGACACCATCGCGGCACACATGGCGATTAAAATCGAAGAGAAACAAAAGATTTTAGAAATCGTCGATGTGCGCGAACGCTTAGAGCACTTAATCGCCTTAATGGAATCTGAGATCGATTTATTACAAATCGAAAAACGGATTCGCAAGCGCGTCAAAGGCCAAATGGAGAAAAGCCAGCGCGAATACTATCTGAATGAGCAGATGAAGGCGATTCAGAAAGAATTAGGCGAATTAGAAGATGTGCCGAATGAGATTGAAGAATTAACACGGCGCATTGAAGAAGCAGGCATGCCTAAAGACGCGAAGGTCAAGGCGACTGCTGAACTGAACAAGTTAAAAATGATGTCGCCAATGTCGGCAGAAGCCACTGTAGTGCGTAATTACATTGACGTGATGGTCAGTGTACCGTGGAAAAAACGCACGAAAGTGAGCCGCGACATGAGCAAAGCTGAGGCAGTGCTGGAAACGGATCACTACGGCTTAGAGAAAGTTAAAGAACGCATTTTAGAATATTTGGCAGTACAACAACGGGTGAAGAAATTAAAAGGCCCTGTGTTGTGCTTAGTAGGGCCACCTGGGGTGGGTAAAACCTCTTTAGGTCAGTCTATTGCACGCGCCACTAACCGCAAATTTGTCCGTATGTCCTTAGGTGGCGTGCGTGATGAAGCAGAAATTCGTGGTCATCGTCGGACTTACATCGGCTCTATGCCGGGTAAAATCGTGCAGAACTTAAGCAAAGTGGGCACGCGCAATCCGCTGTTCTTATTAGATGAAGTCGATAAGATGGCTATGGATTTTCGTGGCGACCCGTCTTCTGCCTTGTTAGAAGTGTTAGACCCTGAGCAAAATCACACTTTCAACGATCATTACTTAGAAGTCGATTATGACTTATCAGAAGTAATGTTTGTGGCGACAGCCAATACCTTAAACATTCCGGCACCGTTATTAGACCGGATGGAAGTGATTCGCTTATCGGGCTATACCGAAGACGAAAAGATCAACATTGCCATGCACTATTTAGTGCCTAAGCAGATTAAAAATAACGGCTTGCGTGCCACCGAAATCAACATTGGTGAAACCGCAATTCGTGACATTATCCGCTTTTACACCCGCGAGGCAGGTGTGCGTAATTTAGAACGCGAAATTGCCAAGATGTGCCGTAAAGTAGTGAAAGACATTTTGCTGAAGAAAAATACCCATAAAGTGTCTATCAGCTCACGCAATATTGAGAAATATTTAGGCGTGAAGCGTTTCCGTTACGGTCGTGCTGAAGAACAAGATCGGGTTGGTCAAGTGACTGGCTTGGCATGGACTGAAGTTGGTGGTGATTTATTAACCATCGAAGCGGCGATGATGCCTGGTAAAGGTAAATTATCGTATACCGGTCAATTAGGCGATGTGATGCAAGAGTCCATTCAAGCGGCGATGAGCGTGGTGCGTAACCGTGCTAACGTGATCGGCATTGAAAGCGATTTTTATCAGAAATATGACCTGCATATCCACGTACCCGAAGGGGCAACGCCTAAAGATGGTCCAAGTGCTGGGGTCAGCATGTGCACGGCAATGGTATCGGTGTTAACCGGCATTCCAGTACGCGCCAGTGTAGCCATGACAGGTGAGATCACCTTACGTGGTGAAGTGTTGCCAATTGGTGGTTTAAAGGAAAAACTGCTGGCCGCTTTACGTGGTGGAATCCGCACGGTCTTGATTCCAGATGAAAATAAACGCGATTTACAGGAAATTCCAGAGAATATTAAGAAAAATCTTGATATTAAGCCTGTTAAATGGATTGAAGAAGTATTAGCATTAGCCTTACAGCACATGCCGACCCCGCTGAATCAGCAGGATGAGCCTGAGCAAGAGAATATTGTGGATCAAAATGCTGAAGCTAATAAAGGCCAAGGCGTACAAACCCACTAGAAAAGTTATCATGCTACCGCAAACGTGGTAGCATATAGGCACTTTCTGAAGTCTCTCTTGTAATGGCATCGGTTGTGCATATGCAGCAGGACAATGAGTAAATTGCCTTTTTGTGTTCTAACCATCCAATACCACGTCGAACGGGGGAAAAATGAATAAATCAGAAATGATACAGGCAGTTGCTGAGGCGGCTAATATCTCCAAAGCACAAGCAGGGCACGCAGTAGACGCAGTCGTGGATTCAATCCGTGATGCTTTAGCCAAAGGCGACACCGTCACCTTAATTGGTTTTGGTACTTTTTCCGTGCGGGAGCGTTCAGAGCGCACTGGTCGTAATCCTCGCACTGGTGAAGAGATTAAAATTGAGGCAGCAAAAGTTCCAGTATTTAAACCTGGAAAAGCCTTGAAAGACTCAGTGAACTAAGTTATACTGTTTTCTTTGTTGTGCAGCAGTTGGTTTAAACAAATTAAACAAACTGCATCAGTCACAAATCTTTCGTTTTGATTATGTGTCCAGAGCATCGGACACAAAAAATTAAAAAAAAGATTTGCAAAATCTGAAAAGTTCTGTATAATGCAAATCTTCAAGTCGAGAGACAACGGGTGTTTAGCTCAGTTGGTAGAGCGTCGCCCTTACAAGGCGAATGTCGGGGGTTCAAGTCCCTCAACACCCACCAAACCAGATTTTTGGAGCGGTAGTTCAGTTGGTTAGAATACCGGCCTGTCACGCCGGGGGTCGCGGGTTCGAGTCCCGTCCGCTCCGCCAGTTTTAAGTATAAAAGCGCATCCTTTAATGAATGCGCTTTTTTTTTGCGCGTCATTCGGTGACGCGTTATTATCCGTAGCTTGCGAGTGTTGTCTACAGCAGTCCGCGACGGAATACCCGCCCGCACTGCCACACACATGCTTTAACGGTTGTAGGTTGCATAAGCAAAGTCTCATGCGACGTTGTTGATGCACTGTCATTAAGTTAAGCGATTTTGTAGGTCGGATAAGGCTTTATCCGACATCAGGGCTTTTGTTTTAGCCTCAAGACAGCCTCACCTAAATCCTTTCCCAGAGAGAGGACTTAAAGAGGACACGTTAATTTAATGGTCGTGCGTTGTTGATGGCGGATGACAGCTAACACCTTATTCGCCCTACGAAAATCATTTTATATATCTTGCAGCGTATCCACAGTGATAACTGCACAGGCCAGTTTTTCTATCAATACAGGTTTTAACCATGTTACAAAACATTCGTGATAATGCAAAAGGCTGGTTGGCTTGGGTAATTATTATCATTATCTGTGTTCCCTTTGCATTATGGGGGATTAATGAATATTTAAGCCCTACCCAATCCGTGGCCGTTGCTGAAGTCAATGACGTTGAAATTTCACCTATGGAGTTTCGCCAAGCGTTCCAACAACGACGCGCCCAATTGCGAGCGATGTTTAAAAATCCCAACATGGATTTATCGTTTATGGATGCGCAGTTGCGTCAAGATACCTTGAAGCAATTAATCAACGAAGAATTATTGCTGCAAACAGCCTCCGAACACGATATGCGCATTGGTGATGCTTTACTGGCAACCCATATCCATAACTATCCTGTGTTTCAAAAAGATGGCGTTTTTGATCAAGCGCGTTATGAGCAAATGTTAGGTGCACAAGGCTATAGCCCACTGATGTTTGAAAGCCAAGTACGCCGCGATTTATTAAGCGCGCAATTACGCAACGGCGTGTCGCAAACCGCATTTTTAACTGAGGCAGAAGCTCAACAAAATGCAGAACTGCAAAACCAAGAACGGCAAATCAGTTATTTAATCATTTCTGCCAGTAAAGCGGCTTCAACAGTTGAGTTGACGAAAGAAGAGATTGAACAATATTACAATGACAACCTGAAACAATACGAAACGGATGAAAAAGTCAGTATTGAATATGTTGAATTGACCTTAGATGATTTGTTAGCCACACAAAGCGTTGATGAAGCGACTTTGCAGCAACAGTATCAAGAACGCCTTGCTAACTACAGCACACCTGCTGAGTGGAAAGCACGTCATATCTTGATTGAGTTAGCTCCTGACGCAGATGCAGCCACCGCAGTAGAAGTCGAGCAAACAGCCAAAGCCGTGTATGAGCGTCTGCAAAACGGTGAAGATTTTTCTACTTTAGCGAAAGAATTTTCTGATGACCCATCAACGAAGGATGAGGGTGGCTTATTAGACTGGTTTGCCGCAGGCTCTGATCGTTATCCTGCTGCGATTACAGATACTGTTGCAGGCTTAGAAGAAGGTCAATTAAGTGAACCTGTGAAAGGGCAATATGGTTATCACATCATCCGTTTAGATGAGAAAAAACCAGAACTGGTGAAAAGCTTTGAAGAAGTGCGTGCTGAGTTAGAAACGGATTTAAAACGGGCAGCAGGCGAGTCAGAGTTTTATGGTCAAGCAGAACAATTTGCTAACTTAGCGTTTGAACATCCTGACAGCTTAGATACCTTAGCCAGTACTATGCAGTTAGAGAAGAAAACGACAGGCTTCTTTAACCGTTCAGGTTCACCTGATAATGAAGCCGATAGCGAAGTTTTATCAGATCGCAAGGTTGTAGATGCCGCGTTCAGCAATGCTGTGTTAAAAGATCATTTCAACAGCGAAGTGATTGAATTAGACAATGATCATGTGTTGGTGTTGCGGGTGTTAGAACACCAAGCGTCACAACCTAAAGTCTTGGCAGACGTGCAAACTGAAGTGGAAACTGCTTTAGTGGACAAACGCCAACAAGCCGCTGCCAAAGAATTAGCTGAAACCTTGTTAGCTGAAGTGAAACAAGGTAAAGACCCTAATGCGTTAGCGACCGAGCATGAGTTGTCATGGGCACCTTCACAATGGATCAAACGCAATGCACAGTTAGAAGGCGAAGCAGTGTTGTCTAAAACCGCATTTGACTTAGCCTTACCTCAAGATGCAGCACAGGCAAGCTATCAAGAAGTAGCCTTAGGCAATGGTGATTATGCTTTATTAGCAGTGTTAGCCATGCGTGCTGAAGCAGGCGATGTGAGCGAACCTAAGCCAGCCGCCAATACCTTTGGTGATACTCAATTTAATGCAGTGGTTGCTACCTTAAAAGCAAATGCTGACATTAAAGTGTATGAGAAGAACATGGAATAATAAGCCATTAACCGCTTGATGTACGTCTGTGCATCAAGCGGTGTCCTCGCTCCAGACGATTTGTATCCGGCACTCGCCGCTTCTAATATTAATACCGTCAGTTTTGTTTCTGATGCGCCTCCCCTCTCTGTCTGATCTTGCTGCGCTTCAGAAAGCAGTTTAAAACCTCGTTAACACGACGTTAAACACAGCCTCAAAAGTACTCATTATGACACCGAACCCTAGAAAAATTTTGGTCACTAGTGCCTTGCCTTATGCCAATGGCGCAATTCATATTGGACATTTAGTCGAGTATATTCAAACAGATATTTGGGTACGTTATCAAAAATTGCGTGGTCACGAATGTTATTATGTTTGCGCGGATGATGCCCACGGCACGCCCATCATGTTACGCGCCCAGCAAGAGCAGATTACCCCAGAACAGTTGATTGGACGTGTGTATCAAGAACACACCGCTGATTTTTCTGGTTTTGCTATTCAATTTGATAATTATCACAGCACACATTCGCCTGAAAATCAGCATTTTGCCAATTTGATTTATCAGCGTTTAAACAGCAAAGGCTATATTTTACGCAAGCAAATTTCTCAAGCTTATGATCCCGTGAAACAAATGTTTTTACCGGATCGCTTTATTCGCGGTGAATGCCCTCGTTGCGGCGCAGCGGATCAATATGGCGACAGTTGCGAAGTATGCGGTGCGACTTATGCACCAACCGACTTGAAAAACCCTCGTTCTGCTTTGTCGGGTGCTACCCCAGAAGAGCGTGAATCTGAACATTTCTTTGTTAACTTGTCGGATTTCCAAGACATGTTAAGCACTTGGGCAAACCAAGGCGCGTTACAAGAAGAAGTGATTAATAAGTTAAATGAATGGTTTGAAACCGGCTTGCAACCGTGGGATGTGTCCCGCGATGCACCGTATTTTGGTTTTGAAATTCCTGATCAGCCGAATAAATATTTTTACGTCTGGTTAGATGCGCCTATCGGCTACATGGCGAGTTTTAAAAATTTATGTGATAAAAAAGGGCTGGATTTTGATAGCTTCTGGGGTGCAGATAGCGACGCAGAGTTATATCACTTCATCGGCAAAGATATTATTTATTTCCATGCCTTGTTCTGGCCTGCGATGTTAACCGGTGCTGATTTCCGCAAACCGACCGCTTTATGTGTACACGGTTTCTTAACCGTGAACGGACAAAAAATGTCTAAATCACGCGGTACCTTTATCATGGCTCGCACTTATTTAGAGCATTTAAACCCTGAGTATTTGCGCTATTACTTCGCCGCGAAATTGAACGGCAAGGTAGAAGACATCGACTTAAGTCTGGAAGACTTCCAGAATCGGGTGAATGCGGATTTAGTGGGCAAAGTGGTCAATATTGCCAGTCGTTGCGCAGGTTTTATCACTAAGCGTTTTAACAGCCAATTAGCGGCGCAATTGCCTGACCCTGAGTTATATCAACAATTCTTAGCCCGTGCGGATGCTATCGCCGAAGCTTACGAAGTGCGTGATTATGCGCGGGGTGTGCGCGAAATCATGGCTTTAGCAGACCGTGCTAATCAGTATATTGATGAGTACAAGCCGTGGGTGTTAGCCAAAGAAGAAGGCAAAGACGCAGAGTTACAAGCCGTGTGTACTCAAGGTTTGAACTTATTCCGCGTCTTGCTGGGTTATTTAGCCCCTATCGTGCCGGTCATGGAGGAAAAAGTAGAGCAATTCTTTGCTTGTCCTTTAACGTGGGCACCAGAACCCTTGTTAGCGCACAACATCGAAAAATTCACCCCGTTAATGCAGCGTGTAGAGCGCAAAGACATCGATGCGATGATTGACGCTTCTAAAGACAGTTTAGCGGCAACAATGCCTGCCCCTGAAGCAGCCAGTGCGCCAGCCGTGGCAATTGACCCTATTGCAGACACGATTGATTATGAATTGTTCAGCAAGGTCGATTTACGCATTGCTGAAATTGTCAATGCAGAGCATGTTGATAAGGCAAAAAAATTATTGCGCTTAACTTTAAATATTGGCGAAGACAAACCGCGCACTGTATTTGCAGGGATTAAAGAAGCTTACCAGCCTGAGGACTTAATCGGTCGTTTAACAGTGATGGTAGCGAATTTAGCACCGCGTCAAATGCCATTTGGCCTGTCAGAAGGCATGGTATTAGCCGCAGGGCCTGGTAAGAAAGATTTATGGATTCTCAGCCCTGATACCGGTGCACAAGCGGGTATGCGTGTAAAATAGCATTGAGCACGCGGAAGGACTGAACCTTAAGCAAGCATTCAGTCCTTCTTAAATTGCCCTTCTCTTCAATACAATACTTACTCTACGGAATTGCACGTATGCGCAAAAAAATCGGTGTGCGAGCATTGCGCGCGGCTTTACAACAACATTCATCAGACCAGTTGATTGAAGAACTGATACAGCTTTATCAAAGCTTTCCGCTGGTGCAAGATTATTTCACTGCCAAGCTCAGTCCTGAGGCAGAGGCTGAGTTATTAGAAAAATATAAAAAGTTGATTCGGCAAGAATTTATGCCAAATGCCAAAAACGACTTACCCTCATTGACGCTCATTAATATTAAAAAAGCGATTAACGACTATAAGCGCATTTCCGACAACTTTGAGCATTTATTGCTGTTAATGCTGTATTTTGTCGAGCAAGGTGCCGATTTTATCCACACCTATGGCGATATTGACGAATATTTCTATGACAGCATGGAAGCGCAATATGAGTCGGCCTGTAAACTGGCAATACTACACGGATTTGCTAATGATCCCGTGTGGCGCGAGCGGTTTTACCATTTGGTGAAAACGACTTCAGATATGGGTTATGGTTTCGGTGATACACTGGCGCATTTTTATCACCGCTACTTTCATGCTGGTGGCGAAGATACGGATAATTAGGCGTGTAGGGTCGTAGGTCGCATAAGCGGAGCGTCATGCGACATTAATACCGGATGACGGCTCCGCGTTCGCGCCGCAAAAAGACACGGCGCAAACCTTATCGACATCTTGTCAGGCTTAATTCGCAGGAATAAATGTCAAACCCGTGCTTTCCGGCGCAGATAAAGTACCTACGGTTTTCACGTAGTTAATAAACGATTCTGCGTAATCAAAGAAGGTATCTGTGCGTTTATCTGCTGCCACTTGTGCAAATGCCAGATAACCATCACCACCTGCGGCCACGAATGAGTTAGTCCCCACGCGATAGGCTTTTGCCAAATCTAAAGCTTGCCATTCACCGCTGACAGCATCTAACACTTCTATCGCGCTCACACGCTCACCAGACGCTTGATTCATGTCGATGGTATAGCGAATGCCATAGCCATATGGGAAAGAGCCGCTAGAGCCGCCATTGTCAAAATGATTGGTTAACGCTTCTTCTAACACTTGTTTCACTTCACTGCCGGTCATTTCTAACAAGTAAATGGTGTTAGAAAAAGGCAATAAGGTGTATGCCGTTTCGACGGTGATCTCACCCGCAGGCACATCAATGCGCACGCCCCCAGCATTTTGAATCACCATGTCAGGGCTATAGTTACGGCTGGCCAATTGTTGATAAAAGCCTTCAGACACTAAAGCAGCGATGATGCTACCGTTTGGCAATTCGGTGCCAGAACTGTGTGTACCTGGGATGCGGATATGTAATAAGTCTTCGCTAGCTTCACCAATCACTTGTTGAGATAAGGTATCCACTTGTTCCACATATTGCGCTAACACCGTTTCAATCTCTGCATCAGGCGTTACTGATTCCACATTAGGCTGTTGCGCAATGATTTGTGCTAACTGCTCATGTTTTTCAGCCGATACTTCAACCCGCGTGCCGGTTTCATCTGCTTGTAAAAAGTCATCGCCGATCACTAAGGTTGGTTGACCGAAACACGATTGCACCACGCCGTTACCATCAAAATTGACCGTTAATTGACCCACCACATAGTTATATTGCCATGAGTGTGCGATACAGACCGGTTCGTTACGTGGTGAATTAACAATGGTTGGATAATTGCCTTCTGAACTTAACCCCACTGCGGTGAAATCGCCTAACAAGGTGTGTGAATCACCGCCTAAAATCACATCAATGCCTGCTACCTGCAACGCCATTGCTTGATCTTGGCTATAACCGTAATGGGTTAAATAAATGATTTTGTTAATGCCTTGTGCTTCTAACTCAGCAGTAATGGTTTGTGCAGTCGCCACTTCATCCGCAAAGCTTAAATCCTTGCCTGGTGATGAACTGACTAAGGTTTTTAAGGTGGTTAAGCCTACTAAGGCTATAGATTGCCCATCAACTTGCTGAATAATATACGGCTTAATCGGTTGGGTTAATTGGCTATCGTTTAAGGCTTCACTTTGTGAAAAATCGACATTGGCACTGAGGGCTGGCACGTCTAAACGGTTTAAAAACTGTTGTAAGTTGACGTTACCGTCATCGAATTCGTGGTTGCCTAACACCATGGCATCAAAGCCTAAAGCGTTCATTGCCGCTGCATCAGCTTCGCCTTTAAACAGCGAATAATATAAAGTGCCGACGATGGCATCACCGATATGCAAGGTTAAGGTATTGTCTAAGCTGGCGCGTAAGGCTTTAATTTTAGCCGCAACCCGTGCAAAACCGCCTAAACTCACGCGCGTGGTTTCACCGGCAAGCTTTAAGTCAATGGTTTCAGGGATTAAATGCGAGTGGCTATCATTAATGTGCAATAAATTTAAGCTTAACGGCGCATTGCCTTCATTTAAACGCAGGTGTTGAAAATAACCGCCATTTGTATGCATTTCATCCAGAACTGTTTGCCATTGCGCATAATGCATACGCCCAAACACGTTTAGCTGCGGCATAGTTAACATTAAGTTATCCGCTTGCATGCTTAACTGTGTCTCACAAGCCGCTGCGACCGGTTCACAGCTTGCAGGGGTAATATTTCCAATATCCCAGAAAAACATATTTTCGTCAGATGTTTGCAGTAATAGTTCTACAGAAACGGCACCATCGCCCGTCGAAAAACACGGAATTTGAATATTAAAATTCGCTTCGACATAAGGGGCTTGGCAGTCTTCGGCCATCACCGATGACATTGCCGTTAATAAGGCTAAGCCGGTCAAAACGCGGCTTGAGCAAGTTGCCAACATGATATTATCCTCATTGATGTGTTTGGGAAAGCTAAAGCGACCCCGTTATTTATCACATCAAGATGGCAACTGAATGACATAAAATGATTGAATTTATTCAGTATTTAAAACCTGTCAGTGTCTAATACTCGCTTGCTTCACCTTAGCCCTCTCTCGCAACTCACTCATCAATCAGCAATTTTTCCGAAATACAAATTGCACCCAAACGCAACATCTGTAATCATTGAGTTTGTATAACAGCATTGCTGGACTTTCTGCCATCAATCCCTTTTACCCACCGTAACTTGCGAACCGTTAAGCTTTTTCCGTTGTATAACGTGGCTTCTCCTGTTGCACCTCTAGCACACAAATAGGAAAACATGATGAAATACATCAACGTTTTTAAAGTCTTTTTACTCTGTCTTTCTTTGTTATCAATCCAAAATGTTCTCTCAGAAGAGCAAGCTTTAACATCTGAACAAGAACAGTATTTAGCTGAAATCAAGCAACTCTGGAATTCTCTAAACCGGCAGCACGGAGACATTGAGTTGCCTAATGGGGTTGCATCATTATCTGTTCCTGAAAGTTTCTATTACTTAAACCCAACTGATTCAGAAAAAGTATTGGTTGAAATCTGGGGCAATCCACCAGGTGCAGGCGCAGAAACACTCGGCATGTTATTCCCTTCTGATACCACACCGTTTGATGCAGAAGCTTGGGGTGTAACTATCGAGTATGAAGAAGACGGATATGTCTCCGATGATGATGCTGATGACATCAATTATGATGAATTATTGGTGCAAATGAAGGCAGAATCAGAAGAAGCCAGCAAACAACGGGTTGAATATGGCTATGAAGCGATTGAATTAGTCGGTTGGGCATCAGAACCTTTTTATGATAAAACTTCACACAAATTACATTGGGCAAAAGAAATTAAGTTCGGCGACCAAGAAGTTAACACCTTAAATTACAATATTAGAGTGTTGGGTAGACAAGGGGTATTAGTCTTAAATTTCATCGCCGACATGAATCAAAAACCGTTGATTGATTCAAAATTAGATACTGTGCTCGCATTGGCTGAATTTAACCAAGGCTCTCGCTATGAAGATTTTGACCCAAGTATTGATAAAGTAGCCGCTTATGGCCTTGGCGCACTGGTTGCTGGGAAAGTGATTGCAAAAACAGGCTTTTTTGCCTTAGCACTCGTTTTTCTCAAGAAATTTGGTGTGTTGTTGGTTGTGGGTATTGGGGCGTTATTTGGCAAATTATTTAAGCGTCGTAAGGCTGCATAAGGGCGATAAATCAGGTTTATGTGCTGATTTTAATAGCCATCGCCTAAATCCTCTCGTCTCTACACAAGTCTAATCACGTAGGGCGGATAAGGCGACAGCCGTCATCCGCCGCAAAAGCTAGAAATCTGTCTGAAATTAGCTAATATACGCTGCTTTTCAGACAGAAAATTGAGCGATATACCGTATCCTAGCCATGTCGGATGACGGCTATCGCCTTATCCGACCTACAAGCGCGCTACCAAAAGACGCAACCCCAGCCTACAGCGCACTACTAACACCGAATAAGATAAAATGATTGAATTTATTCAGTATTTAAAGCATATTGGCACATAGTGCTAGGCTTTATTTCCCTGATTAGAAATCATATTCATGCCTGACTCACACAGACATTAACACTAGAATTCTCCCGCTTTCTGCACGAAAATAGTCTCTCTTGTAGAACTGTTTCACTCCGAGTCAGCCAGCCGATCTTTAGTCTTTATCCCGTACCGTACATGCTATGACAACAACTATACAAAATGCGCGTTTGAGCAGCTTAACCGTTTTATTAGCGGTGTTACAGCAACATCAATCCCTAAACGATTGCCTTGCCCCCACATTAGATGACTTAGCCGACAGTCGCGACCGTGCTTTAAGCCAAGCCCTATGCTATGGCGTATTAAGACAACTGCCCTACTTGCGAGCCTTGTTAAAACCACTCTTGCGTAAACCGTTTAAAGAACGCGATCAAGATTTAGAAATTATTTTATTAATGGGCGTATACCAACTGCTATACACCCGCATCCCGCCACATGCAGCATTGGCAGAAACTGTGCAATTGACACGTGTTTTGAATAAACCGTGGGCAACTGCTTTAGTCAACGGCGTATTGCGTAATTTCCAACGTCAACAAGACAAATTAACCGCACAAGTGGCAGAAAAAGGCGATGCGGTGTTGGCACATCCTGCATGGTGGTTAAAAAAATTGCGCAACGATTGGGGCAAATTAGCCCCCACGATAGCCCAAGCCAATAACGAACAAGCCCCGATGACGATACGGGTCAACGCACGTCATCATAGCCGTGAGACATATTTACCACAGTTAACTGCGCTTGGATTTGAGGCGATCCCGACCCCACATACCACTCATGGACTCACCTTAAGCACAGCAGTCGATGTACAACAATTACCGGGTTTTGATGCTGGATGGGTCTCAGTACAAGACGGCGCGGCGCAATTAGCCGCACAAATACTAGATGTACCAGAGGGTTCGCGGGTATTAGACGCATGTGCCGCCCCTGGTGGGAAAACCGCGCATTTATTGGAGCGTTATCAACCTAGCGAATTAATCGCTATTGATTCGCAAGCTGAACGGGTAGAAAAAATCGTTGGGACTTTACAACGCTTGCACTTTTCCGCCACAATCTGTTGTGCAGATGCCAGTCGACCGGCAGACTGGTGGGATGGACAGACTTTTGATCGCATACTGTTGGACGTACCCTGTTCCGCCAGTGGCGTGATTCGTCGTCATCCTGATATTAAATACTTGCGCCAAGCAACTGATTTAAAAGCCTTGGCACAACAGCAAGCCGCTTTGTTAAGCGCGATTTGGCCGTTATTAGCAAAGGGTGGCCGGTTACTTTATGTCACCTGTTCAGTATTCGCTGAGGAAAATCACTTGCAGTTACAAAACTTTTTACAACAGCATAGCGATGCCAGCGAAGCCAAATTGAACGTCAATTGGGGACACACCCTGCCGGTTGGTCGGCAGATTTTGCCCGGCGAAGATAATCTTGATGGTTTCTATTATGCCTGTCTGGTTAAAACAGTTTAGTCGTCTAACCCTTACAACCGGATTTTTATTTTTTCTCTGCTATTCAATAAGTTGGGCAGATTTTTCCGTTCGCTATGCCCAAGCCCGTTTAGTAGATCACGTGTATTTACTGAATGCGAACTTAAACTACGATTTGACGGAAGCACCGATTGAAGCACTGCACAACGGGGTGTCATTGACCTTTGTGCTGACGATTACGGTGCAACGCGAACGATGGTATTTTTTAGATGAAACCGTCGCCACGCTCAAACAACGTTATCAATTGACGTATAATTCATTAACGGATCAATATTTGTTGACGTATTTAAATACCGGCATTGCGGAAAGTTTTCCCTCACTAGAAGCCGTTTTGACAAAGCTTGGTACGTTAAAAGACTTTCCCTTATTGGACAGTCATTTAATTGAACCCTCTGAGACCTATTGGGTTTATTTACAAAATCGCTTGGATATAGAAGCCTTGCCCGCGCCATTGCGGCCTGTGGCCTATTTTTCTTCCCAATGGCGTTTAGTCAGTGATTGGTACTTATGCCCTCTGCAACCTCCTTCCTCCCCCGCAGTCTCCGAAGATGGCAAAGCTGGTTAGTTCTCGGCTTTGCGATTCTCTTATTCGGCACCTTACTGGCGACTTTATTGATGACCTCGGACGCGCTGCAAAGCTCAGCGCGTTTTGAGAATGTTTACACATGGCTGTTAGTGGTCAATGTGCTGGCCTTGCTCGCCTTGTTGATGCTGGTGGCGTTAAATTTACGCCAGTTGATCTCGCAAGTGCGCCGTCGCCGCGTCGGTTCTCGTTTAAGTATGCGCATTGTCAGCTTGCTGGTGGTGTTATCCATCATGCCAGTGACCATTGTTTATTATTTCGCGCTAGAGTTTATTAACCAGCGTTTAGACAGTTGGTTTGATGTCGAAATCGAGCAAGGCATGGAGTCAGCCTTAGATTTAAGTAAAGCGGCGATAGGGGCTTTGGTGCGCGAGTCTGTGCGCCAAATGGAGGCTGCCAGCCACGAATTAGCCTTATTAGATGAGGACATCAGTGCCTTGCATTTAGATGGCTGGCGCGAGCGCATGGGGGCGTATGAACTGAATTTATTAACCACCAATGGCAAGGTGTTAATTGCCAGTATTGCCGACACCAACCAGCTTTTGCCCAGTCGCCCTAATGAAAATATTTTGCTTTATATGCGCAATAAACCGCGTTATGCCGGTTTTGAAGGCTTTGAGCAGCAAGTTGCTGATGCAAATAAGCCCGCGAGCAGTACAGAAGACGGTGAGGGCTATGACAGCGACAATGAACTAAGCAGTACGGTGAATAATCAATTCCGCGTGCGCGTGATTACCCGCATCACCCGACCCGATTTAAACCGCGCTGAGCAAGATTATTTGCTACATGGTGTGTTTACCTTTAGCGGGCGCATGAATGAGTTAGGGCAAACCTTAACCACTGTATTTGAAACTTACCGCAAACGGGCTTTTTTACATGAACCGCTTAAACTCAGTTTTACCCTTGTTTTGTCCTTGGTGTTATTGCTGAGTATTTTTAGTGCAATCTGGGTGGCCTTCTTCTCGGCTCGCCGCTTAGTCGCACCGCTAAGCGCCTTGGTAGAAGGTACACGGGCGGTGGCGCATGGTGATTACGACAAGCAGTTGCCGGTACGCCATTTCGATGAACTGGGCTTTTTAGTGCAGTCGTTTAACGACATGACACGCCGCATTGCTCGCGCTCGTGATGATGTTTGGCACAGTCAGCAATTAGCAGAAAGCCAGCGCCGCTATTTAGAAACTGTGTTGGCGCGTTTATCATCGGGCGTGTTATCGCTAGATACGCACCATTGCTTACTGACCGCTAATCCTGCGGCCTGCCAGATTTTAGGCATTCCTTTGGAACAGTCCTTAGGTCAGCATTTAGATCATTTGGCAGAGCAATACCCTGAATTGCAGGCGTTAGCTCAAGCCTTAAACCAACATTGTCAGCATCAAGCAGATGATTGGCGCGAAGAGGTGGTGTTATTTGGTAATAGCGGCCGCAAAGTGTTAATGTGTCGCGGCACGCATTTACAGGGCAGCAGCGAAGTGGACAACTTAGCGGAAACTGCTAATGAAGCGCCAGAAACCTTGATTGCGGGTGGCTATGTTATCGTGTTTGATGATGTCACCAACTTGATTCAAGCGCAGCGTGATGCGGCATGGAGTGAAGTGGCACGCCGTATGGCGCATGAGATTAAAAATCCATTAACGCCGATTCAGTTGTCTGCGGAACGCTTACGCCATAAATATCTAAAAAAGCTATCTGAAGAAGATGCCAGCGGTTTAGACCGACTCACCTACACTATTATTCAACAAGTTGAAGCGATGAAAGAGATCGTCAACGCGTTTTCAGACTATGCTAAAACGCCGACGATCAATAAACAGCCGGTACAACTCAGCACCTTAGTGCAAGAAGTGTTAGAGTTATATCAGCACAAAAACTTAGAAATTGTGTTCCATGCCGAACCCAATATACCGATTATTGCAGCCGATCCCGGCAAATTGCGGCAAATCCTGCATAACTTAACGAAAAATGCCTTGGAAGCAGGTTTAGAGTCAGGCCAAGAAACCGTACACTTGACCTTTCAACTCAGCCATTTAACCCAAGCCAGTTTTGAATGTGTAGAATTACGCATCCAAGACCAAGGGCCAGGCATTCCACCTGACATGCTGGATAAGCTATTTGAACCCTATGTCACAACCAAAACAAAAGGAACCGGCTTAGGGTTAGCGATTGTGAAGAAAATTATTGAGGAACACGGCGGCATGATTTGGTTAGAAAACCTACCAGAGACTGTTGGCGGTGCTTGCGCCGTTATTCGCCTGCCCACAACACATTTGGCACAAACGTCAACCTTACCGAAGACAGTTGAATCAACATGAGCACTAACGCCCATATTCTTGTTGTCGATGATGAACCCGATATTCGCGGTTTAATGAAAGAAATCTTAGAAGACGAAGGCTTTCAAGTCAGCACGGCAGAAAACGCCGAGACGGCGCGTCATCTTCGACGGGAACAGCGACCTGATTTAATTTTATTGGACATTTGGATGCCGGATGTCGATGGCATCACTTTATTAAAAGAATGGTATGACAGCGGTTTAACCGATTGCCCTGTGATCATGATGTCTGGGCATGGCACGGTGGAAACTGCCGTGGAAGCGACTAAATTAGGCGCTTATGATTTTATCGAAAAACCGTTGTCGATTTCTAAACTGTTGATTACTTTAAAACGCGGTTTAGAAATGGCTTCCTTGCAGCGGGAAAACCAAGGCTTAAAAAAGCATGCCCCAGTGGTGGAACCACTGGGACACAGTGACTTATTAAACCATTTACGCGAGCAAGTGAAACGCATTAATCAGCACAATACTGCGGTGTTGATTTGGGGCGAATCCGGCAGCGGTCGCACCTTGTTTGCGCGTTATATTCACCAGCAAAGCCAGCGCCGCGACGGGCCTTTCGTCAATGTGCGGGTGGCAGGCATGAGTCCTGAAAATCAGGCGTTGGAATTATTCGGCGTAGAAGGCAGCCAAACCCCTGCCCGCTTAGAGCAAGCTAATCAAGGCACGCTGTATATTAAAGACATCGCCGATATGGATGACGCGGTGCAATCGCGCTTGTTAAACAGCTTAGAAAATCAGTCGTTTTTGCGTAATGGCGGTTCGGAAACGATTCCGATCAATGTGCGCATTATCGCGGCAACTACGCATGATTTAGAACAAGCGGTAAACAGTGGGCGTTTGCGCGAAGATTTGTATTATTACCTCAACATCGTGCCGCTTTATATTCCGCCCTTGCGCGAACATTGCGAAGATGTGCCGGAGTTGCTGGATTTTTACGTGAATTTGTTTGTGAATCAGGAAAACCTGCCGTATCGCAAATTCAGCGTCGCCGCGCAAAATCGTTTACGCAATTACGGTTGGCCAGGCAATGTGCGCGAGTTGAAAAACTTAGTGCAGCGTTTGTTGATTTTAGGCAATGGCTTGTCGATTGAGTTAGAAGAAGTTGAGCCGATCTTAACCGCACAACGTCCTAGCGCACATAAACATTCTTCCATTTACGACTTGCCTTTGCGCGAAGCTCGCGAACAGTTTGAACGGGCTTATTTAGAGCATCAATTGCAAGAAGTGGATGGTAATGTCAGCAAAGTGGCGAACCGTGTCGGCTTAGAGCGCACGCATTTGTATCGTAAATTGCGGGCGTTAGACATTGATCCTAAGCAAACGAAAAAATAAAGACCTTTGTAGGATGGGCTGACGCAGGAAGCCCATCAGTCGCGGCAAGCAAGCTCGCGATCTGAGTTCACTCGTTCCCATCGTCCCGATGGGAATGCATGCTGTGTCGCTCCAGCGGCACGGATAGCAAGGTGAACTTACTTATAACCGCGACTCGCGCCGCTGGAGCGACGCGGTATGCATTCCCACCAAAATGGTGGGAACGAGAAGTTCAACGACGGGCTTCCTACACATCTTCCACTCGCTATTTCCGTGGGTTAACACCGCTACGCTATGAAAATTATTATTTTAGGAGCAGGGCAAGTTGGTAGCTCACTGGCTAGCAATTTATCTGTTGAAGCCAATGACATCACCGTCATCGACCAAGATGTCGATTTATTGCAATCGCTGCAAGATCATTTGGACTTGCAAACCGTAGTCGGTCACGCCGCCCATCCTAACGTGTTGCGCAAAGCAGGGGCGGAAGATGCTGACATGATCATCGCCGTGACCAATAGCGATGAAACCAACATGGTGGCCTGCCAAATCGCACACACGCTATACCAAACGCCGACTAAAATTGCACGGGTGCGCGAAGCCAACTATCTCATTCACCGCGAAATTTTTGCCCCTGGCGCGTTGGCGATTGACATGATCATCAGTCCTGAACAGTTGGTGACGCATTATATTCAACGCTTGATTAATTACCCTGACGCGCTGCAAGTATTGGATTTCGCGGAAGGCAAAGTGCAGTTAGTCGCGGTGAAAGCCTTTTACGGCGGGCCATTAATCGGTCATGCACTGCGCACCATAGAAGATTACATCCCCGGCGTAGAAACCCGCATCGCGGCCTTATTCAGACGCGGTAAAGCGATTATTCCTGAAGGCGATACCGTGATCGAAGCGGATGACGAGGTATTCTTTATCGCTGCGACTAAGGATATTCGCACCGTGATGTCTGCCTTACGCGAGCTAGATCGCCCCATTAAACGCATTATGATTGCAGGTGGTGGTAATATCGGCATGCGTTTAGCAGAAACTTTAGAAAAGAAAAAATATCAGGTTAAATTAATCGAATACCGCCGCCACCGTACTGAAGAAATTTCCGAATTTTTACATAAAACCATTATCTTACAAGGCAGTGCTGCGGACGAAGATTTATTACGCGAAGAAAATGTTGAAGAAACCGATATTTTCTGCGCCGTGACCAATGATGATCAAATCAACATTTTGTCTGCCATGTTAGCGAAACGCATGGGGGCGCGTAAGGTGATGGCTTTGATCAACCGTGCCGCCTATGTGGATTTAGTGCAAAGTAGCACCATCGACATTGCGATTTCGCCACAACAAGCCACTATTGGTACTTTGCTTGCCCATGTGCGGCGGGGCGATGTAGTGGTGGTGCATTCCTTACGACGGGGTGCAGCGGAGGCGATTGAGGCGATTGCACACGGTGATAAACGTTCTTCCAAAGTTGTTGGGCGGCGTATTGATCAAATTCGCCTCCCCCCTGGCACGACCATTGGTGCAGTTGTGCGCGGTGATATGGTGTTAATGGCGCATCATGACACGGTGATTGAAGCCGAAGACCATGTGATTTTATTCCTTGTTGATAAACGCCGTATCAATGCAGTTGAGCGTTTATTCCAAGTCGGTGTAACCTTTTTATAACAGACTGTCTAAGTTGTCCGGTCAAAGGAGAGTATGTCATGTGGCCTAAAACAGCATTTATGCAACGACTTGGCTTAAACAGCCCACTGATTCAAGCCCCGATGGCTGGAGGGGCAACTACACCTGAATTAGTCGCGGCGGTGTCTAATGCCGGTGGCTTAGGTAGTTTTGCAGCCGGTTATTTAAACGCCCAACAAATCACCAGTGGTATTGCAGAAATCCATGCTTTAACAGATCGCCCGTTTGCGGTGAATTTGTTTATGCCGGAATACCCGTTTGCTTTGACAGAAAAAATCGAGCAAATTCAAGCCATCATGGAACCGTTTCGGCAAGAGTTGGGCATTGAAGCGGCGTGTCCTGTCAATCCACCGGATTTTACAGCACAAGTAGAAGCGGTGTTAGCCGCGCAAGTGCCGATCTTTAGTTTTACCTTTGGCTTGTTGTCGAATGAATTAGTACAACGCTTTAAAGCGCAAGACTGTTTGTTAATCGGCACCGCGACCAATGTACGCGAAGCTCTCGCCTTACAAACGATTGGCGTGGATTACATCGTGGCACAAGGCAGCGAAGCAGGCGGTCATCGTGGCACCTTCTCCGGTGATGTAGACAGCGGTTTAACAGGTACTATGGCTTTAGTGCCACAATTAACGGCTGCGTTAAATACCCCCGTTTTAGCAGCGGGTGGCATTATGAACGGCAAAGGCATTGTGGCTGCGTTGGCTTTAGGCGCGGAAGGCGTGCAAATGGGGACGGCATTTTTAAGCTGTGAGGAAAGCGGTATTCCTGAAAGCTATCGCCAAGCCTTGTTGGCGCAGGAAGGCGACGACACTGCATTGACCCGCGCTTTTTCAGGCAAATGGGCGCGCGGCATTCGCAATCGTTTTATGGTCGAAATGCGCACTGCTGAAGATGTTATTCCCGATTATCCAATTCAAAACGGTTTAACCCGCGATATTCGCCAAGCAGCCACCCAGCAAAGTCGCCCTGAATTTATGTCATTGTGGGCAGGTCAAGCAGTGGCTTTATCGCAAGCGTGTACTGTGGCGGAATTGCTGGCGCGTTTAGAACAGGAAGTGTCTCAAGCGTTAAAACGTTTGAGCAAAATGTAATCGTAGGATGGGCTAAGGTACGAAGCCCATCAATCGCGGTAAACGAGGGGCTGTCCTTCGTCAGCCCATCAGCTTTTTCGCGCTCGCGCCGCTAACAGACGCGGCACAGACCTTACAACGGAAAAAATCAGGCACAGGAGTAGTCACCCCCATGAGCCGCCGTATCGGCACATCCATTTTGTTGTTTTGCTGCGCACTGTTGAGTGCTATTACTGCTCATGCTCAGCAAGCAGATCAGCAAACGCACTTTGAAACCAGCAAGCCGTATCAAGATAATCAGCAAATCACACAAACCTTGCAAATTACTGGCGCGGAAGAACTCACCGTGACTGTGCAAGGGGTAACGGAAAAATGCTGTGATTATCTGCGGATTTTTGACAATGCTGGGCGGCAAGTGCGCGAATTTCGTGGCACGATTCGGGAGACATTTACCGTCAAAGGCAATGCGATTAAAGTCTTTTTCTTTTCTGATGGGCGTACCACTGATCAAGGGGTGATAGTTGATATTGCTGAACGCTCGCTGGCGAGTATTTTTCAACAACTGAAAGCAGATTTGCTCAGTGCCACCCGTATTATCATGGAAACCGGCACTCAGCCTGCATTTACAGAAATACAAAAGCAATTAAACAGCGTTAAAGCCTTATACACAGAGGCTAATCGCTCACAAGAAATCAATGTCATCATCATGCGCGTGACTTTGCAATTACAAGCCATTGCAAGGGTATATCGTGATATTGCCAGCAACCGCTTAACCTTGTTGCAGCAACATCAGCAGCAGTTTGAAAACATTGAAACCTTAAAAGAAGAGACGCAAAAGCGCATTCAGAAATTAACGCAAAATAAGCAGCGTTATTTAAACCTATTCACCGAAACGCAACAAAAAATTAGCAGCGGTGTGGGTGATGTGGAAAAACAAAAATTACAGTTTTCGCTAGAAGGCTATAAAAACATCGCGCAGTCCATGCACGTACAGCAAAGCATTTGGGAAAGTTTCTACCGTGCGCAAGTTGAACTAGAAACCGCCTTAAAAGCCCATTCGCGCAAAATCGAGGTGTTACTCTATTTATTAGATATTAACGCTAAAATTTACGAACAAGCCGCTAACACTGCTTCATTGCGTCAAAGCACCATGATCAATTTAAACGACATGATTAATTTAGAAGAATTCCGGCGCGTGATGAAAGACATTGCAGACAGTGAGCAAGTGTTGCAAGACTGGCTTGCTCGCATTGAACAAACGAATTTTAAATAGGTGTTCACTATGGGCGGTCGGATACCCATTATGGTGGGGTTTGCGCTGATTATTTTCTCCATCAGCTTAGTGGTCTATTGGCTATTAACAGGCAGTATCTTCGGCTTTTTTTCCAGCAAACCCGCTACGCCACAACCCGACACGCCACAAGCGGTTGCGACTAGCATGTCCTTAAGCTCGGGTACAGGTGAGCAGTTAACCACGCAACCTCAACAACAGCCACCACCCGTTGCTACCACTTCACTGCCCACCGTAACAGCGACACCTACACCGTTAAACGTAACGCCAAAACCTGCTGCGCCGCCACCACCGCCGCCACCTGATGTGTTATGGAGTCGGCTCAACGAGCAAATTTATACTTTAGAAGATGCGCGGAAAACTTTGGTCAACACTGTTGTGGAACGTTTGCCAGAAGAACAAAAGCAGCAACTGAAAACGGAAAAATTACCGAATTTAACCACAGAAAATACGGCTACCACACTGGCGGCTACAACGAACAATACGCGCACGACAGCGACTGCCAAAACGCCAGAACCTGCACCGGAAAATACAATTTTGCAAGCGGTAACGTGGCAGCAAATGACACAGCAAATGATGGAGTTAGAGCAAAGCCGCCAACGCTTAATCAATGCAGTAGCTAAACAAGTCACCGCACTTAACCCTGACACAGTGCCGATTCAGCCGCTGACTTTTGAAACCGAAACCCAAACGACTACAGCCGACATGCCATTGACTGCGGCGGCGGAGACCGTGCAACCCTTATCAGCATTGAGTTTATCTACCGGTAGTGGTGAGTTGTTAGACACTTATCAGTTACGCCCAGCGGATACGAATAATTTATTAAATAGTCGCACCAGCAGCTTAGGGTATGTGTTTATTCTCAGTGATTTAGTGTTTGAAACGGATCAAGACCAATTGCAAGCAGGCACTTTGTATATGTTAGACCGCTTGGCAAAAGCCTTAAACGCGCTGCCGCAACAAGATATTTTAATTGAAGGTCACACGGATGATCGCGGTAACTCTGACTATAACTTGCAGTTATCACAACGCCGCGCTGCTGCTGTCAAACAAGCCTTGTTAACACGCGGTGTGTCAGAGGCACGCATACAGGCGCGTGGTTATGGTGAGTTATTGCCGATTGCAGATAATCACAGCGAGGCGGGACGACTGAAAAACCGGCGGGTCGAGATCACCTTATTAACCACACCGTTAACAGATTGAAGTAGGAGGCATGCAAGCGCATGGATGTCAAAATTGCCGAATCATGGAAAAGCCGTTTAACCACTGAGTTTGAACAGCCTTATTTTGCTGATTTGGTGTCGTTTATTAAAGCTGAGCGGCAGCAGTACACTATTTATCCACCCGGCAGCTTGTATTTTAATGCCTTCGACAAATGCAGTTTTGACGATGTGAAAGTGGTGATGATTGGGCAAGACCCTTATCACGGCGCAGGGCAGGCCAATGGCTTATGTTTTTCCGTGAATGATGGCGTACCAACGCCGCCTTCTTTGAAAAATATTTTTAAAGAAATCGCCAGCGATTTAAATCAACCGATTCCCCCTTCTGGCAATTTAGAACGTTGGGCAGAGCAAGGCGTGTTAATGCTGAATGCCATTTTAACCGTGCGTGCCAGTGAAGCGGCTTCACATCGCGGCAAAGGTTGGGAACGCTTTACTGATGCGGTGATTCAGTTGATTGCAGAGGAGAAAAGCGGCGTGGTGTTTATGCTGTGGGGCAAATATGCGCAGGACAAAGGGCGCATTGTGGATCGCAGTAAACATTGCGTGCTGACGGCGGGTCATCCTTCGCCTTTATCGGCGACGCGCTTTTTTGGCTGTCGCCATTTTAGTCAAGCGAATGCGTATTTAGTGAATCAGGGGCAAACGCCTATTGTGTGGTAAGAGCAGGGGCTAACTCGTTCCCATTGCAAGACGAAGGGAACGAGAAAAAATTTAGTGTGTTATCGTGGAATAATAATAAATACTACACTTAAAAAAGTTTGAGATACCCATTAGTTGCTGGATAACTATAATAAAAAACAGCATTGTCTCTAAATAATGAAAATCGTTGTATACCTTCATATGAATAAAAAATAAAATTAATAAAAGTACCGTCTGAGCCGCAATGAAGTAAATTATCTTCACACTTAATGGGCGTTTCTAGTCCTGATGGATATGTACTAGTGTTATCAGAAGCACGTAAAGATGCCGGTAATAAGGGATTTAGATAACCGCTATAGTTATAAGAACCAAGTCCTTGATCAATTGTAGTTATTTTTCCATAAAAGATTTTATCTGGGGCTGATAACTTTATGTTTTGCTCTGCTTCTTCTTTAGTAATATAGTCAATTGATGATAAAAGAGATAAATCTTCAGTTAAATCAATGATGGTAATTATATCATCATTAATATGAATGGAAAGTTTCCAAGATGGATTTGGAAATAAACCGTCTGTTGCATAAATTCCTGAAAGTGACTCAAGAGAAACTTGCTCTAAGTCAGGTATTTTTTGTATAGCATCTTCAGCATTAGCTAATAATGGTATTGTTATAACTGCTATAAGACCTAACTGTAGGTGTCTTATCTTTATAAAAGAAATCATTTTATTTATCCATTGCTCACTAGCAATTCTCAATTTAAATTGGAAGGACATTCTATATTAATTTTAACAATAATTGTGCTTATCACATAACCATTCTAGCTGTATGGTCTTAAATTGAGAATTGCTGCTTAACTGCTCTAGCATCGGCAGTAGGGATGAATACTGTTATAATATACAGTGGTTACGCAACGTTTTAAGCTTAAGGTATTGTCATGAGCGTTATGCAACTTAATTGCACTTCTTTGGATAATTACACTCCCTCTGTTGTCGAACTGTTTGCCGGTGCTGGTGGGCTTGCGCTTGGTTTGGAGTTGGCAGGATTTGAGACTAAAGTGGTGCTGGAAAACAATAAATGGGCTTGTGCAACTTTAAGAAAAAATCGGCCTGATTGGCATATTATCGAAGATGATGTGATTAAAATTGCTGACGCGGGTATTGCTAACTATATGCAATTAGATCAGCCAGTTGATTTGTTATCAGGTGGCTATCCTTGCCAAGCGTTTAGTTATGCAGGCAAAAAATTAGGTTTAGAAGATACGAGAGGAACCTTGTTTTATAGCTTTGCTGAAATTTTAAAAGAATTACAGCCAAAAATGTTTTTAGCGGAAAATGTGAAAGGCTTAGTCAGTCATGATAAAGGCAGAACGCTAAAAACCATGCTAGATGTATTTGAGGAAGTGGGCTATCAGGTTAATTATAAAATTTTAAATGCACTTGATTATGAAGTTGCTCAGAAACGAGAGCGTATTGTGATTATTGGGGTGAGAAATGATATTCGCGCTAAAGTTGGTTTTGACTACACCTTTCCTAAACCCTTTAATCAAAAATTGACCTTACGTGATATTTTACAGAATGTGCCAACCTCATTAGGTGCAAATTATAACGATAAGAAAAAAGCTATTTTTGCTTTAGTCCCTCAAGGCGGATGTTGGCGTGATTTGCCAGATGATGTGGCGCGAGAATATTTAGCAGGCAGTTATCATTTAGGCGGAGGTAAAACCGGTATTGCACGTCGCATGTCGTGGGATGAAGCAGGGTTAACTGTATTATGCTCACCCGCACAAAAGCAAACAGATCGTTGTCATCCTGATGAGTTAAGACCCTTTACCGTGCGCGAAAATGCCAGAATTCAATCTTTTCCAGATAGTTGGGAGTTTGTTGGCTCAGTGGCAGAGCAATATAAACAAATCGGTAATGCGGTGCCGGTTAATTTAGCAAAACATATTGGCTTATCCATTAAACGATATTTAGCAGGAATACAGGCTGTTAGCAATGAACGATTACAAACTGAGTTTCATTTCTAATGAAAATTTATTCAAACATGTGCAAGATACCGTTTTAAAATATCGTTTCAAGATAAACTTAAAAGATTTTAAACAAAATTTAGTTGACCCCATTAAATTAACGTTTGATCACCTTGTTTACCAAAAGACGCTAGATGTTTTGATTAATGATGAAATCATGCGTCAGATTGATAGATCAAATACCAACCATATCGGCTATTTTCATCAAAATATTTTTAATTATATAGGCGATGGCTGGTATGTGCCTGCTAAGGGTTTTGATATTGTTAACAATCACTTAAATATTTTTGTGGAGATGAAGAATAAACATAACACAATGAATTCTTCTTCATCGCAAAAAACTTATATGAGAATGTTGCATGCAATTAATCAAGCTCCATCAGCACAGTGCTTTCTGGTCGAAGTGATTGCTAAAAATAGTCAAAATATTCCGTGGTCAGTTTCTTTAGACGGAGAATCAATCTCAGATGATCGCATTCGTCGTGTGTCTATCGATCAGTTTTATCATTTTGTAACAGGCGAGCATACTGCTTTTCAACAACTTTGTGCAGTGTTACCGATTGTCATTAAAGATGTCGTCAACGCAATTGGACAAGAACTGATGCAGAGTTCTGTGTTGCAAGAATTAGCGGCGAGTTCGCCCAATATTTTACAAAGCCTCTACTTATTTTCTTTTGCAGAATATGAAGGTTTTGAACACTTTCAGCTTGCAGAATAACTCACAAAATCCACTTAACTTATCAGCACTTTACCCACTAAACACTTGCCAAACCCCCATCCGCAACAGTAGCATTATTCCCACTTAGCAAGTGTAAAGAAATTGTGATTGCGCTCACTTAACACAACTGTTATTTAAACACTCTCGTTTATCTTCAAAGTGAGTACAACAATGGCTGTAGAAACCGATGACACACAATATGTTCGGTGTCGCAAATGTAATGCCCGCGTCTCTCGAAAAGCAAAGCGTTGCAAAGCGTGCGGTTCTCGAATATCGCGCTGGACTGGGGTTAAAGACCTTGTATTGTTTGCAATTGCAGTGGCATTGTTATATACCGCGTATCAATACCGACATTTGATTATTGGTTAAAAGCACATCGTCTCTCCATGTGTTAATTGCTCTGATAGGACTTAGAGCCGCTTTTTAGTGATAACCTCGGCTAAGGAAAGCTGAGGCAAAAACGCTAACAGTGAATTTTCGCATGGGGTATCAGCAAATGAGTTAAATCATGCGGAAACTCTCTGTTTATATCATCGCTTATAATGAAATCGATAAAATTACCGCTGCCATTGAAAGCGTTTTATGGGCAGATGAAATTATCGTGGCGGATTCTGGTAGCACCGATGGCACTGCCGAACGCGCAGAGCAATTAGGCGCGAAAGTAGTGCAAATCCCCTTTCAAGGGTTTGGCGATTTGCGGAATCAAGCCGTTGCCGCGTGTCAACATGATTGGATTTTTAGCCTAGACAGTGACGAACGCTGCACGCCTGAAGTGCGCGACGAGATTTTGCACTGGCTGGCCTCAGACACCCCAGCACACGAGATTTTTTACGTGCCACGCCGTAACTTTTTTATGGGGCACTGGATTCAACATTCCGGCTGGTATCCTAATTACCGCCAACCGCAGTTTTTTCACCGCGCTGCTTTGTCCTACGATACTGATCCCGTGCATGAGGGGTTTATTCAACACAGCAAACTGAGCATTGGTCACTTGCAACATGCTATCTGGCAAATGCCTTTTCGCAACTTAGAAGAAGTGGTGCACAAAGCCAATCGCTACTCCTCACTAGGCGTGGATAAAATTCGTCACAAAAAAGCCAGTATGGGCAAAGCCTTACGACATGGCATTTGGGCATTTATTAAGCATTATGTGTTTAAACGTGGTTTCTTAGATGGGTGGGCAGGTTTTGTCATTGCGCTCGGTAATTTTGAGGGGACTTTTTACCGATATGCTAAATTATATGAACAGCAACAGCAGTGGCAGCCCCCTAGCCAAGCCCCGATTACTCGTTCATCTTCAGCAGAGACTCGGCAATGAAACCTTATTTTATCAGTTTGATTGTCACCACTTATAACCGCCCCGACGCATTGTTACGGGTATTGCAAGCCCTTGTCGCGCAAGACACTGCCAGTGCTTTTGAAGTCATTATTGCTGATGATGGCTCAGGTGCAGAAACCGCGCAGTTGATTAAATCCCTACAGCCGACGATGCCTTATCCGTTGCGTCATTGCTGGCAAGAGGATCAAGGTTTTCGTGCTGCGAAATGCCGAAATCGTGCGGTTGCCTCAGCACATGGGGAATACCTGATTTTCCTAGACGGTGACTGTATTCCATTTCCTGATTTTGTTGAACGGCATGTACAATTGGCGGAATATGGTTGGTTTGTTGCCGGTAATCGGGTGCTGTTAAGTCAGCAGCAAACCGAACACAGTTTAAAACAAACCCACTTGCCGACTGAGTGGACACGCATGCAATGGTTGCAAGCACGCCGAGAAGGAGGCGTTAATCGTTTAATGCCGTTGTTACGTTTGCCCTTGTTAAATCCAATTCGCAAACTGACGGCTCAGCGTTGGCAAGGTGCGAAAACCTGTAATTTAGCGGTATGGTGTTCAGATTTTATCGCTATCAACGGTTTTGATGAAAATTATCAAGGCTGGGGGCATGAAGATGCTGATTTAGTGACGCGCTTAATTCATGCTGGCGTGTTTCGTAAAAACGGCCATTTTGCCGTGCCAGTGCTGCACTTATGGCATCCCGCACAAGATCGCGCCTTGGCGCAAGATAATTTCGCCCGCTTACAACAACGGCAACAAAATTTACATTTCCGCGCTGAACGCGGCGTGTTGCAATATTTAAATAATTTACCGGAGCCACCGCATTAAGCTCGCATGTCCGACACGATCAGTATTATTGTTTTAAATTGGTGTAACTGGTCAGATACGCTCACCTGTTTAGACAGTCTTTTAGCCTTAAACAGTCCTTTGCCAATCAAGCTGATTGTTTGTGACAACGCCTCGCCTAATGATTCCTTCCAGCAATTACAACACTGGGCGCAGCAACATTTTTCCGCTCAAGACTGCGCCATTTATAGCCAAGCACCTGCCCCACAAGCTGCGCACACTGTGCCCGCCTTTACGCTTATTCAAACCGGACAAAATTTAGGCTTTGCTGGTGGTAATAACATCGGTTTGTTATATGCGCTGACTGATCCCGAATGTCGCTATTTGTGGGTATTAAACAATGACACGATAGCCACACCAGATGCTTTAGCACAATTGGTGCTCAGCGCAGAACAGCAGCCAGAGGTGGGTTTATGGGGCAGCACCTTGGTCGAAAGTCACGCGCCGCAGCAAGTGCAATGTGCAGGCGGTTGTCGTTATTATCCTTTGTTGACTATTTTTCGCCCCGTGTTAGGTGGGCAAACGCTTGAGCAAGTATTGCAACAAAATCCCGCCCAAGTGCATTTGGATTATGTGGCCGGTGCTTCGTTATTTTTCCGTGCCGCTGCCATGCGCCGTGTTGGCTTGTTAAATGAAATTTACTTCTTGTTCTACGAGGAGTTAGATTATTGCCAGCGCTTAAAACACGCGGGTTATCAGCTTGGCTGGTGTCGGGATAGCGTGGTGTATCACCAAGGCAGTGCCAGTGTCGGCAGTGTGCGTGAAGGAGATAAGGAGAAGTTAAAACGGGCGAATTATTACGAAAATTTAAGCACCTTAAAATACAGCGCAAATTTTCATGCTCGCTGGTTAATGTTAATTGCGCTTGCTCGTTTTAGTTTGAAATCCGCCGCGTTAGTCGTGTCTGGTCGCTGGTTTTTATTCCCGCCTTTGTTTGCAGCGTATCGAGATTTTTGGCATTGGTGGCGTTGAGGTTGCACAATGGACGTAGGGCGGATAAGGCGCAAGCCGTCATCCGCCATGAATGCACCATGAAGCATAAAAATGAACGGTCGTAGGTCGCATAAGCGGAGCGTCATGCGACATTATCGGCGGATGACGGCTACGCCTTATCCGCCCTACCGCTCACCCCGCCCATTTAGCCAACACCAACAATAACAAAGTCATCACACTCAAGCCCCAACTCACGCGGTCACTGAGCACAAATTGCACCGGATCATCGTGCATTTGCTGGCGATGTCCTAAGAACCACATGCGAGTTAAACCGTATAACCACAGCGGACACAACAGCCACAGCCAGAAAGGGGATTGATAGACCGCACTTTTATCATCGCTGTGAATGTATAAAGCAAACACCAATATCGATAAATACGCGCTAATCGTGCCGAAGCTTAATACCATTGGTAAATCATCCGCTTGATAACCGCGATTTTTCACTAAAGCATTGGCTTGCAGTTGCGCCAGCTCAATATAGCGTTTTAAAAAGGCGAGGCTGATAAACAAAAACAGCGAGAATGCTAACAGCCAAGAAGTTGTTGCCACGCCAATCGCTAACCCACCCGCGAATAAACGGTGTGTGTATAAACCAGCTAACACGATCACATCTAGCACTAAACGCCGTTTTAGATAAAACGAATAAGACAATGTCAGTGCTAAATACAGCCATAAAATGCCAACGAATGACAGCGGCAAACAGCTTAGGGCCAAAATACTACTGCTCAGCACTAAACTGACGAAAATCGGTAAACCATGCTGAATCGGCAAAACACCGGCAGCAAAAGGGCGGTTTCTTTTAGTTGGATGTACGCGGTCGGCAGCTAAGTCTAATAAATCATTAATCACATACCCTGCTGAAGCCATCAGCGAGAAACACAGCGCGGCAATTAACAACAAGCCCCATTTTGACCAGAGCAAGGCATCGCCAGACAGTAACAAGGGCACGAATAACAGCGCGTTTTTTGACCATTGATGTGGACGCAGTAGTTTAAACCATGCCTTCCATGTGACTTTTGCCGCAGGAAAAACCCTTGAAACAGAGTCTTGAAAGCGTTGTTGCAAGCCCTTCGCTGGCGCGACTAAATAACGCTCTTTTGCTGCTTCCAATACCGGCACATCTGCCATTGAATCGCCCATATAAGCAAAATCGCCATAGACTAATTGCAAGCGATCCCGTTTGGTGCGACCTTTCAAGTTATATTGCAAATCACTGCCGATCACTTCATCAAACAGCCCTAAATGCTGTGCCACCGCTTCGGCAATGCGGTAATCCGCTGCGGTTGCCAGCACTAAACGGCGGCCTTGCTCATGTTGTTGCTGTAAAAAGTCCAGCACCTCAGTGCGATATGGCAAGGTTTCCACTGCTAACGGTGCATGGTCGCTAATACACGCTTTTAAATATTGTCGCCCTTTTAATAACCAAAATGGCAGCAAAAAGCATAGCCACGGGCGACGGCGTAATAATACAAATAGACTTTCCCATAAGGTGTCTGTGGCGATTAAAGTGCCATCTAAATCGACACATAAGGGTAATGCTTCAGTTTTCATTTGCCGGAATAAGCCTCACGTACTGTGGCTGCAATGATTTCAATCCCTGCACGTACTGTCTCTGGCGGTTGTGCGTAACTCAGGCGAATGCACTGGTGACGGTGTGGAAAATCGGGATCAGCCAAACCGGGGAAGAAGTGATGGCCGGGCACAATTAACACGCCGCGTGCTTTTAAGCGTTCATATAACTGTTGGCTATTAATTGGCAAGCCTCTAAACCACATCCAGAGGAAAAACGCACCTTCTGCTTGGTGTAAAAAGTAATCTACATCAGCAAAGCATTCGTGTATCCACGCCACGGCTTGCATGGCTTTGCTGTGGTAATAAGGTTTAATCACATCACGGCTTAAGCACATGATTTCGCCACTTTGAATCATTTCTAACGCTAACACTGCGCCGAGACTGTTAGGCGCGAGGGTTAAAATCGCACTGACGCTGGAAATGGCGTGAATGATTTCATCGCGGGCGATGATGATGCCGGTGCGCCCACCGGGTAAACCCAATTTAGACAGACTTAAGCACAACACAATATTGTCGTGCCACAGTGGTTGCGCATCAGTGAAAATGATGTTGGGGAACGGTGTGCCATACGCGCCGTCAACGATTAACGGGATATTGTGGGCTTGCGCTAATTGGTCTAATTGCGCCACTTCATCATCGGTTAACACGTTGCCGGTCGGGTTGGTGGGGCGAGAGATACAGATTGCGCCAATGTCATCGTTTAAGGTGGCTTTGACCGCCTCAAAATCGATGTGATATTTAAACATGTGCGCGTCGCCATATTCCACTGTTGGCGGGCAGGCAACAAAAAAGTCATCGGTTAAACCTAAGTCGCCATAGCCAATATATTCGGGGGCGAGGGGGAGTAATATTTTTTTGTGACTGCCATCGGCGAACTGTCCCGCGAATAAGTTAAACAGGACAAAAAAAGCAGATTGACTACCATTGGTTAAGGCAATGTTGCTCGGTTTTACATCCCAGCCAAATTGCTGATTTAAGAACGCGGCAAGCCCTTCGATAAAATCATGATGACCTTGTGGGCTGTCATAATTACCGATCATGCGTTCAAATTCGCCATCGTTGCTTAAGATGTTTTCCATCCGAGCACGAAACCGAATTTCGACTTCGGGAATGCGACCAGGGTTGCCACCACCGAGCATGTGCATTTGCGTGCGCCCCGCCATCGCCGAGCCGAGGTCGTCCATTAAGTGCAAAATGCCAGAACTGAGGTTGGTATATTTTTGTCCAAAGCTTGAGAGTTTCATAGCGCGTCCTGTTTAGGGTCACGAAAAAAAAGCGTTATGATCGCGTATTTGTGGTGAGTTATACAAGCCGTTGAGTTATTTAGCGTCAGCAAAAAGAGGAAAAAAGATGAGCATGTGTTATGGCTTTAACCGTCGCCAAGGTCAGCAAGTGATTAGCCTTGAGTATGACTTTGCGGCAGTGGCGCAGTTTCATACCGCATTAAACGCGATTTGTAAGCGTTTGCAGGTGTTGCCATTTAAGGATTGGGTAGACGAAATGGCTTTAACTTGTGAGTTTGACGAAGAAGGTTCAGATTTTTTTGAGCTTATGCAGAGTAATTATGCTCAGGGTGAACGGCCTTATTCTTTAGATTCAATGACGTGGGTGCCAGCGAAAGAGGCGTTAACGGCTGTGCAGGCGGTGGTGACGTTTCTTACTGAGCAGGCTGCGGAGTCTGGTTTAAACGCGGATGCGGTGGCGCGGGTGCAAGAGGAGTTGCTTGTATTGCAGCGGGAGTTGATGACGGCGGTGGAGTTGGGGCAGTTGGTGAATTTGGAGTGGTTGAGTTGATGATATTAAACTCTTAAGCGGAGGATGCAATGGAGTTTGAATGGAATCCCCAAAAAGCGGACATCAATAAAAGCAAGCACGGTGTTTCTTTTGACGAAGCTTCCACTGTATTTGCCGATGTTTTATCGATAACTTATCCTGATCTTGATCACTCAGAGCAGGAAGAACGCTATATTATTATAGGAGCGTCAAATAAAAATAGGGTGCTTATCATTGCTCATGTATACCGTAATGATACCATCCGAATTATCAGTGCAAGACCTGCAACTAAACGGGAGCAAGCTTTTTATGAGTCTGGAAAATAGCGACGAATTAACAGATGAATTACGAGAAGAATATGATTTTTCTCAAATGGCTGGAGGTGTGCGAGGCAAATATGCTGCACAATGCCAAAAAGGTACAAAGCTTGTCATGTTAGAACCTGATGTGGCAAAAGTATTCCCTGATGCAAAATCAGTTAACGAAGCTTTGCGTGCCTTAGCAAAAATTATCCAACAACATCATACAATTGCCTAAGCAAGCTGTGAAGCCAAATGCAAATTAACTAAACACTCTTAGCCAACATCGCAATCCGTTTCTTCAACGCCTGATTCTGCACATGCAATTCATTATCCGTTGCCAGCAAGCGCTGCTGTAACTGGTAAATCGTTAAATGCGAGCGTACACGGGCCAACACTTCCTCAGATTGGAAAGGTTTCGTGATGTAATCTACTGCACCGGCTTTAAAACCTTTTAACTTATTTTCTACTTCACTCAAGGCAGTGGTAAAAATAATGGGAATATGTGCTGTTTTGGGGTCTGCTTTGATGCGGCGACAGACTTCAAAACCGTCCATATTGGGCATCATTACATCTAATAAAATAATATGCGGCTGGGCATAATTTAGCGTTTCTAATGCACCTTCGCCACTGTCAGCGATTAACACCTCAAACCCATTGTGTGACAACATCTCATACATCACAGTTAAATTAATATCGACATCATCTACCACTAACACCATCGGTGTTTGTTGTTGTGTCAGGCTTAAAATTTTACGGGTTTCTTGCACATAAATATTAGCAACTGTGTCTTCAGGATTCGTCGTAACCACTTGTTCAAAAAAGTATAATGCTTGCGGAAATTCCTCACGCTGAAAACAACTCATCGCTTGATCAAAAATATGCTGTGTCTTTTGCTTTAATAATTTTAATTCGGAGGGATCAGCATCATACACTTCATATACCGTGACCTCGGTCGATTTCCCTTTCACCGTGACCCGATCCACCATGCGAATACGGTATTGGCTAGGGTCTTGTAAACGCTGATAAGTATGCTCGGTGATTAATAACGGCACGCCATAGGTCTTCGTTAATGCTTCAATACGTGCAGATAAATTTACCGTGTCCCCAATAACGGTACTGTCCATGCGCGTTTGGCCGCCAATAATGCCCAGCATTAAAGAACCAGAATTTAAACCGATACCAACATGAATAGAAGGATAAGCAATAGCGGTTAATAAAATATTGTATTGCTCTAATGCCTTTAACATATCAACCGCACACGATAAAGCATCATCAGCATTGGTAGGAAATAACACCATGATGGCATCGCCAATGTATTTATCGATTAAGCCTTGATGCTTAACAATAATCGGCTCCATTTGCCCTAAATAATGATTCACATAATCAAAATTTTCTCGTGTTGATAACTGTTCAGAAATGCTAGTGAACCCCCGAATATCTGAAAACAACACGGTCATTTCGCGTTCTGTTTGATCACCTAAGCTCGTTGTTAATACGCTTTCTTTACCCAGTAAATTTAAAAAGCCATTCGGCACAAAGCGCTCATAAGCATTATTCAGTTCAACAATTTTTTGCGTGGCTTGTTTAATCGCGTAACGTAATTGGCGTGGTGCATTGAATAAGGTAAAGACTAATAAAGCACCAAATAAGGCTAATGTTAAACCAATCGCCCATAACCATAAGGAGACCGGTGCTGCATGTGGCCAGCCTTGTGCGGGTAAACCTGCAAGCCGCCATGTACCACTGGGCAAGGTGACAGTTAACACAATAGGGGCTTTTAAAAACAGATCAGGACGACCAAAAAACACGCCACCGGCAGGACCTTGGCCATGTCGTCCCACTAAGGTGTACACCAATTTATTGGCATGTGTTGACGGTGAGTACAGTTCGGATAGTGGGTGCCCTGCTAATATTTCAATCCCTGCTTCACTCAGTAAGTGCTGGCGCGGAATAAACATGCTGAGCATGCCCCAAATTTGGGCAGGCCGGTCAGCAGTGGGGGGTGAAAAGATGGGTAAAAATAAAATAAAGTGTGCTTGCCGTTCGTCTTCAGTTGGCCCTGCGACCCATAGTGCTTGCTGTTGTAACGCTTGTTCAATGGTGTCCGTTTCACTGCGGGAGAGTTCAGGCAATGGCAGCGGATAAGCATGTGTAATGCGTTGATCACGGTATAAACGAATTTGACTGACTTCGTTTTCTTTGGTGAGCAAGTGATCAATAAACTGCTTAAATTCATCGGCAGAGACTTGATAATCCATCACGTTAAAATAACTGGCGATAGCTTGCGCCAGTGATAAACGCTGGTGAATAGATTGTTCTAAGCGTAGTCGAATGCTGGTTAAACTTTCTGTGACACGGGTGCGGACATGTTGTTGATACCGATCTCGTTCAGCAACGTCAAAAATCCATGTGACAAACAGAATGGACATGGCTGTCATGATAGCCATAATCCAAGGGAGTTTCAGGTGCTTCTCAAGCGCTTTTAATCGCCGTTTGTTCAAAATGCGTTAGCCGTCCAGTCAAATCATACAGACATTATATTTATTATCAGTGTTACGCCGTTTTTGTATGATGCAGTAATGTTTATAAGGTGTCTTGATCAATTTGCTGTTGTAACGCTTGATATAAACTATCAAAATGTT
>QKBZ01000047.1 GCA_003245895.1 Beggiatoa sp.
ATATTTTTATCAGCAATATGAGCAAAATTTGCTGACAAAAGCGGAGGCAACACAACGTATTCGCGAAGCACTACTCAGCCATAAAATTGGTCATACGGGTTATAACTTTGTGTACGATGTTGCAGAAGGGCCAGAACACGTTATTTGTGAAATTCATCCCAAAGTACAGGGTTTAGATGTTGCGCAATATGATTTTGCACAAACGGCCTTTAGTTTAAGAAATGGCTATTTTGAATATGAATGGAAAAACCCTGACGAACCTCAAGCCTTTAAAAAAGCCATGTATGTGTCTTATTTTGAGCCTTGGCAATGGGTTGTTGCCAGTTCTTCTTATAAAAAAGAATTTGCCTATTTAGTTAATAAAGAAGAATTAAAACGGCAATTATCGACTATCAAAGTCGGTGAACAAGGCTACATTTTTATTGTCGATATGGAAGGTAATGTTGTTTTACATCCACGCTTAACCAGCGGTAACTTTTTAGAGTTACAAGACGATCAAGGTGAATATTTAATTAAAAACTTCTTAAAACAGAAAGATGGCTTTGTTAATTACCGTTGGCGTGATCCTGTTACAAATCAATTTACAGATAAGGTTGCTATCTTAAATTATATTGAGGAATTGGATTGGGTTATCGTTGCCAGCAGCTATGCAAATGATGTGATTAAGCCAGTTGAAAACTTGTCTTATGTCATTGCCTTCGTTGCTATTATTACCTTAGTTATCGGCATCACAGCTATCATTTTATTAGTCAATTCATTAACTGAGCCGTTATTACAAATGACGCATAATGTGCAAAAAATAGCGGAAGGTGATAGCAATAATCAGTTATTAGAAGCTCATATGCTACAACGTGAAGATGAAGTCGGCGACTTAGCGCGCACGTTTAACATCATGGTGCAAAAGGTCGATTTGCGAGAATCTAATTTGATGCAAGCAGAGCGTTTATTGCGTGAATATAACTCAACCTTAGAAGATAAGGTAAAAGAACGCACTGATCAGTTAGAAAAAGCCAATCAGGAAATTTATTTACTCAACTGCCATTTGCAAGCAGACAATATGCGCATGTCGGCAGAGTTGCACGTCACGCGCCGTTTACAGGAAATGCTGTTACCTGACGAAGAAGAACTGTCAGATATTGAAGACTTAAAAATTGCCAGCTTTATGCAGCCTGCGGATGAAGTTGGCGGCGATTATTACGACGTGTTAAAACATAATGGTCATATCAAAATTGGCATTGGTGATGTGACGGGACATGGCTTAGAAAGCAGCGTCATCATGGTGATGTTACAAACCTGCGTGCGCACGTTATTAACCTGTGGCGTGACTGATCCGACCCTGTTTTTAGCCATTTTAAACCGCACTATTTACGACAACTTAAACCGGATTGACTCTGATAAAAACCTCACTTTAGTCTTATTAGATTATCAGTCCGATGGTTTATTGACCTTAAGCGGTCAACATGAAGAAATTTTAGTAGTGCGCAAAAGCGGCAAAATCGAACGCATTGACACCATTGATTTAGGCTTTTTCATTGGCGTAGAAAGCGACATCACCGAGTTTATTGGACAATTACAGATCACCTTAGAACAAGGTGACGGCGTGGTGTTATATACGGATGGCATTACAGAAGCGCGTAATACTCAGCAACAGCAATATGGTGTTGAGCAACTGTGTCAAATCATCAGTCAAAATTGGCATCAACCCGTTAACACTATTAAACAACAAGTGATCACGGATTTACGCAATCATATTGGCGATCACAAGTTGGCAGATGATGTGACTTTGATTGTGTTGAAGCGTGTTTGATGACTTAAGTTGTAGAAAACGATAATGCAGGTGGGCAAAATTTTGCCCACCACCTAGCCTAAATTTTCCCCTCACGATCTCCCTGCATTCTGCGCTAGAATTTTACTACGCAGTGTCTCGCGTAAAACCACCACTTCCTCACTTTTGCCTTAAGGCGTTACCCACATGTCACTCAAAATCACCCGTCCTGATGGAACAGAGTTTCAGTTGTCTGGTTATCACTATGAAAAACCCAGTGCGCAAGCAAAGGCATTTAGCTCGCGTTTAGGGAGTAAAAAACTACCGGCAAAAGTTGATTTACGTCCTTATATGACTGAAGTCGAAGACCAAGAAAATACAAGCAGTTGTGTCGCCAATGCGGTTGCAGGTGCATACGAATATCTGGTCAAGCGTCATCTTGGTGAGGATTCTTATGATGTCAGCCGTTTGTTTATTTATTACAACGCCCGTGCTTACCGTGATTGGGAAGAGAAAGACAAAGGCTCTTTTATCGGTGATGCCATTAAAGGTTTAAAAGAATATGGTGCTTGTTCAGAGGAAACATGGGAATTTGACGTAGATTCTGTCACTACTGAGCCAGATGACGATGCGTATGAAGAAGCGGCGAATTTTTTAGTAGAAAGCACAGAGTTATTGCCAGTTGACTTAAATGCTTGGAAATCTGCGTTAGCCGAAGGAAATCCGATTATCTTTGGCATTTCTTTGTATAAATCCTTTGATTCACATAAGAAAAAAGGCTTAGTGCCCATGCCTTCTGATAAGGAAACTTCTCGTGATTCGCATAGCGGACACGCGATGTTGTGCGTGGGTTATTCTGATAATGATCAAGTGTTTATCGTGCGTAACTCATGGGGCACTGATTGGGGTGATGAAGGTTATTGTTATATTCCTTACCGTTATTTAATCAATTCGCAATTTAACGACGGTGATTGTTGGATTATCAAGCAGTTAGATAACTTCGATTTAGATGAGTCCACATGGTCAGATGATGATGAGTCTGTGTTAGGTGATTGGGAAACCGAATTCGCAGAAATGAGCGATGAAGATTACCAAGATATGCTGGATGACATGGGCGATTATCCGCTGGAGTTGCGTTTGGCAATGATCATCATGTATGCCGCTGATGCAGATGATGACACCAGTGATGATGAGTTAGAAGAAATCACCGAATATATGGATGGTTTCTTAGCGTTGTTAGGCATAGAGATGAAAACCTCGCGCTTATTACGCAACGCGCAAAAACAGCTTAACCGAGATGAAGATGATGAATTGCTGGAGGAGTCCATTGATTTATTAGGCGAATATTTATCAACGGAGTTGTTAGCTCGAATTATCCAAGATATTGAAACCATGATTGATGTTGATGATCTATCAGAGGAAGAGGCTGACTTTTTAAATGAGTTAATCAGCCGCTGGCAGATAGAGGACGACGAGGAAGACGAAGGCGACGAGGCGGACGAAGACGAGGACGAAGACGAGGACGAAGACGAGGACGAGGACGAAGACGAGGACGAAGACGAGGACGAAGACGAGGACGAGGACGAGGACGAGGACGAAGACGAGGACGAAGACGAGGACGAAGACGAGGACGAGGACGAAGACGAAGACGAAGACGAAGACGAAGACGAAGACGAGGATGATTCAAAACCGCGCAGACGGCGATAGTTTTTTGACTGAATTTTTCTCGTTCCCACGCGCTTTGCGTCACTGCCATTAAGTTAAGCGTGTTTGTAGGGTGGAATAGGCGTAAGCCGTATTCCACCATGCGGTTTATAACCTATTTTTACTCAGCTTTTTGCAGAGTTTCATGGTGGAATACGCTGCGCTATTCCACCCTACAAACGTGCATGCCTTTAACTTAATGGCAGTGGGCTAAAACCTACTGCTGCAACACACGCACAGGACTAGTTTTAACATGCGTAAAGTACAACGGTAAGCCAACTAAGACAAAGCCGCCGACTAAGTTGCCTAATGCAGTAGGTAACTCATTCCATAAGAAGTATTCAGTGATGGTGAAACCGCCACCCATGATCATGGAGAATGGGAATAAGAACATATTCACGATTGAATGCTCAAAGCCCATGAAGAAGAACAACATGATAGGCATCCACATTGCCATCATTTTGCCTGAAGCAGAAGACGAAATCATCGCGCCCACGACACCCATTGAAACCATCCAGTTGCATAAAATGCCACGAATGAAGATGGTTAACCAGCCATCTAAGCCATGCTCTTTGTAACCTAAGGTACGCGCTTCACCAATGCTACCCACTTTCTCCGCAATCACGCCACCGTCTACGTTGTAACCATAAGTCAGGATAAACGACATTAAGAAAGCAACGGTTAACGCACCGCCGAAGTTGCCGAAAAACACTAATGTCCAGTTTCTTAACACTTGAGCCACTGTCACACCAGGGCGTTTATCGATTAAGGCTAAGGGGACTAAGGTAAACACACCGGTTAACAAATCAAACTTCATTAAATACAACATAATGAAGCCGACGGGGAATAAGATCGCCCCCACTAATGGCTGACCGGTTTTAATGGTAACGGTGATAGCAAACATAGCGGCTAAAGCTAATAATGCACCTGCCATGAAAGCGCGGATTAAAGTGTCTTTAGTGGACATGCGTACTTTTGATTCACCCGCGTCCACCATTTTGGTTACAAATTCAGTTGGTTCAATGTAGGCCATGATTATGTTAACTCCCAAGCAATATGGATAAAAATTAATGCGAACAAGTACTTCTCAATCGTCAGTTTCGGAGCGACCAAAATAAAAACGCCATAAATTTTGGCCAAAAAAAAGCCCACCCCCAGTAGTCATTTATAAAAACTACAAGGTGTGAGCATCTTTGCTCGCAACACTAAACCGCCGTTGATTCAGTGTCACTATCAATTTGTCCACAGTTGAGATACGCCGTTGTATCAATGTTGTGGTGCGACATATAGAGCGAATACTGTGCCAATTAAAGCAAAAAAACAACTTATTGATTTTATTATTAAATAACTGTTTTCTTGCTTGAAATAAGTATTTTTTATAAGGATTTATCTGGACTTTTGTAGTGCATTTTTGTGTGTAAGCTTACAATTTTAGTGCAGTGTTGTAGTGTTTAAGACAAAAAAAGCGGTAGGCACTATTTTTGTGCATAGCAGTAGGATGGGTAGAGCGAAGCGAAACCCATCACCTCATTCTGCAATATGATGGGTTTCGGCGCGAGATATGTTGTGTTCAAAACAGAATAATGGGCGCGCCTCTACCCATCCTACACGTCAAAACCCCCCCTATTCCCGACAATTTGTCTCAAATACTACAAAAGCACTACATTTGTGCGCTTTGCAACAAAAAATTCCCCAAAATAGCGCACAAAAAATGTCGCATTTCCAGCCGCGAAAAATTTAAAACATATATAAAACAACTATTTAATGCATGCTTTCAAAATTGGCACGCCCATTGCTCACCATATTGCACCACAACACAGATGCAAAGGCGTATCTGAATCGTGGACAGAATTTAAACGATATTAAGCCAATGGCGGCTTAATATTGTGAGTAACGACGCTCACAACTTACACCACCGGATTATGGTGTAAGTCGTGGGCGTTTTTTTTGCGAAAAATTTAGTATTTAGGTTTGTCACGACTCGGCAAGCCGCTCAGACAACGATGTCTGTTTTCCAAGCTTTGTGCAGGACAGCAAAGCAACGGAGAGCAGGCATTTTTTTTGGCTCATTAAACGACGACACTCACAGAGGACTACACCGTGGACATTAAAAACAAGGCAACGCGAATCTCGCTGTTTAACTTCTCCACGCCGCAAATGCGTGCGTTTCACATGACTTGGTTTGCATTCTTCTCCTGCTTCTTCGGCTGGTTTGGTATTGCACCATTAATGGTATTAGTACGCGACGACTTAGGTCTGACTAAAACACAAATTGGTAACACTATTATTGCCTCTGTTGCCATCACCATTTTAGTACGCTTATTAATTGGCCCTATCGCGCACCGTTTTGGCCCTCGTAAAGCCTACACCGGCTTATTAATGCTGGGTTCTATCCCTGTGATGTGTATCGGTTTAGCCGAAAGCTACGAAAGCTTCTTATTATTCCGCTTAGCGATTGGTGCTATCGGTGCTTCTTTCGTCATTACCCAATACCACACTTCTTTAATGTTCGCGCCAAACTGCGTTGGTACTGCAAACGCAACTACAGCCGGTTGGGGTAACTTAGGTGGCGGTGTCACACAATTAGTGATGCCTTTAGTATTAGCCGCTGTCATGATGTTAGTTGCAGACAGCACATTAGGCTGGCGTGTAGCGATGGTTATCCCTGGTGTCATCTTATTCTTAACCGGTATCGCTTACTGGTTCATCACTCAAGATACTCCTAATGGTAACTTCAGCGACTTACGCGCTCGCGGTGAATTAGAAGAAGCCAAAGGCAGCAACAGTGCATCCGCTTCTTTCTTAAGTGCTGCTAAAGACTACCGCGTATGGATTTTATTCTTAACTTACGGCGCTTGCTTCGGTGTTGAATTAACCATTAACAACGTCGCTGCCATGTACTTCTTTGATAACTTTGAACTGGACTTAGCCACTGCGGGTTTAATCGCCAGCTTATTCGGCTTAATGAACTTATTCGCCCGTACTTTAGGCGGTTACTTCTCTGACATCTTTGCCCGTCGCAACGGTTTAAATGGTCGCGTACAGTTCTATTTCACCGTGTTATTCATCGAAGGGATCGCCTTATTAGTGTTCTCTAGCATGAACACCTTAGGCTTAGCTATCGTAACCTTAGTCACTTTCAGCTTATTCGTGCAAATGTCAGAAGGTGCAAACTTCGGTTTAGTACCTTTCATTAACAAAAAATCTTTAGGTGCGGTTGCCGGTATCGTAGGCGCAGGTGGTAACGCAGGTGCGGTGGCTGCTGGCTTCTTATTCCGCAGCGAAGCCTTAACCACACAAGAAGCGTTCTTCTACTTAGGTTCTGCGGTCATCGTTGCTTCATTCTTCGTATTAACTATCCGCTTCTCAGCCGAGAAACTGAAAGAAGAAGACGAAGCCTTACAAGCAGCTTTAGCCAGCCGTAATGCTGACGAGCCAGTTGCAGTTGGTGACTTAACACCAGCCGCTGCTAAAGCGTAACTCTAAACTTCTAGGGTGGGTAGTACCACTATCCACCCAAGCCTACAAAAACATAAATTTCAGATAGTTAGCACAACATTGTACACAACATTGAATGTAGGAGCAGAAATCATGAAAGAGCGTCTCGTTTGTATCGGCAACGGCATGGCTGGTATCCGCACCTTAGAAGAGTTATTAGCTTTAGAACCAGAGCGTTATGAAATCACTGTGTTCGGTGCTGAAGCACATAACAACTACAACCGAATTTTATTATCGCCTGTATTGGCAGGTGAAAAAGCCTTTGAAGACATTATCTTAAATACTGACGATTGGTACGCAGAACACAACATTACCTTACACAAAGGTCACACCATTCACCACATCGACCGCGTAAAACGCGAAGTGGTGAGCGACCAAGGTTTAAGCGTACCGTATGACCGTTTATTAATTGCCACTGGCTCTACCCCTTTTATTCTGCCAGTACCCGGACATCAATTAGATGGCGTGGTCAGCTTCCGCGACATCACCGACGTGAACAAAATGTTAGCCGTGAGCCAAAATCGGGGTCACGCAGTGGTCATCGGCGGCGGTTTATTAGGTTTAGAAGCGGCGAACGGTTTATTAAAACAAGGCATGACTGTCACCGTAGTGCATTTAATGGACACCTTAATGGAGCGTCAATTAGATAAAGCAGCGGCAAACTTATTAAAACTGTCTTTAGAAAAACGTGGCTTAAACTTCTTAATGGAAGCCCAAACCGCAGAAATTTTAGGCACTGACTGCGTAACCGGCGTGCGCTTTAAAGATGGTCTCGAAGTGGCAGCAGATTTAGTGGTGATGGCAGCAGGCATTCGTCCAAACATTGGGCTGGCGCAATCTGCGGGCTTGCACTGCGAGCGCGGCATCATCGTCAACGACACCATGCAGACTTATGACCCTAAAATTTATGCAGTTGGTGAATGCGTACAGCATCGCGGTCAAGCATACGGTTTAGTTGCACCTTTATACGAACAAGCCAAAGTGTGCGCGAATCATTTAGCTGGTTTAGGCATCGCATTATATGAAGGTTCTGTAGTCTCTACCCGCTTAAAAGTAACCGGTATCGACTTATTCTCAGCCGGTGATTTCTTGGGCAGCGATAAAACAGAAGAAATCGTGTTTCAAGACCCTTCGCAAGGCGTGTATAAAAAAATCGTGTTGCAAGACAACCGCGTAGCCGGTGCAGTGTTATATGGCGACGCAGCCGACGGCCCTTGGTACTTCCAATTAATGCGCGAAGCAACCGACATCAGCGAGATTCGTGACCGCTTATTATTCGGTCAAGCTTACGCACAAGGCAGCGCGAACGACGAAGGCGGCGCAGTTGCGGCAATGGCTGACAGCGCAGAAATATGCGGCTGTAACGGTGTTTGCAAAGGCACGATTGTGCAAGCGATTACTGAAAAAGGCTTAACTACTTTAGAAGAAGTACGCGCCCACACTAAAGCCTCTGCCTCTTGTGGCTCTTGCTCTGGCTTAGTAGAACAAGTGTTAGCAGCGACGGTACAAAACTACGACGCACAGCCGAAGAAAAAAGCTATGTGTGGTTGTACTGATCACAGCCATGAAGAAGTGAAAGAAGCCATCGTGGCGCAACACTTAACCAGCATCCCACAAGTGATGCAAACTTTGGGTTGGAAAACGCCTGACGGTTGTCATGTCTGCCGCCCAGCTTTGAACTATTACTTAATCGCAGCCTTCCCATTAGAAGTGAAAGACGACTACCGCTCTCGCTTCATTAACGAACGGGTACACGCCAACATCCAAAAAGATGGCACTTACTCTGTAGTGCCGCGTATGTGGGGTGGTGTGACTACGCCAGACGAATTACGCGCCATTGCCGACGTTGCGGATAAATACAGCATTCCAAGCGTCAAAGTGACTGGCGGTCAACGTATCGATTTATTAGGTGTGAAAAAAGAAGACTTGCCAGCGGTGTGGGCAGACTTAAACGCAGCAGGCATGGTGTCTGGTCACGCTTACGGTAAATCCTTACGCACGGTTAAAACCTGCGTCGGTTCAGAATGGTGCCGTTTTGGTACGCAAGATTCTACCGGCATGGGCATTAAGTTAGAGCAAATGACGTGGGGTTCTTGGACACCACACAAATTCAAAATGGCAGTGTCTGGCTGTCCGCGTAACTGCGCAGAAGCGACTATTAAAGATTTCGGTGTAGTGGCAGTTGATTCTGGTTGGGAATTACACGTTGGCGGTAATGGTGGCATTAAAGTCCGTGCCACTGACTTACTGTGCAAAGTGACCACAGAAGAAGAAGTTATGGAATACTGCGGCGCGTTTATGCAAGTGTACCGTGAGCAAGCCAATTACTTAGAACGTACCGCACCGTGGATCGAACGGGTGGGCATGAACTATGTTAAACAGCAAGTGGTTGAAGACGAAGCCAATCGCAAAGCCTTATATGCACGTTTCTTAGAATCACAAACCGTGATGCAAGACGACCCTTGGGCAGCGCGTGCAACAGGCGGCGTAGATGCGCATGAATTCAAACCATTGACGCATATTTCTTTAGCTTCAGTCAAAGAGGTGGCTTAATCATGAACTGGATTAACGTAGGCAACATTAACGACATTCCACGCTTAGGTTCTCGTATCATTACTTCAGACTGGGGCAAAATTGCGATTTTCCGCACCAGCGACGACCAAGTATTTGCCGTCAACAACCGCTGCCCACATCGTGGCGGTGATTTAGCACAAGGCATCGTCCACGGTCACACTGTGACTTGCCCGCTGCACAACTGGAAAATTGATTTAGCCAGTGGCAAAGCCTTAGCCCCTGACGAAGGCTGTACCCGTCGTTATGAAGTAGAAGTTAAAGAAGACGGCACGGTGATGTTAGGTGTAAAAGCCAGTTTAAAAGCAGTGGCTTAACAACTTCTCAAGGTCATTGACGCTGTGTTGTAGGGTGGAATAGGCGCAAGCCGTATTCCACCAGAATTACAGCAAATAGTTAGCATTATAATTTTAAAGATAAAAATCAGCATATTTCATTCTGAAAATTCTTTAATTCTGTAAATTCTGATTCAGACAACAAGCGTCATGGTGGAATACGGCTTACGCCTATTCCACCCTACAATTTGACACAGTATCCAGCATTCCAAGGACTTTGCCCCATGACCCAGATTCATTCCACTTGCCCATACTGCGGCGTTGGCTGCGGTGTGGTGGCCAGCCACGACGAGCAAGGCAGCATTCAAATCAGTGGCGATAAAACCCATCCCGCTAACTTCGGTCGCTTATGTTCAAAAGGCTCAGCCTTAGCCGAAACCTTAGATTTATCCGACCGTTTATTACAACCTGAAGTGCATGGACAAGTCAGCACTTGGGATCACGCCTTAGACACCATCGCCGACGGTTTTAAAGAAATCATCGACACCCACGGTGCAGATGCAATTGCGTTTTATGTTTCAGGCCAGTTATTGACCGAAGACTATTATGCCGTTAACAAATTCTGCAAAGGTTTCTTAGGCACTGCCAACATTGACACCAACTCACGTTTATGTATGGCCTCTAGCGTTGCCGGTCACAAACGCGCCTTTGGCAGCGACACGGTTGCCGGTAATTACGAAGACTTAGAACAAGCCGAATTAGTGGTTTTAGTCGGTTCAAACTTGGCGTGGTGTCATCCGGTTTTATTCCAACGCTTATCCGCCGCCAAAGCCGAAAACGACAACTTAAAAGTCGTGGTCATCGACCCACGTCGCACCGCCACCGCTGACTTAGCCGATTTATACTTACCGGTTCAAGCAGGCACAGACGTTTGGTTATTCAACGGCTTGCTGCACTTTTTGCGCACCCATGACCGCTTAAACTATGAATTCTTAGACGAACACACACACGGCTTAGGCGCAGCGTTGAAAACCGCCCGCGATACTGCTGGCAGTATTCCCTTAGTGGCACAAGTCTGCGGTTTAGAAGAACACGCCGTGGCTTCGTTTTATAACATGTTCGCCCGCACCGAAAAAACCGTGACCGTCTATTCACAAGGCGTGAACCAATCCAGCGCAGGCACGGACAAAGTCAACAGCATCATCAACTGCCATTTAGCCACCGGTCGTATCGGCAAAGTAGGCATGGGGCCGTTCTCCGTCACGGGTCAGCCGAATGCAATGGGCGGGCGCGAAGTCGGTGCATTAGCCAACCAACTCGCCGCGCATATGGACTTTAAACCTGAGTATTTGGATTTAGTGCAAGATTTTTGGCAATCGCCCACTATTGCACCAAAAGCCGGTTTAACCGCCGTGGACTTATTCCACGCAGCAGCAGAAGGCAAAATCAAAGCAATTTGGGTGATGGCAACTAACCCTGTGGTGAGCATGCCCGAAGCGGATTTAGTGAAACAGGCGTTAGGCCGTTGCGAATTGGTGATTGTCTCTGATTGCGCCCGCAACACCGATACCACCGAAATGGCGCATGTGTTATTACCTGCCTTAGCATGGGGCGAAAAAGACGGCACAGTGACCAACTCAGAACGCCGTATCTCACGCCAACGCGCCTTTTTACCCGCACCTGGTGAAGCCAAACCCGACTGGTGGAGCGTGGCACAAGTGGCAAAACGCATGGGCTTTGGCGACGCATTTGCCTATGAGCATCATGCCGAGATTTTCCGCGAACATGCGGCCTTGTCTGCTTATCAAAACAACGGCAGCCGCGATTTTGACTTAAGTGCGTTAACCACGCTGACGGCGGAAGAATATCAATATTTACAGCCTATTCAATGGCCTGTAACCGCAGACTGTCCAAACGGTACAGAACGCTTATTCGGTAATGGTCAATTTTTTACCCCAGACCGCCAAGCGAAATTATTACCGGTTGAACCGCGTGCGCCTAAACATTTGCCGACCGCAGAATACCCACTGATTTTAAACAGCGGTCGGATTCGTGACCAATGGCACACCATGACCCGCACCGGCAAAGTGCCACGTTTGCAAACACATTTAAGCGAACCATTTTTAGAAATGCACCCTGATGATGCGGAGCCATTAGCGATTGCAGACGGTGACATTGTCGAAGTGACCAGCCCCTTAGGTCGCATGTGCGTGAAAGCGAAATTAAGCAAACGCCAACGCCGTGGCAGCGTGTTTGCGCCTATGCACTGGAATCGCCAAAACAGCGCGGCGGGGAAAGTGGGGACATTAATCGCAGGCGAAGTTGACCCTGTGTCAAATCAACCTGAGTTTAAACACACACCGGTTGCAGTGCGCCGTTATCAGCCGAAATGGCAAGGCGTGTTACTCACCCGCGAGCCATTACCTTTGCAACAAGTTGGCGATGCAGAACAAGCCCCATTAACCGAGATGCGTTACTGGGCAAAAGTGCGCCATGCAGACTGCTGGCGTTACGAGTTCGCAGGCGATAGCGTGGTGGATTGGCGACGTTGGGCGCGTGAACATTTCGCGCTGCCAGATTGGTTAGAGTTCCAAGACCGCTCGCAAGGCCGTTACCGTTGCGCCAGTGTGGAAGATAATGTGCTACAAGTATGCTTGTTTGTGGAAACACAAGCGAAGTTACCCGCACGCAAAGCCTTAGCCGCCTATTTTGAAAAAGAATTAGCTCCAGCGGATCGCTTAGGCATTTTAAGCGGTGGCTCTGCGCAAGCGGGTGCCTGTGATGACACAACTGTGTGTGCCTGCTTTGGTGTAAGCCGTTCTACTATCGTGGAAGCGATTCAGTCACAGAATTTAAGTTCTGTGGCGGCTGTGACCCAAGCGGTAAAAGCAGGCGGCGGCTGTGGCTCGTGCATCCCTGAGTTAAAGGCTTTATTAAAACAAGGTAAAGCGGCAGTGGCTTAAACCCTGC
>QKBZ01000088.1 GCA_003245895.1 Beggiatoa sp.
TTCATCATAGCCTACGCAAAATTAGCAAGGTAATATCGTCAAAGATATTTTTCTCCCCTGCATACTGCAATACATCATTCACCACAATATTGCTGATTTCCCTCACTGGGCGATGCCAATGATGCGCGATGAGGCTAGATAAACGCGCTTCGCCGTAAAAGGCTTGTTTGTTTGCAGCATCATGAGCTTCAGTAATGCCATCCGTGTATAAAATAATGCCATCGCCGCGTTCAAGTTGAATTTCGGTAGAGGCAATTAAGTCCTGTATATCTTCATCGATACCCAACATATAGCCCAATTCAAACGTATCCACCCATTCACTACTGCCATCTTTACGCACCACTAACACTTGCTCATGCTGACCCGTGATAGTCAATTTACCTTGATGGTAATCCAATAAAGCAAGCGTTAAAGACTTATCACTGCCTATTCGGTTGACGTTGGCATATACCGTCTGGTTAACGGTCTGCATGATTTTTTCCAACGAATGTTCCCCAGAAAGCAATAAACCACGCACTAAGGTTTGCACCATCAACATGACGACACCACTTTCCAAGCCATGCCCTGTCACATCTCCAATGCCAATGACGATGTGTTCATCATGTTGTAAAACATCGTAATAATCGCCGCCCACTTCATCTGCTGGACGCATAAAGCCTGCAATCTCAAACTCTTTGAATTGTTGCAACTCTATTTTCTTCGGTAACACCATTTGCTGTAACTGGCGCGTGATGTCCAATTCGGCGCCCATACGCACGTTTTCTATTTTGAGTTGTCTGTTTAGCAAAGTAATTTCGTTATTTGCTTTCGCTAATTCAGCCGTGCGTAGTGCAACCTTATCTTCTAAAGTTCGATATAACTCGGTGTTTTTTTCCACCATGGCATTAATACCTTGCTGGATAATGCCAATTTCATCCAAATTGTGTATTGCCAAACGCACTGATAAATTGCCGTGCTCTATTTGCTTTAGCGCATTTAAGGTGATTTGAATACGCTCAGTAACACCGCGAATAAAGATATTAGAAATTAACAAGGTACTGAGCAAAACAACCGCGCCGATTAGTAACACAAAATTTACATAAGACGCACGACTCGCAAAAATATCTTCTTCCTTGATTTCGATTAAAACTACCCACTCCCAAGGCTCAAAATAGGTGTACACCCCAAAATGAGTATGTGAATGATGCAAAAACTGAACTTTTCCCTGCTTTTGTTTCAATATCTGCTGAAACATCTTGTCTAAGGATGCATCTTGAGTCAGGGCATCTGTGCTGTGTAACACTGCGCCTTGTTTACTGAAAATCAGCGCATGTGAAGTTTTATCATCAGCTTGTGTCTGAAGGTTTCTTAAAACTTCTTGTTGCGCTAGTTGAATGTAGCTATCTAAACCTGCAACACCTGCCTCAACTAAAATTTGTTGACTGTCCTGCAAATGTTTAGTCAGTGCATCTAGCTCACGCAGCAATAACTTCTCATTTAAGTCATAAACGATACTGTTAATAACAAGATAACCTGTTATCAGAATGGGGATGCCCTGCAACGCAAGCATACAGAACATAAAAATATTGACACGAACCTTCAAATTCACCAGATAGTCTCCACCCAATACGATAATTCAACCTTTTAAGGGCTAAAAATGACGAAACCGAGGTCTTAGCGAATAATATCGGCCAATTTGAGTAAAGGAAGCTTAAAGAAAATGCCAAGCTTTCCCGCTAGACGCAAATTCAGCATCAAGCGGCCTTGCTTATTCGTGGTGAGAGGAATATCCGACGGTTGCGTGCCGTTAAGAATGCTTAATGCTGTTTGTGCAGCCCATAAGCCTTGTTCTTGTGGCACTTTGGCGATGCCTAATAGTGCATAAGGCATGTCCCAGTGATGTGCAGAGCCAGAAGGAATACGTGTATTAGCCTCAACAAAAGCTTGCGCTTGCTCGTCATCCCAACCCGTAAGCCCGACATGGCTTAGGATAAATAACATATCAACTTCTTCTTGTGCACGCAGATAAGCGGCTTTCCACGCTTCAAAGTCTGTCAAAAAATAGGTTTGTGTAAAGGCTATACCAAAGACTTTGCGATAGTTTTCCATGATTTTATGTGCAGATTCAGTTTCTACACCAATTAAGCCAATACGCTCCCCTTTTGCATAGTCTTTTAAATGCTTAAGGATTTGATCTGCTAAATCAACCTCAACCATGCCGGTCACATTTGAGTAAGGAAAACCATAGTCAGAGGCATCCCAATTGACACCACAGAATACAAAAGGCAGTGCTGTATCTTTGTAAAAAGGCATGATGACGTATTTAGCTGCATTGTCGTCGCTGGCAATCACAACATCAGGCTGAAAAGCCTCAATCTCAGCTTTAACCTTTAAGGCAGCAGTGTGCTTAAACACCTCAGAAGTATTTCGTTTGGTGTCCATGAGCACAATTTTTAACTGGGTGTCTGTAGCAGAGGGTTCTGCTGTTTGCCCTGACATGTTTTTGATAACCTTAGGCAGCAACACATTTTTAATGCCTTCGGTAACGCCATCACTCCACTCATAACCTTCATGGTAAGAGTTGATGAACAAAATCTTTTTCCCTTCATAGGGCAAGTCCATTTGTGCTTGAGCATTGAAAGATGCCAAAAGCAGCCCCGTAAAAATCAAAAAAATTTTAATTTTCATGGTTTTCCTTAAATTTTAGCTGTATCGCATATAGTGCAAAATCATAGAAGTGAGTAAGCCCGCATTTAGTATTATGTGCGTTAAGCGAGTTACAGATTTTTGCAAGTGGGTGCCAGAGATGCGTTGTAGCTAAATGCCAAAGCGATGTCTAAATCTTGTATTTTCGACTTTTTAATAGTGTCGCATACACGCAGGTTATATGCACGAATTACAAAACGCTTATGGAGTATCTGTGTAATCAGAACGAAAGAGGATTGGAGAGAAGAAAAGATATTTATAAGGCATGTACGCTCGTAGGGTGTGCGAAATCCCACAGGGTATACTGTTTGACAATCCGTTGTCGTTGGTGTGGGATTTTGCCCACCAAACTCCAAACGGTGGGCAAAACGCCGATGAAGGTCGGAAACAACCCTAACTTCTCGGCGGCGTTTCGCACACCCTACAAGACGATACAAACCCTTAACTTAATGGCTGTTGGGAACGATAACATTAACGCCGTTTCCCTCGCCCCGCTGGACTGCCTTTTGTCCAGCTAGCCGTTGCTTTTTTATCCCCACCAGTTTTACTACGTGTTTTCTGAGTATTCCCACCTGCTGCCTCTGCCCGCGTATGCTGCGTGGCAAAGTTACCTTTACGCGGTGCATTACTTTTGGCGGCAACCGGTGCTGCTGCGGAACGGTTAACACCGCCTGTGCCTTTCGGCTGATACAAAGGAATTAAATGCTGTTTTCCATTGCCAATTAAATCCGCGCGCCCCATACGTTTCAAAGCATCGCGCAGCAAAGGCCAGTTATTCGGATCGTGATAGCGCAAAAAGGCTTTGTGTAAACGTCGGGCGCGTATGCCTTTAGCAGAATGCACATGTTCACCATCGCGGCGCACGGCTTTTAACGGGTTAAACTCGGTATGGTACATGGTGGTTGCCAAGGCCATTGGCGAGGGCAAAAAGGCTTGTACTTGGTCGGCACGGAAGTCGTTGCGTTTTAACCATAAGGCTAAATTCAACATATCTTCATCCGTCGTACCGGGGTGAGCGGCGATAAAATACGGGATTAAATATTGTTCTTTGCCTGCTGCTTTGGAATATTTTTCAAATAAGGCTTTAAACCGATCATAAGTGCCAATACCCGGTTTCATCATTTTGCTTAAAGGCGCATTTTCCGTATGTTCCGGCGCGATTTTTAAATAACCGCCGACATGGTGCGTTACCAACTCTTTGACATATTCCGGTGACTCAATCGCCAAGTCATAACGCAAACCAGAGGCGACCAGAATTTTTTTCACGCCTTTTAATTCCCGTGCACGGCGATATAAGCGGATTAAAGGCGCGTGATCGGTATTTAAATTCTTACAAATGCTCGGATAAACGCAGGATAAGCGGCGGCAATGTGCTTCAATGTCAGGACTTTTACAATGCAAACGGTACATATTCGCTGTCGGGCCGCCTAAATCGGAAATAATGCCGGTAAATTGCGGCACTGTATCCCGAATCTGCTCAATTTCTCGAATAATGGAATCTTCAGAACGGTTTTGAATAATGCGCCCTTCATGTTCAGTAATGGAACAGAAACTACAACCACCAAAGCAACCGCGCATAATAGTGATAGAAAAGCGGATCATTTCATAGGCAGGAATTGGCTGCCCTTCATAGCGTGGGTGCGGTTGGCGCGTGTAAGGCAATTCATACACGCTATCCATTTCTTCCGTGCGTAGCGGAATCGGTGGCGGGTTGACCCATAACAATTGCTCGCCATGTGGCTGCACTAAGGCGCGGGCATTATGCGGATTGGATTCTAAATGCAAAATACGCGAGGTGTGTGCGTATAAAATCTGCTCGCGGCTCACTTGCTCATAACTGGGCAAGCGGATGAAACTGCGCTGACGGTCAGCGCGTGCCACTTTAGGCGGAATTAAATTTAAAGTTTGACCACCTTCTGTGCTGCCATCGTTGCTAGGCATTGGCGATTCAGGTGCCATTGCATACGGATTTTCCGGCGGATTTAAAGGGCCGACACGATCCAAATGACTAGAATCGATTTCTGTCCAATCAGTCGGCAACTGTGCGTCTGAGCAGATGAAGGCTGTGCCGCGCAAATCGCGGATGCTGTCAATCGTCTCGCCTTGTGCCAAGCGATGCGCAAGCGCGACTAAGGCGCGTTCTGCATTGCCGTAGAGCAAAATATCGGCGTGTGCGTCCAGCAAAATCGAGCGGCGTACTTTATCCGACCAATAATCATAATGCGCAATGCGGCGCAAACTGGCCTCGATACCGCCTAACACAATCGGCACCTCTTTATAAGCTTGGCGGCAGCGGTGGCTGTACACTAACACGCTACGGTCGGGACGTTTACCGCCGACACCGTTCGGACTGTAAGCATCGTCGCTGCGAATTTTACGGTCAGCGGTGTAACGATTGACCATCGAATCCATATTGCCCGCCGTGACACCGAAGAACAGGTTAGGCGCGCCTAATTGCATGAAATCGTCTAATTGATTCCAATCCGGTTGCGAGATGATGCCAACGCGAAAGCCTTGCGCCTCTAGCAAACGCCCGATAATCGCCATGCCAAAGCTAGGATGATCCACATAAGCATCGCCAGTGACTAAAATCACGTCGCAGCTATCCCAGCCTAATAAATCCATTTCGTCCCGTGACATCGGCAGCACGGGCGCAGGGCCAAAACAATGCGCCCAATAAGGACGATAAGAAAAAATATCCGGCGGCGGGGTGATTGAAGCGGTTTGCATGGGTGTATCCAGAATCTAACAGGCTGAAAAGCAATAGCTTTTGTGGGGCAATTATATGTGGGGAATAAGTGCAAAACAGGGTAGCAGGTTTTAGCGGAAATGCAATGTAACTGCGTCTGCTAAGGTCATTTTGACAATTGCATGAAGTTTGAGCAGGTAGCTTGAATTTTTAAAGCGACTCATTATTATTTTGTTGTTTCAAGGTAAGCCATTGATAATGGCCGCCTCAACAGCCAAATAACGGATAAAATCATGTATTCAAAAGAATTATTTAACGCCAACGCGCAACAACTGTGTGATGTCGGACGCTTTTTATTTGGACGAGGTTGGTCGCCTGCCACCAGCAGTAATTATTCAGCGCGTTTAGATGAGCAACATATTGCCATCACTTCCTCTGGTAAATCCAAAGGTGAATTAAGCGTTGACGATATTATGGTGGTGGATTTACAAGGCGTTGCCACAGCGGATCATAGTCATCAAAAACCGTCTGCTGAAACTTTGTTGCATACCATGTTGTATCAACGAGATGGGCAAATTGGCTCGGTGTTGCATACGCATTCGGTTAATGCCACCGTGTTATCGCGTTTATATGCCAAACAAGGGCATGTTGAATTAGAAGACTATGAGTTGTTAAAAGCTTTACGCGGCATTTCTACGCATGAAACACAGCAAGCGTTGCCGATTTTTCCAAATACACAAGATATGGTAGCCTTATCCGCTCAAGTGGCTGAGTATCTTGAAAAAAATACAGTAATTCACGGCTATTTAATCGAAGGTCATGGTTTATACACTTGGGGCAACTCTGTTGCGGAAGCCCGTCGTCATGTTGAAGCTTGTGAATTTTTATTTGAGTGTGAAGTGTTAACTTTGCAATTGCGCCGTTAATAAAGACTAAGAGGGATAGGGAAAATGACCGTATTAACTGTTTATGCTGATGCAGATGCAAGCGTTTTACAGCAAACCACTGACTTTGAAGAAATTAATACCGTATTAACCGGCATCGGCGCACGTTTTGAGCGTTGGAACGCGGATAAAGTATTGGCAGATGATGCGACACAAGAAGATGTGATTGCAGCGTATCAAGGTGATGTTGATCGCTTAATGCAAGAGCGCGGCCTTCAGTCTGTAGACGTGGTGAGCTTGACTGCTGAGCATCCTGATAAAAAAGCTTTCCGCGAGAAATTCTTAAACGAACACACGCATTCTGAAGATGAAATACGTTTTTTTGTCGATGGTAGCGGCTTGTTCTATATTCACGCAGGCGACAAGGTGTATAGCATTTTGTGTGAAAAGAATGATTTATTAAGCGTGCCGGAAGGGGCTAAGCATTGGTTTGATATGGGAGCTGATCCATTTTTTAAATGTATTCGCTTATTTACCCGTGCTGATGGCTGGGTGGCAGAATTTACCGGCGATATGATCGCACAGCGTTTTCCTGAAATGCGTAACGCGGCTTAACTCTTTCTCGTTCCCATCGTCCCGATGGGAATGCAGGCTGCGTCGCTCCAGCGGCGCGTTTACGTTAGCCTTGTAGGATTGGCTGACGAAGGAAGCCCCCTCTTTTACCGCGATTGATGGGCTTCGTACCTCAGCCCATCCTACAAAAATACAAAATACCGACCTCATGACCATTACCACAATTCTAACCGACATCGAAGGCACAACCTCTTCCATCTCATTCGTCAAAGAAGTGTTATTCCCCTACGCACGCCAACACTTACCCGACTTCGTGCAACAACACCTCGACGATGCCGAAGTGCAACAACACTTAGCCGCCACCCGTGAACTTGCTCAGCAACGGGATTGGACGGTCGAGCAAGTGGTGCAAGCACTACAACAATGGATTGATGAAGATCGCAAAGCCACGCCGTTAAAAGCCTTGCAAGGTTTGTTATGGGCGGCAGGTTATCAACAAGGCGATTACACAGGGCATGTGTATCCTGAAGTTGCGCCGATGTTAGCCCGTTGGCAACAAGCGGGAAAACAACTGTTTGTCTTTTCCTCCGGCTCTGTACCTGCACAAAAACTGCTGTTCGGCTATTCCGATGCCGGTGATTTAACACCGCATTTCAGCGGCTATTTTGATACCAATATCGGCAATAAACGTGAAGTCAGTGCTTATCAAGCCATTAGCCAGCAAATTGGCGTAGCACCTGAGCAAATCTTGTTTTTATCGGATATTAAAGAAGAATTGGCAGCGGCACAGGCGGCGGGTATGCAAATCTGTCAGCTAGTGCGTGATGACACGACGGTGTTAAGCGAGAACTCAGCGCAGGCGAGTGATTTTGTTCAAGTTAATCAGATGTTTGCTTTAGCAGTTTAATGCACTTTACGTTGGCTAAGGCTTGTCCTCATCTAAAGCCCTCTTTTTCTGGGGGAGGACTTTAGATGAGTAAAGAATGTTTTAGAACGTCAAACTTACTGACGCTTGTCCAGAGCCTAACGCCTGACTTTGTGCGCTAATGCTCTTACCAACAAAAGCGGCTAATTTTGCTAAAGCATCAGGGCTTGCTTGTGCAATGTCGATAAATTGATTTAATTCAGCTTCATCTTTGAATAACTGCAAATAACCTGCTGAAGTGCCATTTGCAGTATTCACGCCGACTAATACACTCACTAATGATTCTAAAAACTCATCGCGAGCCGCATCTTGCACTTGTTTCGCAATTTGGCTGCGCGTGATTTTTGAGCGATTATCTTCCCCGTCTGTGATGATATAAACAGCAGCATTTACATCAAAATCTTGATCAAACAAGATTTTGGCATAAGTATTTGTTGCACCAATGGCATCATAAGTCGCGTCATAAAGCGCGGTAGAACCACTACAGGTTAAATCTTTATACTGATCAGGGTCGATTTGACTTAAGGGTAAAAAGCCATGTACTTCTAATAAATGATCGTTAAATAAGCTTAAGCGCACCATTAAATTATTGCTGCGTGAGCTTTGTTTACATGCACTTAAAATAGCTTTAATACAGGCTAATAAATCTTTTTTAAAATTATCCACACTCCAGCTAATATCGACCACAATAGTCACTAAAGTATATTCCGTCGCGCCTAATTTATCTGGGCGAATGGCGGAGAATTGAAAGTTACCGCTACCGGCAATTTTCAAGTTTTGCATATCGGTTAATTTAGGCATGATCAATTCCTCTGTTTAAGACAATGCGCCAAAGGGTTTAGCTGGCGTGTTGCGTCGGTTTATACTAAAAATTCAGTCGATTTTGCGGTTTGCACGCCGCAGGCTTTCATATCTTGTAAAAACTGCTCGCCGAATTGTTCAAACCCCGGCACAGATGAGCTAGTGTCCTCAATCAACACCAATTTGCTGATATTTTCTGCGCCAAAGTTGTTCACGATGTCGCGCACGGTGTTTGCCACACAATGCGATAAGGCTTGACCAGATAAAGCCACTAAATCAGCCGTTTCCAAGGTATCAATTAAGCGCGTATTCAGTTGCGTGCTAGGGTCTTCAGGGTCTGGCACGTCGGCTTGCACAGCACTGTAGTGCTCTGTCCAAATATTAGAACCTTTTGTCACATAGTCGATCATGGCAAATTGTTGTTCCCAGTCTTTAACTGCATTTGCAATGGAATCAACCACATTGTGTCCGTGACTGCCAATTAAACAGTGTGGTGGCCAAATGGTGAGTTGATAACGCCCATTAGTATCTAAGTGTTCCACGTATTGAGTTGCACGTGCTTGGAAAGCCGGTTGTGTGGTTTTCCATTTACCATTATGCACATCATCAGCACTGATTAAGGTAAAAGGATCAGGGTGTTGACCGCGATCATTTACCCAGAAAATAGGGTGTGCAATGTCCACTAAATGATGTGTGTCTAAAGTAATGTGAATGTCGTCAATTTTGTCCATATGACGCTGAATCATGTCAGCAAGCCGTTGACTATCTTCTACTGCACCGGGTACGAATAAGTTGCCGTTTGGGTGAGCAAAGTCGTTTTGTGGATCGATGATCAAGAATTGTAAGTTCATGCTATCTGCTCCTGCGTGCTAGTTAGTATTGATATAAAACCATCTTAGTATCAAAATACAACTTTGTCAAAGAAAAAAATAAAACTAGGTTTTTCATTCAGTTGTGTTTTGCTGAGTTGGGACGAGGAGGGAGGAGATCAAGCTATCGTAGGAAGTATAAGGCGTGAGCCGTCATCCGCCGTAAATGCTGGTGATAGGGGGGAAGTGCTTATTTATACGACTTTGAAGCTTATGGAAAATATCTTGGTTTGTAATGGTCTAATAATCTTGAAGAGAAATATAGCCAACAAAAGTTGGTCATTTAGGAGAAATTAGATGAATCAGACAAATCACAAACCTCGTCAGACATACACAGCAGAGCAGAAGCTGGAGTATGCCAAGTTGATGGTGGAAGAAGGTTATAGCAACAGACAAATAGAAGAAATCTCAGGCGCAGGTACAACAGCCGTTATCCGCTGGAAAAAGCAGTATTTACAGGAGTTGAAAGGCGAAACACCTCAAGGTAAACACGCACTGACAGCAGAACAGCAGCGGATTCAAGAGCTGGAAAAGCAGCTTTGGCGAGCCAAACGAGATAACGAAATCCTAAAAAAGGCTGCCGCTTTCTTTGCCATGGACAACTGGTCACAAAGTTGATTAGCCACGTGAAGAAAGCAAATACCCAGTATACCGTCACAGAACTTTGTCAGTTATTTGAACTGAGTCCGAGTACTTATTACTACCATGCTCGACCTAAACCAGTTGATAGTAAACGGGTACAGGCCATTGCTCAGATTCAGGAAACCGCTGAACAGACTGGAAATACTTATGGTAAACGACGGATGCAGCGAGTGCTTGCACAACAAGGTATTCAGATGGGTTTATATAAAGTTAGCCGTTTGGTGAAACAAGCGCAGGTGACGGCCATTAGACCCGTCAAGAAGCATCGTTATGCAGGGGGGACTGTGCATAAAATTGCCGCTAACCTCTTGAACCGTCAGTTTAACCCAGCACGTCCAATGACGCATTGGGTAGGCGACATCACTTACATTCATACTGCCAAAGGTTGGAGTTATTTAGCCTGTGTACTTGACCTCTATTCCAGAGAAATTGTCGGCTGGGCATTGTCACAAACGGCTGATGCTGCTTTAGCTAAGGCGGCTTTGACACAAGCGATACGCAAGCAACAACCCAATACGCGACAGTTATTATTTCACTCAGATCAATGTGTTCAGTACAGTGCTCAGCTTTTTGTGGATTATCTGACGACGTTAAACATTACTCAAAGCATGAGCCGACGCGGCAACTGTTGGGATAATGCGGTTATGGAACGGTTTTTTAGAAATCTAAAAACGGAACGTCTTAACCATCTACATTTCCTTAATCAGGCTGCTGTCCATGATTGTGTTCAACACTATATCTGGTTTTACAACTACCGCAGATTACACTCTGCTATTGATTACATGACTCCACATCAGAAAAACTTATCCTTTCTAAATGTGGCTTAGATTTTCTACAAAAAAACTTGACCATTACATCTAACTTCTCGGCGGCGTTTCGCACACCCTACAAGACGGTGCTAACCTATTTGCTGGCATGCGGCAATAACTGCTGTTGCAACACCTCACGCACAAATGGCAGGGTTAACTTACGGCGTGCTGACAACGAGGCATAATCCAAAGTCTGTAACCACTCGATTAAAGTCGCCATATCGTGCGGACTGCGGTCGATTAAATAACGCGCCACTTTGGTGGACAATTCTAAACCGCGTCCTTGTGCGTGCTTTTGCAAGGCGTGAACTAAACCATCTTGATCCAAAGCAGTTAAAGAAAATACCCCGCCCCAACTTAAGCGCGACACTAAATCCGGCAAGCTTAAACCAAGCTGTTTAGGCACAGTATGCGCTGCCATCAGCAGTGGAATGTGGGCTTCACGTAGGAAATTGAATAGGCGAAATACTGCACGCTCCCATTCGTTTAAACCGACAATAGCTTGTAAATCGTCTAAACAGACTAAATCGAGCGCATCTAAGCCTTCTAAAATATCGGGGGAATGTTGGCTAAAGGTCGTGAGGGGTAAATAAACGGGTGTACCGCCGTGTTGGGAGATTTGTTGGCAGGCTGCTTGTAATAAGTGGCTTTTGCCTGTGCCATGCCCGCCCCAAAGATACAAACAGCTTTCGCCTTGCCCGCTGATTACATCTTGCACAATGCGCGGAATGGCCTGATTGTCCGTAGCGGGCACATAATTGGCGAATGAGGCAGAGGAGGTTAAGCCAATGCCTAGGGGTAACTGTAAGGTCATAACACCGTCAATCTTGACGCACTGTCCTTGTCTCAGCGTACAGCGTGCACGCTCTCAAAAGTCACATTAAGCGGCTAAACACTCAATCAGTTGATCGAAAAAGTTTTGCGCTAATTGCAATTGTGCGGCACTGCTATCCACACGGTTAATTTGATTGCGGAAGCTGGTCGCCTCGCGCTGTCCTTTGCTATACCACGATAAATGTTTGCGTGCCATACGCACACCGGTATGCTCGCCGTAGAACGCATATAAGTTGTGCATGTGCTCCAGCAAAATATCGCGGATTTCGGCAATGCTGGGTTCTGGCAAATAGGTGCCAGTGCGCAAATAGTGGTCGATTTCGCGGAAAATCCAAGGCCGCCCTTGCGCCGCTCGCCCAATCATCAATGCGTCTACTTTTGTGTAATCCAACACATGACGGGCTTTTTCAGGATCACGAATGTCACCATTCGCCACCACAGGAATCTTGATACTGGCTTTAATCTCGGCAATGGTGTCATATTCCGCTTCGCCAGTATAGGCACAAGCACGAGTGCGGCCATGTACTGCCAACGATTGTACGCCGCATTCTTCGGCAATACGGGCAATTGTCACACCATTACGGTTGCTTTTGTCCCAGCCGGTGCGAATTTTTAAAGTCACCGGCACAGGCACGGCTTGCACCACTGCATTTAAAATGTCCGCCACTAAGCGTTCATCTTTTAATAATGCAGAACCCGCCATGACGTTACACACTTTTTTCGCCGGACAGCCCATATTAATATCAATAATATCTGCCCCATTTTTCACATTGTGCTTTGCCGCTTCCGCCATCATTTGCGGATCAGCACCGGCAATTTGCACACAACGTGGCTCGACTTCGCCTTCATGATTAGCGCGTCTTAAGGTTTTCTCGCTACCCCATAATAAGGAGTTAGAAGACACCATTTCTGACACCGCCATGCCTGCGCCTAATTTCTTACATAATTGGCGAAAAGGACGGTCGGTCACGCCAGCCATTGGGGCTAGAATTAAATTATTAGTGAGCTGATAAGGGCCT
>QKBZ01000418.1 GCA_003245895.1 Beggiatoa sp.
GTGCTTGTATGCGCAAGCTTATTCATATCTGTTTTGCTGTTTTGAACAAGCAGACAGAATATTGTCCACAACTTAGCTAAAGTTAACTCGTTTTTTTCTTTCCTTGCTACAAGAAGGCTTGACTTTAGAGACGGTATCTACAACTGACAAATACATCGTACCCTAGCCATGTCGGATGACGGCTATCGCCTTATCCGACCTACAAAGAGCAGGCTAAATTCAAAAATCCTTGCGTAACACCCCAACAACGCCCAAAACTATTCATATACAAGTATCATCAACACTGACCCACATTCGTCTTTTACAAAAAAACTATGACCTTCATTTATCGCACATGGGCGGCATGCTGCTTATTAGCGGTCGTTGCCTATTACCCTCTCTCGGCGCACAGTCACGCGGTACCCTTGTTGTTAACAGAGGCAGAGCGGGCTTGGTTGCAAGCGAATCCTGAGATTGTCATCGGTACCGATGCGGATTCTTTACCTTATGCACAACGTCAAACTTCCGGCGAGACGAAAGGCATAGAGGCGGCGTTAATTGCGCGTGTTAATGCGTTAACGGGGGCGAATATTCGCTTGGTGATGGGGGACTGGTCTGTGTTGTTGCAGCAGGCAAAAAATCAGCAGTTGCACGGCTTATCGGTGTCTCATCCACATGCCGAGCCTTTGGATGATTTTTTGTTTACCGAGCATGTGTATGAGGTGTTGCATTATGTGTATGTGAAAAAAGACAAACTAAACAGTCTTCAGTCCATCGCGGACTTAAACGGCAAAAAAGTCGGTTTGCAAGAAAATGCTTGGTTGGAAAAACAAATCGCGGCACGTTGGCCTGATATACAACTGGTTAAAAAATCTTCTGAGCAAAATCTGACACTTGCTTTACTGAATGCTGAGGTCGATGCGGTGATTGCGCATATCAGCTTGCATCAAGTTATTCTCCAAAATCTATTTGATCATGAGTTAAAAATTGGTTTTTCTGTGCCGGAAATCAAAACGCAGCAGCGTTATTTCATTCACAAAAATGCCCCTGAATTACACAGTATTATTAATAAAGCCTTGCACACCATTAGTGACTCAGAGATCACGGCATTACTGAATAAATGGGTGGACAATGGCGCGTTTCAGTTATTTATTTCACCGCAAGAGCAGGCTTATTTAAAACAATATCAATTTCAACGCGCATCGCCTACTTATTGGATACCGTTTAGTTTTAAAGATGCCGCAGGCAATATTACGGGTATTGGCGAGGATTATTGGCAACTGATACGCGATAAGCTGAATTTGCAAGAAACGCTTGTTGAGTCAGCATCAGTTGCTGAGCTGAAAACAGCATTGCAACAGGGCAAAGTGGCGTTGTGTCCGGTTTGTAGCGCGCTTCAGCTAGACGACAGTCCTATGCTGTCTACCAATAGTTATGAACAACACCCGATTGCGCTTGTGACCTTGGCAACCAGTGGTTTTATCAGCCATATCGAGGCGTTATCCGATAAGTTGATTGCTGTCAGCGAAACTGAGCCGACGTATCGCTTATTACAAGCACATTATCCCCATCTTAATTTTCTACGGGTAGCGGATGTTGATGCAGCATTGCGTGCAGTAGAAACGGGGCAAGCCTTTGCCGCCGCAGGCATTTTGCCGGTGTTGCAATATCAGCTTCAGCCGTATCAAGGCCAATTGCATTTGGCTTTGGTCAGTGATGTGTTGTTTGATCTCAAGATCAGAGTACACGCAAAATATGCCAACCTCATTCCTTTGCTCAATCGCGCCATCGCTTCTATTACGCCTGAAGAACACTTAAAAATCCATAAACGCTGGATGATTCAACAAGTGGCGTTTTCAGCAGACAATTACCAAAAAGTGATACAGGTGATTGCCATTGCTAGCGTGCTGATTGTGCTTGTGATTTTGTGGAATCGACGTTTAGCGTTAGAAGTGCGTCAGCGCAAGCATGCAGAACATAAGCTGCGAGAAAGTGAGGAAAAATATCGCTGTTTATTTGAATTGTCAGACGTGCCGATGTGGATTATCCAAAATGATTTGGTGGTGATGAGCAATGCGGCGGCGGCGCGTGTTTTGGGCTATGACTCAGCACAGGCATTGCTTGAATGTCATATCGCGGATTTATCGCCCAAAATGCAAAACGATGGGAAAACTTCCATTAATAGCATTCAGTGGCATATCACTCAGGCGTATCAAAACGGTTATTTGTACTTCGATTGGTTATATCAAAAATGGGGTGGTGAAACGCTGCCCGCCGAGGTGAGTTTTAGCCGTATTCCTTATGAAAATGATCACGCCTTATTTTGTATTTGGCGAGATGTCAGCGAGCGTCAACACGCGCAAGGGCAAGCGCATTTATGGCTACATGTGTTTGAACAAGCCAAATTAGGCTTAATCCTGTCCGATACAAAAACCTGCGCCATCTTAAATGCAAATCAAGCCGTGGCGGATGAATATGGCTATAGCATTCAAGAAATGGAAATGATGAACCTGCGGCAATTGTTCCCTGTGGACAACAATAGCCAAGCGTTGGTTAATCTGGAACAAGGGCATTATGCCTATGAAGCAGAGCAGGTGCGGCAAGATGGTAGCCGTTTTCCGGTTTGGGTGGAAAGCAGTGTGATACAAGATATGCAAGGCAATGTGTATCGTATCAACAGTATGCAAAATATTTCAGCCACTAAATATGCTGAACAAGTGGCGTGGCGACAACAACAATATCAACAATTATTGCTGCAACTCTCCACAGATTTTATCAATAAACCCCTGTCAGAAATTAATGTTGCCATTCAATCTGCCTTGGAAGAAATGGCGCGTTTTGTTAATGCAGATCGTGCTTATTTGTTTAAGTATGATTTCACTGCTAACACGATGTCGAATGCGTTTGAGTGGTGTGCAGAAGGTATTTCTGCGCAAATTCAAAATTTGCAAAATCTGCCGACTGACTTAGAACCTGAGTTATTACAAACCCATTTGCGTGGCGATTTTATCCATTTGCCTAAGGTCAGTGAATTAGCCGATAGCGCGATTAAACGCATATTACAAGCACAAGATATTCAGAGTTTGATCTCTGTGCCTTTGTGTCATCGTGGTACGTGTTTAGGCTTTATTGGGTTTGATTCCGTGAAACGGTTGCATCATTACCACCATGACGAAATCCAGTTGCTGCAATTATTTGCGCAAATTCTGATCAATGTTGAGGAGCGCAGTGCCCGCGAGCGTGAGATTAAACTGGCTGAAGCCCGTTATCGCAATATATTAGATTCAACCTCGGAAGGGTATTGGCAGATCAATGCCACCCAGCAAATTGTGGCGGTTAACCATGCTTTTTGCGACATGCTGGGATATGAGGAGTGCGAGTTGCTGGGGTGCAGTCCATTAGAGTTTGTCACCGACAGTGATTATCAAACGGTATTCAAACATCTGGCAGAGCTAAGCCACCGCGCACAATGGCAAGCGGAAATATCTTTGCGTCATCGTAATGGCGATACCGTTTACAGCATTTGCCACGCGACCACCTTGCACGATGAAACCAATGGAGAATTCCAAGGTGCATTTGCTTTTATGTCTAACATTAGCCAATGCAAACAGGCTGAGCAGCAATTGCAAGAGACAAGCGAACACTTGCGCTCGATTTTAGAATCGATGGAAGAAATGGTGTTTGTGTTAGATGCTGAGCATCAATTTATTAATTTTTATCAAAAAAATGATGACAAATTACTGTTACCGCCTGAGCAGTTTTTAGGCAAAAATTATCATGAGGTGTTACCGCCGCATCTGTGTGTTTTATTAGATGAGGCGATTCAAGTGGTGCAAAGCAAAGGCACTCAACGCTTTGAGTACAGTTTAGCGTTACCTAATGGCACTGCTTGGTTTAGTGCCAGTCTTTCTGCACGTTATGGCATTGTTGGTGAGTTCGATGGCATTACGGTGGTAGTGCGTGATATTAGCAGCAGTAAAGTCGCCGCCGAAGCTTTACGCGCCAGTGAAAGCCGCTACCGTTCACTGATTGCAACGATGGCGGAAGGCATTTTTATGGTGGATCAAGAGGCGGTCATTATCGAGTGCAATGCTGCCGCAGAACGGATTCTCAATAGACCGCGTGACAAGATGTTGGGTAGCAATATTAAACACACGCATTGGTTATTGTTTGCACAAGATGGCACGCCACTTGAGGGTGATGATCGCCCAGTTTCCACGGTACTCAAAACAGGGCGTTCAGTCCGCAATATTGTTGTCGGTTTATACACGCCGAAAAAGGAAATGTGTTGGCTGTTGGTGAATGCTGAACCCTTAGCACATAAAGATAGCGAGCAAGTGTATGGTGTCGTGGTCAGTTTTGCCGATATTACGCGACGCAAAGCAGCGGAAGCGCGTTTACGGCGTAATCAACAACGCATTAGTCTCATGTTGAATTTAACCCAACGCTCTTTGGAAATGACGGAACAAGTGCTGTTGCAAACCGGACTGGCTGAAGTCGCAGAATTAAGCCATAGCGAGTTTGCCTATCTGCAATTTATTCATGATGCACACGATGCAACATTCCCTGCTTACTGGGCGACAAGTGACTCAGCACAAAACCTTTCAGCCAAAATGCAGCAACAAGCCCTTGCGCAAACAGAGATTTGGATGGACAGCGTGTGCCAGCAACGGCCTATGATACATAATGATTATCCAACGGTTGCAGAACCTGCGGGTACGTTAACCGCGCCCTTTTTGCATCATATGGGTGTGCCTTTGATTGAAGCGGATACGGTGTTATTTGTCGTGGGCGTGGGGCGAATGCAACAGGCGTATGATAAGAGAGATTTGCAGCAATTAGATTTATTTGTCAAAGATTTATGGCAATTAGTCTGCCGTCGGCGCACGGAGTTGGCGTTAGAACAAGCGCGGCAGGCGGCAGAATCGGCCAATCATGCGAAATCAGCTTTTCTTACCAATATGAGTCATGAATTGCGCACGCCGCTTAATGCCATTTTAGGCTTTGCACAAGTGTTGCAGCAGTCGCAGAACTTGCCTACTCACTTATTACCACAAGTGCAAAAAATCCAACGCGGTGGCGCATATCTCTTAACCTTAATCAATGATATTTTGGATATATCGAAGATCGAGGCGGGGCGTTTAGAGTTATATCCAGAACAGATTGATCTGCCCAGCTTTTTTGAAGATATTGTTGATATGTTCCAAGCCCGTGCAGAGCAAAAAGCGATCAGCTTTTACTTTCAGCTTGATCCGCATTTGCCCCTGAGCATTGATGCTGATGCTAAGCGCTTGCGCCAAATCTTGCTGAATTTATTGGGGAATGCCGTTAAGTTTACTGAGCGAGGTCATGTGACATTCACAGCGCGTTGCAGTGATGATCATTTGTATCTAACGGTGGAAGACACTGGGATAGGGATGTCAGTGCCTGATCAAGAGCGCATTTTTCAGCCTTTTGTGCAAACCTGCGAAAACCGTTATAAAACTGACGGCACGGGTTTAGGCTTGGCGATTACACACAGCATTTTGGAATTGATGCAAGGTGACGTGAGTGTTGATAGTCGTTTAGGTGAGGGCAGTCGATTTAATGTCAAAATTCCGTTAGCAATCAAATCTCAATACTTTGAGGATACGACTTCTAGTGCAGTGCTAGCAACAAACGCCGCACATGATGCAGTGGCTGAGCTAAGTTTTTCTGAGGAGTGGTTGCAAAGTTTAGCGCATGCTGTGGCCTTGGGAGATCGCGATCAAGTGTATGCTTTGCTAAATGTTTATGCAGAGCAGGGTAAGCGCATACCGGCACAGTTACAAGGCTGGGTGGATGAGTATAAATATCCGCAAATTTTAGCATGGGTGGAAAAGCAGATGGAATAATTGTTGTAAAATTATTCTTTATACAAGATTGCCCTTACTGCCCTCACTGCCATTAAGTTAAGCAATGTTGTAGGTCGGATAAGGCGACAGCCGTCATCCGACATAATACAGTTGAAGCTTAAACCAAGCCACTTGCGGCGGATGACGGCTAACGCCTTATCCGCCCTACAAGACTGTGCAAAGCCTTAACTTAATGGCAGTGAGTATGTTGGTTGGCTACGGGGAACAGACAGATTCGTGACGCAGGCGCGTCGAGACTTGCGCCCACGCAAAGCGCGTGGGCGCCAGAAAAATAGTTTTCTAAATTCAGGAGCATGCTCAAGCGTCCAGCATTGATAGTCCCGCTGTTATTATGTCGTATGACGCTGCGCTTATACGACCTACAACGGTGCTCATCGCCAACTGCGTAACTTCTATAGCTAAAGGAACTCCTGATTAAAATTATGACTGGGTTAACCAAAATGGATAACAATCAGCACTTTTACATTGTCGGCATTGGTGCTTCAGCCGGTGGTTTAGAAGCCTTAGAGCGTTTTTTTCAGGCATTGCCAGATGAACCCAACATGGCATTTGTTGTGATTCAACATTTATCGCCTGATTACAAAAGCATGATGGCGGAAATTTTATCCAAATACACCGCAATGCCGGTGAACGAGGCTAAAAACAATACACAGGTCAAACCCAACCATGTGTATTTAATCCCGCCGAAAAAAAATATCACGATTAAAGATAAGCATTTATTTTTAACCGAAAAAGAAATTCATCGCGGTATTCCACTGCCTATCGACACCTTTTTGCACTCCTTAGCACAAGACTGCCATGAATATGCAATTGCCGTCATTTTATCGGGCACGGGCAGCGATGGCACACGCGGCATTCGTGCTATTAAAGAACATGACGGTATGGTGGTGGTGCAGCAAATCAAAACTGCCAAATTTGACGGCATGCCTGCGAGTGCGATTGATACCGGCTTAGCAGATTTTGTCTTGCCACCTGAAGAAATGCCCAGAGCATTGATGGATTTTGTGTGTCATCCCAATTTGCTGGTGGATCGAGAAGCGGAGGATAAAAAAGATCGCGCACTGCATGCGGGTAATGAAATCGAGCAAATACTCGACATCGTTAAAGATCACAGCGATGTTAATTTTCATCAATATAAAGACAATACGGTGTTACGACGCATCGAGCGGCGGGCAGGTATTCGACAATGCACCAGTATTGCCGACTATTTAAGTTTACTCGCAGCCTCTGAAACCGAGCAAAATACCTTATACCGAGAATTGCTGATTGGGGTAACTAAGTTTTTTCGGGATAACGACGTATTTTTTACCTTAGCGCAAGAAATTATTCCCCAACTCTTTGCCGCTGCTAATGATGATCCGATTCGCATCTGGGTTGCCGGTTGTTCCACTGGAGAAGAAGCCTATTCCATCGCAATATTGCTGGCGGAGTTTAAAGCGCAAACCGGTCATCACAATGAGATTAAAATTTTTGCCACGGACATTGATCAAAATGCGATAGAGACAGCGGCTGTCGGCACTTATTCAGAAAGTATTGCCGCTGATATAGAGCCTGATTTATTGGCGCGTTATTTTTCCTGCGATGAACATGAAGGGCGTTATACCGTCACTCAAACTATTCGCAGCATGGTGGTGTTTGCCCGTCATGACTTGACTAAAAGCCCGCCTTTCAATCGCTTAAATTTCATTTCATGCCGCAACTTGTTTATCTACTTGCGACCAGAAGTGCAAGAACGCATTCTGCATTTATTCCATTTTTCCCTAAAAGCGTCTGGCTTTTTGCTGCTCGGTGAAAGTGAAACCATTGGCGATGCCAGTAAACTGTTCACCTGCTTAGAAAGTAGTCTTAAGTTCTATCAAGCACGCGCTGGTTTATCGCCTAAAATTCCCGTGTTACATGATATTGCAGTGAACTTACCCGTCGCTAGCGATGCTATCCCTGAGCGTTTGCAATACACCTCAGGACGCGGCACAAGCCGACGCACGGAAGATTATTTACAGCGTTTAGTGGTCGATAAGTTATTGCCCGCTTGTTTTCTGATCACCGATAACCTCGACACCTTATATATCAGCCGACAAGGTACAAAATACCTCAGTTTTTCCGGCACGCCAGACTATAACTTATCGCGCTCTTTAGATGAGGGCATTGCGGCGTTTATCCGTTCAGCGGTGACTAAAGCCCTGAAAAACAACCGCACGGTAGTTTATAAAACGCTAGACAATCCTAACGACGCGCTGAGTGCGCTAGAAATTAAAGTTGAACCACTGGCGAAGAAACACAGCGGGGCGCAGTTATTACTGGTCACTTTTGAGCAAAGTTTGCTGCCCAAGCGCGATGAAGAAAAAGATGAAGTAGCCATCGAAATCACGGCGGACACGCGCCAGCATATCGAAGATTTAGAGCGTGAACTGTCTTATACCCGTGAGACTTTGCAAGCTACCATTGAAGAATTGGAAACCTCTAACGAAGAATTACAGTCTACCAATGAAGAATTGCTGGCCAGTAATGAAGAGCTGCAAGCCACAAACGAGGAGTTGCAAGCGGTTAACGAAGAATTAATCACCGTTAACAGTGAGTATCAACATAAAATCCGCGAAGTGACCCGCCTCAATGATATGCATAACAACTTGCTACGCAGTTCTAAAGTCGGCAGCGTGTTTTTAGATGCTAATTTTCAAATTCGCAGCTTTACGCCAGCGGTACGCGACGAAATTTTGTTGCGCGACAGTGATATTGGTCGACCGTTCTTAGAAGTGCGGCATCACCTACAAATTGATGATTTAGAATCGAAACTAGCGCAAACCTTGCAAAACGAGGAAATGCTAGATATTGAAGTGCAAAGCAATTTAGGCAATTGGTATATTTTGCGCTTAGCCCCGTTTTTATTAGGCAATCAAAGTATTGATGGTGTGGTGTTAACGCTGATCAATATCAGCGAGCGTAAACAAGCCTTAGATGCGCTTGCAGTCAGTGAGAGCAATTTAAAACGGGCGCAAAAGTTGGCGCATTTAGGCAGTTGGCAACAAGCACTTGGCAGCCGACACTTAGTCTGCTCTGAAGAAATGTGTCATATCTTAGGTATTGAAGCACCTGATGCCCGCTTGAATTATGAGCTGTTTTTACAATACGTGCATTCTGATGATCGCAAAGCGGTAGACAGTGCTTATCGAAAAGCCTTATCCCATAACGAAGAAGGCTATGAAATTGAGCACCGTATCGTGCGCCAAGATGATGAAAGTCTGCGTTATGTGTTGCAGCGTTGCGAATTCCAGCGGGATGAGTCTGATCAAGTTTGTAGCTTGCGCGGTATGATTTTAGACATCACCGAGCGTCGTTTAGCGGAAGAAGAAAGCCGCAAGTTATCGCGTGCAGTGGCGCAAAGTGTGAACGCGGTTATTATCACCAATGCACAAGGCCATATCGAGTTTGTTAATCCTGCGTTTGAAAAGAGCAGCGGATATGGGGCAGAGGAAATGATTGGGCAATCATTGGGCTTTCTGAATGCAGATACCCATCCGTCTGACTTTTTTAGCGAGATGTGGCAACACATTCAAACGACCGGCACTTGGCAAGGTGAAGTGTGTAACCGCCATAAAAATGGGCATCTTTATTGGGATTTTGCCACTGTTTCCGTGGTACGCGATGATAAAGACGACATCACACACTACATCTCGATTCAAGAAAATATTACCGCCCGCAAACAAGCGCAAGACGAGTTGCGCCAACAACGCGACCAACTTCAATTGTATTTTGAACAACCTGTGGTCGGTATGATTACCGCGCATGCCGATAAAGGCATCATGAACGTCAATTCCAGTTTCTGCCAATTGATAGGCTATTCTGCTGAGGAATTGCTTGATCCCTATATGGACTGGGATAAGCTCATCCCCCCGAATAATGCACAAGTAGACGCTGAGCAATATGCGCGTATGCTGTCTGGAAAAATCGATAGTTATCAACTAGAAACAAGTTATTTGCATAAAGACGGTCATAGCATCCCTGTGTATATGAACGTCAGTTGCACCCGTGATGAGACAGGGCATATCGAGAATGTGGTGAAGATCATCAGTGACTTGACGCACCAACAACAACAAAAACAAGCCTTAATTGAAGCCCGCAAACAAGCAGAAGCTGCCAATCACGCAAAATCGCTATTTTTAGCCAATATGAGCCATGAGCTGCGCACGCCGCTCAATGCCATACATGGCTTTGCCGAATTGCTGCATCAGTCTACAGAACTGCCAAGCAGTCTCGCTGCTCATGCTGAAAAAATCATGCGCGGTGGCGACCATTTGCTGACCTTGATTAACGATATTTTAGATTTGGCAAAAATTGAGGCGGGGCGCATTGAGATACAAACGGAAATCATCGATCTGAAAGAATTTTTAGACGATATAGAAAGCATGGTGAGGATGCGTGCCAACCAAAAGAGTTTACGCTGTCAATTTGTCTTATCGTCCTTACTACCGCAATACGTGCAAACCGACCCTAAACGCCTGCGACAAGTGTTGCTTAATTTATTAGGCAATGCAGTGAAATTTACTGAACAAGGCTCGGTCAGTTTATCGGTTGACTATCAAAACGGTGAATTGATGTTGCAAGTAAAAGACACCGGCACTGGCATCGCACCAGAATATCAGCAAGTGATATTCGAGCCATTTATTCAAATTGGTACCGACCGTTATAAGAGTTTAGGCACGGGGCTAGGCTTAGCCATTACACATGAAATTGTTTCTTTGATGCAAGGCAAAATTAATGTGCAGAGCAAACCCGATCACGGTGCTTGTTTTAGCGTGAATATTCCTATCGCGGCGATTTCTGAACGGCAACAACAGCAACAGCAGCAGCGCAAAATAGGCATGTCGCAAAATATCATTGGCTATCGCCGAACTGATACCCGCGCGAATAACAATACACCGTTTCACATCTTGGTTGTTGATGATGTAGAGGACAACAGTACGGTGTTGAGTGAGCAATTGCGCTTGTTAAACTTTACCGTCAGCGAAGCTTATAGCGGTGAAATGTGTTTAAAAGCCATTGCAGATAGTCACTTTGATTTAGTGTTGTTAGATATGCGTATGCCGCACATGGATGGCCTAGAAGTGTTGCGCCGCTTGCAAAAAGTGCCGGATGCGCCGCCTGTGATCATGGTTTCCGCCAATGTTTACCAACAAGACAAACAAACTGCTATCGAGTTAGGGGCTTTGGGTTATTTATACAAACCCGTGACCTTGGCTGACTTAGTGTATGTATTGCAAAAATATTTGCCGCTGGATTGGCAATATCCCGCCCCGTCTGCTCAAGAAACCCACAGACAGCAAAAGCGTGAACACTTTGCTACTGATTGGCTAGAAGAGTTAAAACGTGTTGTGTCTTATGGAGATCGCAACCGTTTGCTGGATATGTTGAATGAATGCCAGTCGCAAGGCATGTATATTCCCCGCAATTTGCAAGAGTGGGTTGATAATTACGAGTATTTTCAAATTTTACAGTGGATTGAGCAAATTGAAGCGGAACAGTCGCCGACTGATGAGGGATAGTTTTGTTTGCACAAGTCTCTCGTAGGGCGGATAAGGCGTGAGCCGTCATCCGCCGTTGGTGCACAGCCATTCAGTTAAGATCGTTGTAGGGTTTGCGCCGCGTCCTTTTGCGGTGCGAACGCGGAGAAGCATCGTAGGATGGGTAGAGGCGCGCCCGTAATTCTGTTTTAATCACAATATTATCTCGCGCCGAAACCCATCTTGTAACATGATGGGTTTCGCTTCGCTCTACCCATCCTACACGTTAGCATCGCTTAACTTAATGGCAGAAGTTCTAACATCATGCAGACTTCTCCGCGTTCGCACCGCAAAAAGACGCGGCGCAAACCCTACAACCCACATCATTTCTACGGCGAAAATTACGCTAAAACGGCGGTTTATGTAGCTAAATACGCCGCAGAAACGGCATAACATGCAACAGCGGTAGCAAAACTTGATAACGCTTTGACATCAATGCGCAATACAAGTCAGAATCACTCAAATTTTTTGCCAAGATGATGTTATGGAGCATAACCAGAATTTTTACATCGTTGGAGTGGGGGCTTCGGCGGGTGGTTTGGAAGCGCTAGAACAGTTTTTCCAAGCCATGCCGGATGGAAGTGGGATGGCGTTTGTCGTCATTCAACACTTGTCCCCAGATTATAAAAGCATGATGGCAGAAATTCTGTCGAAGTACACCATGATGTCAGTGCGTGAGGCAATAGAAGGCATGAAGGTGGAACCGAATCATGTTTATCTGATTCCACCCAAGAAAAGCATGACTATCCGCGAGGGCTGTTTGCGTTTAACGGAAAAAACGCGCCCGACGGGTTTGGAATTGCCGATTGATATTTTTTTGCGTTCGCTAGCAAACAATAGCAAAGACAAATCGATAGCCATTATTTTGTCCGGCACAGGCAGCGATGGCACACGCGGTATCCGTAGCATTAAAGAAGCTGATGGGATGGTGATCGTGCAAAGTCCTAACTCTTCTAAATTTGATGGCATGCCACAAAGCGCGATTAGTACCGGCTTAGCGGATGTCATCTCGCCACCCTCTGACATGCCAAATGCTTTGCAGCAATTTATCTTACATTCGATGGACAATGCAGAGCAGAATGTGTTGGCCGCGCCGGTTAATTTCCAAGACCCCATTGCGCAAATTTTGGAGTTACTCAAAGATTTCTCCAATGTAGATTTTACCCAGTACAAACTCAGCACCGTGTTGCGTCGCATTGAACGCCGTAGCAGTATTTGCCAATGCCATAACTTATTTGACTATATCAAGCTGCTGCAAAGTTCTAAGAACGAGTTAAAAAACCTGTATAAAGAACTGCTGATTGGCGTGACGAAGTTTTTTCGCAATCCTGAAACCTTCGAGCTTTTGCAAGAGCGTGTATTTCCGCAACTGTTTGCCACTAAACAAGTCGATGAGCCGATTCGCGTCTGGGTGGCAGGCTGTTCTACAGGGGAGGAGGCGTATTCACTGGCGATTTTATTAGTTGAGTATTGCGAGCAAACGCAACTAAGCCGCGAAATTAAGATTTTTGCTACTGATATTGATAATGATGCCTTGCAAATTGCGACTAATGGTGAATATCCAGAAAGTACGGTCGCAGATGTGGCCGAAGCACGTTTAGCGCGTTTTTTTGAAAAGCGCGACGATAATCTGTACTGCATCATCCCCAAAATTCGTAAAAAAGTGGTGTTTGCACAGCATGACTTAACCAATACCCCGCCTTTTAACAAATTAGACCTGATTTCATGCCGTAATTTGTTTATTTATCTGCAATTGGTTGCGCAAGAGCGCATTTTGCAATTATTCCACTTTGCACTTAATCAAAACGGTTTTTTACTACTGGGTGAAAGTGAATCGATTAATGACAGTGGTAAAACGCTGTTTTCTTGTGAAGAAAAGCACCACAAAATTTACCGCACCCGCATAGAAATTGCTTCTAGCCGTCCCCGTTGGCGCGATTTAAACGCCGTTACACAAAGGCATTTTTCGCCACAAGTCTCATCTAAATTCATGCCTATGCAGCTTGGCAAAAGCAGTTCGCGCCAAAGCAACGACAATTTATACAAACTGCTGTTAGATACTTGTTTGCCGCCTTGTTTACTGATTAATGACAATCTCGACGTGTTATTTATCAGCAAGCGTGCTACGCCTTATTTAGAAAAAATTCATGGCACGCCCGATTACAATTTGATGCGCATGATACCGGAACAAATCGCGATTTATGTCTGCACCGCGATTTCTAAGGCGTTAAAGCATCAAAAGAAAGTGGTTTATAAAATCAACTTAGGGGAAGGCGAGGCGGCGCAGTTCATCAATTTGCATGTACAACCTTTGCAGAATAAACATATTTCCGACACTTTATTGTTGCTAGAGTTTGAAGAAACGCCACCGCTTCAGCCAGAGGCGTTTGTTTTTGATGTTTCAGCCGATGCGCGTCAGCATTTAGCCGACATTGAAAAAGAATTGTTTTATACCCGTGAAACACTGCAAGCGACGATAGAGGAATTAGAAAGCTCTAACGAAGAGTTGCAAGCAGCTAATGAGGAATTGCTGGCTGCCAATGAAGAATTGCAATCAACTAATGAAGAGTTGCAAGCGGTTAACGAAGAATTGATCACGGTGAATACCGAGTATCAGCATAAGATTCAGGAATTAGAAGAGCTTAACGAAACGTTTGATAATTTACTGCGCTGCTCACGTATTGGCACTGTGTTTTTAGACCTTGAGTTGCACATTCGCCGCTTTACCCCTGCCATTCAAGATGAAATCCATTTGCTACACAGCGACATCGGGCGGCCGTTTAAAGACATTCGCCACGACCTCAATTATCCCAATTTATTAGACGACTTACGGCAAGTAATGACACAAAACCGTGCGCGTGACACAGAAGTCGAGGGAGAAACAGGCAATTGGTATTTGCTGCAAATGTCGCCTTATCTTAGCTTAGATGGTGCAGTAGAAGGCTGTGCGTTTAGCTTGGTTAACATTAGTGCTCGCAAGCAAGCCGAATTGAAGTTACAAGCGTTAAATCAAGATTTTTCCACCTTGTTGGAAAATACCTCTGATTTCATTTATTTCATCGATAAAAGCCAACACTTGCGTTTTTGCAGTCAGCCACTGGCGCGCATGGCAGGTCACGCAGACTGGCATGAGTTAATCGGCAAAAATGTGATGGAGGTGCAAGCCAAAGTGCCTATCGTCATGTTTGAGCAAAATGAAGACCCGTTTATTTTTGAGCAAGGTCAAGCCCGACTGAATCAAGTAAAGCCATATCAAGATGGAACCCAGCATTGGCTGAATACCAGCAAATGGCCTGTATTTAATCATCATCATAAACTCATTGGCATGTTTGGCATCAGCCGTGATGTGACCGACATCAAGCGTATTCAATTGGAATTAGAACGCGCCAAAGAGGCCGCAGAAAATGCTAATCGGGCTAAAAGCGCATTTTTAGCCAATATGAGTCATGAATTGCGCACGCCGCTAAATGCCATTTATGGCTTTAGCGAGTTGCTGGCACAATCGGCTGAATTGCCCGCCAATTTATTACCACATACACAAAAAATCTTGCGCGGCGGCGAGCATTTACTGACTTTAATTAATGATATTTTGGACTTAGCTAAAATAGAGGCAGGGCGCATCGAGTTATATCCAGAAATCATTGATTTGCGGGCGTTTCTGGAAGATATTGAAAGTATGATTTGTATGCGGGCGCAGCAAAAAAGCTTAGCTTGTACCTTTACCGTAACTCAAGCCTTACCGAGTTATATTAATGTAGATGCTAAGCGTTTGCGGCAAGTGTTACTTAATTTGCTGAGTAATGCGGTGAAGTTTACCGAGCAAGGCAAAATCAGTTTATTCACCGATTATCAAGATGGTGTGTTGTGTTTTCAGGTGCGGGATACTGGCTCAGGCATTGCGCCCAAGTATTTGGATATGATTTTCAAGCCCTTTGTGCAAGCAGGGGCAGATCGCTATAAAAGCCTTGGCACGGGTTTGGGGCTGTCAATTACGCAAGAAATTATTGCCTTGATGCAAGGTCAAATCCATGTGGAAAGCCAACAAGGTCAAGGTACTTGTTTTACCGTCACTATTCCATTGCCCAGCTATTCCGCACCACAACAGCCCAAGCCTCTGGCACAGCAAGGCAAGATAGTGGGTTATCAACGCACCGATGCCAGCAATACCGCTTTTCAGCTTTTAGTGGTGGATGATATGCCAGAGAGTCGTAAGGTGATTAGCGCCCGTTTACGACCTTTAGGCTTTAATGTCAGTGAAGCCGAGAGCGGCCAAACCTGTTTGGCGATGATTGAGCAACTTAAGCCTGATTTAGTGTTGCTCGATATGCGTATGCCAGACATGAGCGGCTTAGAGGTGTTACAACAATTGCAAACAAGGCCAGCACCGCCGTCAGTTATCATCATTTCTGCCAATGTTTATCAAGAGGATAGGTGTACGGCATTAGCGTTAGGTGTCTTAGATTATTTATACAAACCAGTCACCTTGAATGACTTAGCGCAAAGCTTACAACAGCATTTACCGCTGACATGGCAGTATGAAGCCTCAACATCAACAGAAGTTGTCACCCAAACAGCAGAGCAGCACTTTTCAAGCGAGTGGTTAGCAGAGCTTAAACACGTAGTGTCTTGCGGTGATCGCAATCGCTTATTAAGCATCTTAGAAGAATGCCAAGTACAAGGGGTTAACCTGCCCAAGCATTTGCAAGACTGGGTTTATAATTATGAGTATTTCCAAATTCTGCAATGGGTTGAGCAAATGATGTCGGTGTCGTCGTCGGAGAATAAGTGATTGGGCAAGTAAGTTGAGGCTGTTGTAGGGTTTGCGCCGCGTCTGTTTGCGGTGCGAACGCGGAGAAGTCTGCATGATGTTAGAGCTTCTCCGCGTGCGCAAAATGCCGAGCAAGTGCATTGCGACACGCAAACTCAGTGGCGGCATTTCGCACACCCTACAATCCTGCAAAAAGCTTAGCAAAAACAGATGATAAACCGCATGGTGGAATACGGCTTGCGCCTATTCCACCCTACAAAATAACCGCTTGCACCTTATCCAGCCTTCACAATAAATACTTCATCAAATGAAAATAGCAACTTATTCTAAACCCCATATGCAGCAATTTCTGCTTGTTTATGGGATAACACTGGGTATCTTGTTCGGCATTGTCTGGTTTATTTATCAAGAACAAATTGATGGTATTAAAGCAAATTTAGTGGTGGAAGAAGCGGCAAAAATTAGAATTGCCACCCATGCACTGGAATTAGGTATTCAATCGACGATCAGTGACTTAAAAGCATTAGGTGGTTCACCAGCATTGCTTACGTTTCTTGAGCAAGATACCCCTGCCACCCGTCAACACGTTGAGGAAATGTTCCGAAACTTTGCCAATAGTAAAAAAACCTATGATCAAATCCGTTATTTAGATGCGGATGGTTTAGAAGTTATCCGCATTAACTACGACGCGCAACAAGACCAGTCCGTCATCATTCCCAAACAAGATTTACAAGACAAACAACACCGTTATTACTTTCAAGATGCGTGGAAACTCGCCCCCGAAGAAGTCTATATCTCCCCTTTAGACCTGAACATCGAGCAAGAGCAGATTGAACGCCCGTTTAAGCCCATGTTACGCCTTGCCATGCCTATCGCCGATGACAATGGTGAAAAACGGGGTGTTATCGTGCTGAATTATCGGGCGGCGAAGGTGTTGCAACAGTTTCGTGAGCAGCTTGAAAATAACCATGCTATGTTGTTGAATCAAGACGGTTTTTGGTTGTCATCGCCTACACCCAAAGATGAATGGGGCTTTATGTTTGAACAAAAGCCACGTTTTGACACCCGCTACCCTAAGGCGTGGACGTTTATTCAACAACACAATGCAGGCGACATCCGTGTGCCTGAAGGTATTTTTGTCTTTACCACCGTGTATCCGCTGCGCTCAGGGCAACACACCTCTTTAGATCATGTTTACACCACAATAGCCGAGACGGCGCAACAAGAATGGCAAGCCTATTATTGGAAAACGGTGTCATTAATCCCTAATCTCGCATTACCGACCTTTTTTAACCGTTATTCCAAACTAGAATGGACGCTGACCACGCTCGTTTTAATCTGTATTGCTTATTTAGAATGGATGTTATTGGCTTCACTCCACGCCTACCAGCGATCACTGGAAAACTTAAAAGAAAATGAGCAACAGTTGCGAGAAATAACCGATACCTTAGCCGAAGGTTTATATGTCTTAAACGATAAAGGGATTATCGAGTTTGTTAATAAAGAAGCTTGTCAATTGCTGGGGCTGCCAAGAGAAAATTTGCTGGGGCATGATGTTTGTGAAGTGTTGCATGCACGCAGCGTAGCAGCAGAGGAAAAGCAGGGGTGTCAAGAGCATTGCACCATGTTTAAAGCCTTACTGAACAAACAACATTATCGCGATGACAGTGCTTATTTTCCGCGTGCCAATGGCAATCCGTTTCCGGTATTAGTCAGTGCTTCCCCTATTATTAGAAATGGCGTTGCCATCAAGTCTGTAGTGGCCTTTCATGACATTACCGACATGAAGCAATCTGAAGAAGCGTTACAGAATGCGCGCCAAGTCGCAGAAAACGCTAATCGGGCTAAATCGCTATTCCTGACCAATATGAGCCATGAACTGCGTACCCCATTGAACGCCATTTTAGGCTTTGCCCGCATTCTATTTAAAGCACCGGAAGTGCCTAAATCAGTTAAACCCAAACTAAAAAGTATTCAACATGCCAGCGAGCATTTGCTATCGTTGATTAATGACATTCTCGACTTGTCTAAAATTGAAGCTGGAAAAGTTGAGTTGTCACCAAAGCCTATGAGTCCAAACAGGTTTTTTGATGAAATTGTAGACATTATTCGCTTTCGCGTTGAACAAAAAGCGTTGTGCTTTGAGTACACTAAAACCGATACCTTGCCCGAGGCGATTTATTGTGACCCTAAACGTCTGCGTCAAGTGTTGCTGAACTTACTGGGCAATGCCACGAAGTTTACCGAAAGCGGCACGGTGACACTCGATGTGGCTTATGACAATAAATGCTTACTGTTAACCGTCAGCGATACCGGCATTGGCATTCCACATGAGCAATTAGGCACTATTTTCCAGCCCTTTGTGCAAACCGGTGATGCCCGCTATAAGTCGCAAGGCACTGGCTTAGGTTTAACTATTACCCATAAAATCATCACTTTAATGCATGGTGAATTGACCGTCACCAGCAGTATCGGCAGTGGTACGCAAGTGAATGTTAAAATTCCCATCACCAGCATTGATGCCAGTCAACTTGAAGCTGAAATCCCTTTAAATGCTGAAGCCGTTATTGCTTATCAGCGTACAGATGGCCATCGCGACCCCTTGCGCGTGCTGGTGGTGGACGACATTGCCACCAATCGCCAATTGTTGTGCGAGATGTTGGGTGGTCTCGGTTTTGAATTGATGGAGGCTGACAGTGGTCAAGCCTGCTTACAATACGCGCCACGCTTTGCGCCAGATATAGTCTTACTCGACATGCGGATGCAAGATTTTAACGGGTTAGAAACCATGCGTCGCTTGCATGCCCTGCCAACACTACAGGAATTGCCAGTCATTATGGTGTCTGCCAGTGTGTATGAGGAAGACTTGCAAGCCGCTTTAAACAAGGGGGCCGTTGCCTATATCAGCAAACCCATCACGCCAGAGGAATTATTGAAAAAACTGGCGCGGCATCTGCCGCTAACATGGCAATATCAAGATAGCCTCACCGAATTGGAGCCACAAAATGTTGCAAGCCATTACCCGCCCACATGGTTAATGGATTTGCAGCAAGCGGTAATTGAAGGTGATACGCAAGCCATTCGGCACTTGTTGTCACAGCGCGAACAACAAGATGGCACCTTAGACGCAAGCTTAGCAGCTTGGGCTGAAGCGTATGATTATGAAAAAATCTTGGATTGGATAGAACTCAAACAATGAAACAGACAATCGACACCACCTTGATCCGCTATAACTATTCTGCTTGGGCAGTTTTGCTTATAGGATGCGTGATTACCTTAAGCAGTTGGTTTTTTTTACAAAATAATAATCGCCAGCAAGCTGACACTCAATTTCAATACCGCGTCAGTAAAATCAAAAATGCCATCAATAACCACATGCAGGCATATCAGCAAGTATTGGCGGGCGGTGTGGGTTTATTTGCTGCCTCGCAAGAAGTCACGCGGGCGGAGTGGAAAACCTATGTTGAAAAACTCGAACTACAGACTTTTTATCCGGGTATTCAAGGCATTGGCTTTAGTGTGCAACTCAAACCAGAACAACTCGCGGCGCATATTGCCAATATTCGCGCTGAAGGCGGTTTCTTTAGTGACTATGCGATACGACCGCCAGATGAACGCCTTATTTACACCTCAATTGTTTATTTAGAACCCTTAGACGAACGTAATAAACAAGCCATTGGCTACGATATGTTTGCTGAAGACACGCGCAAAATTGCCATGACACGGGCGCGTGATACAGACAATGTTGCCTTATCCGGCAAAGTCAAATTAGTACAAGAAATTGACAGCGATATTCAAGCGGGTTTTCTCGCTTACGCACCTTATTACCGTGGTGATATGCCACATGAAACCGTTGAACAACGTCGTCAAGCTTTGGTGGGGTATGTGTATGCGGTGTTTCGCAGTCGGGACTTAATGCAAGCCATTGAAGGGGTTTACCAAGGTTATATCGATGTGCAAATTTATGATGGCGGTGATCGGGAGCATTTGAATGATGAGCGCTTAATGTACGCGGTTAAAGCCAATGATAATGCGCCGTCTAATCACCTTGTCACGGATACGATTGGCGTTGCCGGTCATACGTGGACACTTCAGTTTCGCAGCTTGCCTGCCTTTGAAGATGAGGTAAACAGCCACACGCCCAGCATTGTGTTAACCAGTGGCCTTATTTTCAGCATTTTGCTGTTCTTTATGATTCGCTCTTTTGAAACGCAGCGTTTATTGGCGATAGAACAGCGTACCAATGCCTTATTGCACGAAAATCAACAGCAACTGCAAATTGCTAAAGAAGCGGCAGAAACAGCGAACCATGCTAAATCCGCGTTTTTGACCAATATGAGTCATGAATTGCGCACGCCGCTCAATGCCATTCTCGGTTTTACCCAAATTCTGCTGTGTAGCAAACACATCCCTTTTAAGCTGAAAGGTAAAGCCCGTGGCATTCTGCATGCGGGAGAACACTTACTGTCGCTGATTAACGATATTCTCGATTTATCCAAAATTGAAGCAGGCAAAATTGAGTTATATCCAGAGCCAGTTAATACAGGCAGCTTTTTTAATGAAGTTGTGGAAATGATGCGTTTCCGTAGCGAGCAAAAACTTCTAAACTTTGAATATGTTAAAGCGGATGACTTACCCGAAGGTATCTTGGTCGATCCTAAGCGTCTGCGCCAAATTGTTATTAATTTGCTGGGCAATGCGATTAAATTTACCGATCAAGGCTCAGTGACGTTAACGGTTGCTTATGATAACGGCAGTCTATTAATCACAGTAGAAGACAGCGGCATAGGCATGCATGAAGATGAATTAGAGCGTATTTTTCAGGCATTTGTTCAAGTCGGCGAAGAGCGTTATAAATCACAAGGCACGGGTTTGGGCTTATCCATCACCCATAAAATCGTCAAGCTCATGCAGGGGGAGATCACCGTCAGTAGCCAATTTGGGCAAGGATCACAGTTTCAACTCATGATTCCAGTACCAGAAGCGCAGGCGGAACATCCCGAACCAGAGACGATGCTGCCAATCGATGTTGAACAAATCACGTCTTATCAACGTACCGATGGCGAAAAAGCCGCCTTGCGTTTATTGGTGGTGGATGATGTCAGCAATAACCGTGAAGTGTTGCACGATATGCTGGAGTCTGTGGGCTTTGACATCATGGATGCTGACAGTGGTGAAGCCTGTTTGCAGGTTGTGAACACCTTTCAACCCGATCTAGTGTTATTAGATATGTTGATGCACGGCTTAGACGGCTTAGAAACCATGCAGCAATTACATGCGCTGCCCAATTGCAGCGAGTTACCAGTGATGATCGTCTCGGCAAATGTCGAGCAGCGCATGCAACAAAGCGCGATCCATGCTGGCGTTGCGGCTTACTTAGCTAAACCGGTCTCGCTGCCAATTTTATTCCATGAACTGAGTAAACACTTGCCTTTGACATGGTTATATGAAACAGAACAGCCCTTAGCATCAGAGGATTATGCGCACTATTCGCTAGAATGGTTAAACAGTTTGGCGCAAATGGTTACGGAAGGTGACAGTCAAGCCTTGAGAGTTTTGGTAGAAGAGTTTAAGCATCAATACGGGAGACTTGATCCAAGATTGGATGTTTGGATAAAAGAGTACCAGTATGAGAAAATATTGGAATGGATAGAAGAAGCCAAAACGACTGTAGCATAACATAATGTTTTTGAGCGTTATTTGTCGTTCAGGAAGCTGATAATGATAGAACAAGAAACCACACCAAGGCTTTTGATTGTCGATGACACGCCAGCCAATCTCAATTTGCTGGAAGAGATTTTAAGTAAAGAAAACTATGCTGTGCGAGCCTTGCCCAGTGGAAAGTTAGCTTTACGCGCTGCATTTGCCAAACCACCCGATTTAATCCTATTGGACATTAAAATGCCCAATATGGATGGTTACGAAGTATGTACCCAATTGAAAGCGGATGAGCGCACACGCGACATCCCCATTTTGTTTATCAGTGCTTTGCAAGAAGTTGATGATAAAGTGCGTGCCTTTGAAGTGGGCGGCGTGGATTATATTTCTAAGCCCTTTCAAGTGGAGGAAGTGCTGGCGCGGGTGCGCACCCATCTACAAATGCGCACCTTACAACAAAAGCTAAGCACGGCTAAGCAACAAGCGGAAAATGCCAACCACATTAAATCTGTTTTTTTAGCGAGTGTGAGCAATGAATTGCGCGATCCGCTGAATAGCATTATTGGCTTTGCACAGGTGTTAGCGTCGGCAGAGCAATTGCCAGCGGACTTACGGCCACCAACGCAACACATTCAAAGTAGTGGCGAACATTTACTTACTTTGATCAATAATGTATTAGACTTGTCTAAAATTGAATCCGGCGAAATGGAAATCGTGTTAGACACGGTTGATGTGAATGCTTTAGTACAAGAAATCACCACCATTTTTGCTTGGCAAGCAGAACAAAAATCACTTGCGTTAAGCTGTCACACCAGCTTGCAAACGTATTTGTATGCCGACCCCAAGCGCTTGCGCCAAGTGTTGCTGAACTTATTAAGTAATGCCATCAAATTTACCGCCACAGGCCATGTCAGTGTGTATGCTGATTATCAAGACGGTTATTTGAATTTATGTGTAGAAGACAGCGGGCAAGGCATTTCTACAGAACAACAACAAGAAATCTTTAAACCATTTACTCAACTCAATGTTGATCCTTATAAAAATCAAGGAATTGGTTTAGGTTTGTCCATCACACGTAAAATCATCACCCATATGAATGGCGACATTGGCTTAAATAGTGATCTGGGTAAAGGCTGCCGTTTTCAAGTCAAAATTCCACTGGAACCCGCCAATATTCCTTACAGCAAGGGGATAGAAAAGTTAGCAGTGGGCGATATGCAAGCGATCTCTGTTATCAATAATTACCCTCTGGTTTGGTTAGCGGCATTAGAACAAGCGGTCTCTTTAGGTGAAAGCGAGCAAATTACTGATTTATTAGCACATTATGATAATGAGGAAATGACTCAACTACAGGCTTGGGCTAACCAATACGCATATCAACGGATATTGAAATGGATTGCGCAAGCCCATTTGAATGCAGAACATTCAAGGTAAGTAATGTATGCAAGGCATTAAAAATAAAAAGATTTTAGTCGTTGACGATACCCCCGCAAATCTTGACTTGCTGCACAATATTTTGAACCAAGCTAATTATCAAGTACGTGCACTGCCCGATGGCAAAATGGCCTTATATGCTGTCATGGCTGATCCGCCTGATTTAGTCTTGCTCGACATTAAAATGCCGAATATGGATGGTTATGAAATCTGTACCCGCTTAAAAGCAGATGAACGCACCCGAGATATTCCCATTATTTTCATCAGTGCTTTGTATGAGCCGACGGATAAGATTAAAGCTTTTGCGGTCGGTGGTATTGATTACATCACCAAACCATTTCAATCTGAGGAAGTGTTAGTACGTGTCAAAACACATCTCAATTTGCGGGCATCACAGCAACAATTAATAGAAGCCAATACGCAAATTAGAGAGTCCATGTTGCAAGCACAAGCAGCAAACCGTGCTAAATCTACTTTTCTGGCTAATATGAGTCATGAATTGCGCACACCGTTAAATGCGGTATTGGGTTATGCACAAATTCTGACCAAAGAACCTGATTTAAAAGAAGAACACCGCCATATGATTGATATTATCAGTCGCAGTGGTGATCATTTGCTGGGTTTATTGAATGATGTATTGGATTTAGCCAAGGTTGAAGCCGGACATTTTGACATTACGCTCACGCCTTGCAGCTTACAATTTTTCTTACAAGATATTGGCGATATTTTCAGTATTCGCTGTCAAGAAAAAGAGTTGGCGTTTCATTATGACAGCAGCAATACCTTGCCTGAGTTTGTTGAAATTGATCAACGGCGTATTCGACAAATCATCATGAATTTGTTGGGTAATGCGATTAAGTTTACGGAAAAAGGCAGCATCCATTTTTACCGTGATTACTACGACGGTTGCTTAGTGTTGACGATCAGTGATACCGGCATTGGTATTTCTGAAGATAAATTAGAAGAAATTTTTAAACCGTTTCAGCAGACGGGAGAGGCATATTATAAAACGCAAGGTACGGGCTTAGGTTTAACCATTAGCCGTAAACTGTGTGAGTTAATGAATGGCTCTTTGAAAGTGGAAAGTCAACTTGGGCAAGGCAGTCGATTCCAAGTCAAAATTCCCGCTGCCATTGTTGAAAAAGAAGCTGAGGAAATTGCGCAGGCTGCCGCGATGGCTTCACAACAAATTACCGGTTATACCCGTTTAGACGGTGATGCGCCTTTTGCGATTTTAGCTGTTGATGATCGGCAAGATAATCTAAACATCGTTAAATATTTTTTGCAAAATCTAAATTTTCAGATTAGGGAAGCCCTTAGTGGTGAAGAATGCTTACACATTTTATCTGAATGGCAACCTGATTTAATCTTAATGGATTTGAGGATGGATGGCATCAGTGGCTTAGAAGCCTGCCAACGCATTCGCGCTTTATCAATACAAACACCGATTATTATCATGTCTGCGAGTGTATTAAGCGAAGAAGCGAGTTATTCAGCAAATCAAATTCAAACCATTGGTTGTAACGATTATTTAAGCAAACCGCTCAGAGAGCATGAACTCTTGTCCTGTATTGGCAACCACTTGCCGTTATGCTGGCATAAACAAGAATCCACTATTTCTCAACTTGCCGTAACCAATGTTGCCCCTTCAATAGAGGCTTTATCAGACGAACAAAGAACAACGCTGCTGACCATGTTAGGTTCAGGTGATATAAAACGGGTTAGTGACTATTTGGCAGAATTAGAACAATTACCGGATATAAAAGACACGGCTAAAGCGTTGTTGCAATTGGCTAAGGGGTTTAAGTTGAAGGAATTGAGGCGAGTGCTTAAAAATGAGTCGTGAGTCCTAAGCCAAGGATTGGCTGTCTCGTAGGGTGTGCGAAATGCCGCCACTGAGTTTGCGTGTTGCAATGCACTTTCTCGGCATTTTGCGCACGCGGAGAAGTTCTAACATCATGCAGACTTCTCCGCGTTCGCACCGCAAAAGGACGCGGCGCAAACCCTACAATGATCTTAACTTAATGGCTGTGACCAAAATGGCGGGAACGAGAAACTAATTGTTTTTAATAAAAAATTCTGACTTGTATAGATAACTCAACTACACCTCATAAAGCTCCAACGGCAACCCATCAGGGTCTTGAAAAAAAGTGAATTTTCGCCCTGTAAACTCATCAACCCGAATCGCTTCCACATGAACACCGTGTTGCGTCAAGTAGTGCGCTATATCCTCAACCGATTCCACCCTAAACGCTAAATGGCGCAAACCACAGGCTTCAGGTTGGGAAACACGAGCAGGTGGTTCAGGAAACGAAAACAATTCGACTTGATTGCCATCGGGTAACAACAAGTCCAGCTTATAAGAATCTCGTTCTGCTCGGTAATTTTCAGCCAGTATTTCCAGTTTCAGCACCTTGGTGTAGAAATGCTTTGACTGCGCATAATCTGAGCAGATGATGGCAACATGATGAATGCCTTTCAGCATGAAGGAGTCTCCAGATTTAAGTGAAAATAGGCGTTTGTTTTCAAGACACATCACCACAAAGCAAAATTTTTACTAGACCTAACTCAATGTGTGTTGCTATAATGCGTATTTGCTTAGCAGAGAAATTTGCTAACGGAGAGGTGTCCGAGCGGTCGAAGGAGCACGCCTGGAAAGTGTGTGTACGGCAAAACTGTACCGAGGGTTCGAATCCCTCTCTCTCCGCCAATTTATGGTGGCGAAGTCGGTCCCCCCGCAATGTGATGTTGTGAATCCCGTCAGGTCCGGAAGGAAGCAGCGGCAGCAGCGGAACGTGTGCCGGGGTGTGGCTGGCGGTTGCCACCTCCCTCTATTTAGTTTCCCCCTCAAACAACAGCCTTAACGCACAAGTATGGCTTATCAGGTTTTAGCCCGAAAATGGCGACCGCGTACCTTCGCGGAAATGGTGGGGCAAACGCATGTCTTGCGCGCGTTAATGAATGCGTTAGACACTGATCGCTTACATCATGCCTATTTATTCACCGGCACCCGAGGCGTGGGTAAAACCACCATCGCGCGTATTTTTGCTAAATCCCTTAATTGCGAAACCAATGGTGTCAGCGCACATCCTTGCGGCACTTGTCGCACCTGCACCGAAGTTGATGAAGGCCGTTTTGTCGATTTAATCGAAGTCGATGCCGCCTCACGCACAGGGGTAGATGATACCCGCGAACTGTTGGACAACGTGCAATACGCGCCAACCCGTGGGCGTTATAAAGTGTACTTAATTGACGAAGTGCACATGCTGACGCGGCAAAGTTTTAACGCTTTGCTGAAAACCTTAGAAGAACCACCGCCACACATTAAATTCCTACTGGCAACCACCGATCCGCAAAAGTTATTGCCCACTGTGTTATCACGCTGTTTGCAATTTAACTTAAAGCGTTTGCCTTTAGATTTAATCCAAAATCATTTAACGCACATCGTCACCACCGAGCAAGTACCGTTTGAAGCCCCTGCCTTGCAGCTTTTAGCGCAAGCCGCCGATGGCAGTATGCGGGATGCTTTGAGCTTGTTAGATCAAGCGATTGCCTATGGTGCAGGTCAGTTAACGCTAACAGATGTCAGTGCCATGTTAGGCACTTTAGATCAAACGGTGGTACAGCAGTTATTACAGGCGTTAGTGGCAGACGATGCCGCCACCGTATTGCAGCATTGTGCGCAATTGGCGGAACACAACCCAGATTTTAACGCAGTTTTAGCGGATTTATTGAGCTTGCTGCAAAAAATAGCCTTAGCACAGGTGTTACCGGCGCAGTTTAATGCAGAATTGCCTGTTGAGCAGACTATTCTACAGTTAGCACAGCAATTGCTGCCAGAAGATGTGCAATTATTCTATCAAATCGCCTTAACTGGGCGGCGTGATTTGCCATATGCACCTGAACCGCGCGGCGGTTTTGAAATGTTATTGCTGCGTATGTTGGCGTTTAGACCGGCAAGTGCTGTCAATGTTGAACCCAGTAACCGCCCACGCCCTGCCAGTCCTCTGGCGAAAACCATTGCAGATGCAAAAGTGACTGCGAGTGCGCCCGCCAGCACAACCGTTATTCCTCCACGCCCAGCACAGACACCTGTACAACCTCAACCTGCACAGTTAAAGCCCGCGCCAGTGGTAAACACTGCGCCGCCGCCAGTAGTTCACAACACTGTCGCGCCGCCAGTACAACGCGCTCCTGCGCCAACATCACCGCCGTCAAAACTAGAAGCAGCAGAAGTCAGCCCCGAACCTGTTGTCACTGAGCCAACTTCAAACGCTGTGCACAGCAGTTTGCAGTTAGATTCACCTGAATCATGGTTAGTTTTAGTAGAAGAATTGCCCTTAGGCGGTATGGTGCAACAATTAGCATTGAATTGCGCTTTGCAGTCAGTAGAGGGCAAAACCTTGCATTTAGCCTTGCCTGCCAATCAATCGGCGTTTAAATCGCGGGTAGTGGAATTAGAGAAAGCGATAGCCAAACACTTAGGTCAGGCGTATCGCATTGAATTTCATCTTACAGATCAGATGGAAACTACCGCAGCGAATGTGCGACAGCGTTTACAGGCAGAGCATGAACAGCAGGTGCGGGCAGAAATTGCGCAAGACCCATTTGTGCAAGCCTTGCAGCAAAAATGTAATGCCCGCATTGGTCGCATTCAATTTCCTAAACAAATTACGAAAAAAGCGGAATAATGCCGTTAATTCTCGTTCCCATCGTCCCGATGGGAATGCATACTGTGTCGCTCCAGCGGCACGAATAGCAATGAGAACCCGCTTATAACCACGACTCGCGCCGCTGGAGCGACGCGGTATGCATTCCCACCAAAATATGGTGGGAACGAGAAAAAATGCCGTTAAACCGCTTATTCTGCGGCGGTGGCGACTTCATCATCATCTATTGATGCCGTTTGCTGCCTTTTTGTGTTTTGGTGTTGCCAAAACTCTTCCGCAAACATCACCGCAGGGTGCATTGGCGTTTTAGGTGGCGTGCGTAAGTGCATGCCCATTTGTTGCGGCAAACGATCTCCCTTGCGACTATTACAGCGTTCGCAAGCCGTCACCACATTATCCCACGTATGTTTTCCACCTTTAGAGCGTGGAATCACATGGTCAATGGTCAATTGGCGCGTGCTGCCACAGTATTGGCAAGTATGATGATCGCGCCGTAACACTTCGCGCCGTGTCACTGCCGGAATTTTCCAGCCGCGTCGCTCTTGATGTGTAACAGTGAGACGAATGTGAGGAGGCACAAATAGCACGAAACTGGGCGCATGCACGGCAATATCATCCCCACCATCAATAAAGTCGACCGGTTCCGCTTTGCCTGTCAGTAGCAAAGTCACCGCTCGCTTCAAGTTGATGCGATTGATCGGCATATAGTTCCGAGAAAAAACAATGATAGGTCGAGATAACACTTCAGTTGCATTGATCACAGCGTTGGCTCCTCATACAAACAACCTCACACGCCATCTAAGCGGCAGTTACCTAAAAAATTAGGATAAACAGCACTCCTTGCTTCTGTTGCGACTCCTTCGCATATCTAAGACAACAATTGCCTGATAAATACACATTACAATCGACAATTATTGTTTAACATCTGCTCAATATTGGCATCATTATTGTTAAAATCAATGACAAGAAGATGACAAATATTAAATTTTATAAGGGATTAGCGATAAGCTACGGGCAGCTCCGAGGTCAGAGCGACAGCATCACGCGAATGGTTAAGTTTGAAGAAAAATGCGCAATAAAGGATTCATTTCCCTTATGCGATAGCCTTGAATTGGATCAAGTTTAGTATGGATTTTTAAAAAATCCCCTGTTCATAACAAAAAAACAAAAAAAAGCCCACTAAAACAACTAGTGGGCAAGTGTGTGTGAGTATGAACAGTGAGACGGTTAATCAGTTTTTGTGTTTTTTATATCCAATCTCGATAAATGTGCTTCTAATGTCGCATGACGCTTCGCTTATGCGACCTACAACAGCCTTAGTGTGTTAACAAAGTGCTATCGCCAGCCAACTCCGCATCACTTAAAGGCAATACCGTAGTGTTTGGATTGCTTGGTAAACGTGGCATGGTTTGCTCTGGGAACTCACCAGTTAAGCTGTTTAAGAAAGCGACTAAATCAGCCACTTGTTCTTCAGATAACTCTTTATTTAACTGAGTTTTTGCCATTACGCGCACGGCTTCATCTAAGCTAGGTACTTGACCATTATGGAAGTACGGCGCAGTTAAAGCGACGTTGCGTAAGGTAGGTACGCGCCACATATTTTTATCACCGTCTTTGCCAGTTACTGAAGCACGACCAGTGTCTTTTATTAAGTCATATTTGGTTTCGTATTCGCTACCAGGGAAGGTTGGAAACTTCATGAAGAAGCCTTGACCTACTGGCAATTGTGGGCCGCTGAAGTTAGCACCTGAATGGCACGCTGTGCAGCCTAAGTTGGCAAAGCTTTCCATACCACGTACTTGTTGTTCAGTTAACGCTTTCTCGTCCCCTTTCACGTATTGGTCGTAGGCTGAGTTAGGCGTGATTAAAGTACGTTCATAAGCAGCAATCGCTTTCGCTAAATTTGACATAGAAAGCGGTTTTTCTTCTTCAGGGAAGGCTTTTTGAAACAATTCCACGTATTGTGGTAATTCACCTAAACGCTTGATCACTTCTGCTTCGCTAGGCATGGCCATTTCGATAGGGTTTAACACAGGGCCTACCGCTTGGTCTTCTAAGCTTGCAGCACGACCATCCCAGAATTGCACTGACAATAATGCCGCATTCCAAACGCTAGGTGCGCTACGGCCACCACGCGCATCGCTAATGCCAACAGAGTTTGGACGGCTGTCGTCGCCGCCTTCCATCACGTTGTGACAAGAGTTGCAAGATAAAGTGCCGTGTTTTGATAAACGTGGATCAAAGTACAGCATTTTGCCTAATTCAACTTTAACTTCAGTTTGCGGATTGTCCGCCGGAGCAGGCACTTGCTCAGGCAATGCTTGCCATTGCGACGCTTGTACTGCTGCGGTGTTAAGCGCAATTAATCCACTCGCTAACATAGTATGCCAAAATTTCATTACTCACTCCTTGTTTGAGTTTTATCAATCGTTCTAAAGAACTACATTAGTATTTTAAAACAAAACAACTTGCTCATACTTGAGCTAAGTTAAGGAAACGGCAAAATTGCCGTCAGTCGTTTTTATTATTAGAAGTCTTTAGGGGGTTGTTGAGTGTGAAACACTTTGCGACCGTGAAACATGGCGGAGATTAAGCCATTACGCTCTCGCAACTCGGTTAACACCACGGCCAGAATATGTACCAATATCGCTAATAACAGCACATAAAACGCATACACATGCACGGTAATGAAAGGTTTACGAAACTCGCGCATTTCCTGATAACGCGCACTATCAATGTGCTCTTTGCTACCAGCAACAATTTGCTCAGGTGTGCTGCCATCCGCCACAATCCATGTTTTCACTGTGTTACCCAGTGGTGGATAATAAATATCCGTTCCTGCGAGCACCAAGCCTGTTACCGCCTGCGCTAAAAGTAACAATAATAACGCCGTCACCATTAAACGCCCAACTGGATTATGTCCTGCATAAGCAACCGGCTGTTGGCTGCGCATGGAGGCTACATATTCGCGCACCGATTGCCAATAGCCTCTACCAATGGGCAAGATGGCTGCCCAACGTGCATAGCGGTTGCCGATAAAGCCCCATACTAAACGCCATAGCAAGTTAAACGCAAACACATAGCCGACATACACATGCAGCACTTTCAGTAAAATTTTGCCTTCGCTGCTCACGCCTAAGGCTTTGCCATTTAAGATGATAGTGCCCAAAACGATTAAGCCTAAAACGCTTAATACATTGATCCAATGAAACCAGCGTGTGCTGCGATCCCAGACCGCATAGCAGTGAAAAGTATCAGCAGGTATTGCTGCTGTGGTTGCCGTATTCATATTATTAATCCCTAACTCATGGTATGAAACGGGCGGTTTATGCCCGTTTCTCTGGCTAAACCTTATTCAAATTCCACTTTAGTTGCGTATAAAGTCGCACCATCCCATGTGCCTTTGATTTCTACAGAGCGGTTTACCGCTAAGTGTTCGCGACTACCGTCTTCAAAACGAGCTTGGCTAACATCAATGTTCACGGTGTCACTATCAGGGCGGGCGTATTCAAATTTACGCGCTTGCACAGAAATCATATTGCCATCGACTGAAACCACATGACCTTTCACTTCTAAGCGTTGCGTGGTGGCTTTTGATTGATATTCACGATACTCATGGCGTTCATCTTCATCATCATCGCTGCGATAAGCATTGCTATGATAAGGTTCAGAACTGCTAGCAACAGGTGGGGTGTTGCTCAGTTGTGAGGCTTGGAATAAATTACCGTCCCATTGACCACTGACTTCAATCACAGTGCCCATGCGAGGCGTTTCTGTTAAGCCTAAGTTGGCAATATTAACCGCTAAAATAGACGATTCAGGACGGAAACCATTAGTTGCGGTGCTTTGCATCACTAAGGTGTTACCGGTTACAGATAACACGACACCATTAACGCTGTTTAAGTTTTGGTTGGCGGTTGTGCTCGCTGTTGCATCTGTCGCGCTGTTATCAGGGGTAGCAAAGCTGAGTGGGCTAGCGGCTAAAGTGCTGACTAACACTAATAATGTAATGTTTTTTTTCATGAGTCTTCCCTCGGTTTGGGCGTGTGTTCAAGCAATGGTGAGCACTATACGGGGCAAGTCTTAATTGAATCTTAAACTAAGATGAATTGTAGGGTTGTGGTGTGTTTTTTTGTAAAGATGCCTTTACCGACCTCCTCTCTCAGTATCTATACAAGTCGGATTTCTCATTAAAAACAGTGGCTTCTCGTTCCCATCGTCCCGATGGGAATGCGTATTGTGTCGCTCCAGCGGCACGTTTAGTCATATAAACTATTGTTGGAGCCTGATTCGCGCCGCTGGAGCGACGCGGCATGCATTCCCATCGGGACGATGGGAACGAGAAAAAAACCACTTAGCTGATCTATCACAAAGCTTAATGTTAAGCTGTGCACAATAAATTTTTCACGATTTCGCTCTAGGAAATTGAACTGTATGAAAAAAAGACACTTATTACCGCTTTTAGTGCTGGCAATCGGCATTGGTGGTTTTGTGCTGTTAAAAATGATGCGTCCACCGGCACAGCCTGTAGTGGCACAAGAGCAAGTATGGTCGGTGAATTTGCTGGAAGTTAGCCCAAGCGCACAACAGCCTTCTTTATTGTTATATGGCCGCGTTGAATCACCTAAGGCAGCAACTCTGCGCGTGCCTACTTTAAGCCAAAACAGCAGTTTATCCGTGCTCGCTGTGCCGCATTTAGAAGGTGAAATGGTGGCGAATGGCGATTTATTAGTGAAGTTAGAAGATCGCGATATACAGTTGTTAATCCAGCAACGCCAAGCCGCTGTCAGCAGTTTAGACGCGCAAATCAGCAGCGAAAAAACACAACATGACAGCAACCTCGCAGCGTTAAAACATGAGCAAACCTTAGTCGCCTTAGCCGAACGCAGTGTGGCGAGAGCGCGTCAGTTAGAAAAACAGCGTTCTGGTTCACAAGCTGCCTTAGATGACGCGACTCAAGCCTTGGCGCAGCAGCAATTAAGCGTAACCTCTCGCCAACGCGAAATCCGCAACCATCCTGCCCGCTTACAGCAATTACAAGCCAGCTTGCAACAAGCAAAAGCGCAATTAGCACAAGCACAATTAGAACTTAGCCGAACTGAAATCCGTGCGCCTTTTGCAGGACGTTTAGCCGCCGTCTCCGTCGCAGTAGGCGATAGAGTGCAAACCGGCACGGCTTTAGTCAGTGTTTATGATGTGCAGCATGTAGAAGTGCGGGCGCAAATTCCTAACCGTTATCAAGATAAAGTGTTAAAGGCTTTGCATCACGGGCAAAACTTGACTGCACAGACACAGTTATATGGTGAGGCAATTCAGTTTACGCTTGCGCGGGTGGCAGGTGAAATTCAGCAAAATAGTGGTGGCATCGATGCGCTGTTAACGGTGACGCATGGCGCGGAATTACTGCGTTTAGGCCAATTCATCACGCCGATTTTGCAATTACCGCCGCAGGAAAAAGTGGTGAGTTTGCCTTATTCCGCCATTTACGGCACGGATCGGATTTATAAATTAGTCGATGGGCGGATGCACAGTGTTAAAATTGAATTAGTCGGAGAACACATTGACGCAACCGGCAACACACAGGTGTTGGCGCGTAGTGAGCAGTTAACTCAAGGCGATCAAGTGATTGCGACCCAATTGCCTAATGCAATGGATGGCTTGCGTGTGCAAGAACCGTCGGCAGTTTTGCCACAAAGTTGAGCAGACATGTAGGGTGGAATAGTGCAGCGTATTCCACCACAAATCTCTGTAAAGAATCATGATTTGTAAGTTGTTCAGATGTCAGCACGTTTAATCCTGAAAATTCTTTAATTCTGTAAATTCTGATTCAGACAACAAACTGCATGGTGGAATACGCTGCGCTATTCCACCCTACAACGGATGCTTAACGAGGAACTTATGCATGCCCCAGAATATGATGTATTAATCGCCGGTTGTGGTGTCGTCGGCGCGACCTTAGCCTGTGCGCTTGCAGGTGCTGGTTTACAAGTGGGCGTAGTGGAAGCACGTCCAGCACAAGCTATCGACACTAGCAATTTAGATTTGCGTGTGTATGCCTTAACCCGTGCCTCAGAACGTATTTTTCGCAATTTAGGCGCGTGGGATGACATGGCAAAACTGCGCGTGAGTCCGTTTCGGGCAATGGAAGTGTGGGACAGCCAAGGCAGTGGCAGAATTCATTTTGACAGTGCCACCATTGTCGAGCCGTTGTTAGGGCATATTGTTGAGCAAAACATCATCCAAGTCGGCTTAAATACCCAGTTACAACAGTTAATTGACAACGGAAATTTGCATTTACTGCAACCGGCGCATATCACGCAGTTTCAACTTACTGCCAATGCTATCGAAGCACAGCTAGATTCAGGACAAACCTTAAGTGCTCGTTTATTAGTGGGTGCTGAAGGGGCAAACTCGCCTATTCGCAATTTAGCGGGCATTCCTTGCCAATTAAATGATTATGCCCATTCGGGTTTAGTGGCTAATTTACAGACTGAATTGCCACATCAAGCGGTGGCGCGGCAACGATTTTTAGGCGAACGTGGCATCTTAGCGTTTTTACCGCTTAAAGATTCACAGCAAGTGTCTATCGTTTGGAGTTGTCCAAAACGCTTAAGTGATCGCTTGATGCAACTGGCGACACCTGATTTTGAAGTTGAAGTGGCGGCTGCGTTTGAACATCATTTAGGTGCGGTGCAATTGTTAGGTGATCGCGCTGTATTTCCACTCATTCGCCGTCATGCACAACACTATGTGCAACCGCGTCTAGCCTTAGTTGGCGATGCCGCACACACCATTCATCCATTAGCAGGACAAGGCGTTAATTTAGGTTTATTAGATGTAGCCTGTTTAGCACAAGTATTGTTAGAAAGTCATGCGAGTGGCCAAGACCTTGGGCATTACGCAATATTGCGTCGTTATGAGCGTTGGCGACGTGGAGACAACGGCTTAATGCAAGGTTTAATGGACAGTTTTAAAACGGTTTTCGCTGAATCGCTGCCGCCCGTGCGCTGGTTACGCAATATTGGTTTACACTTGACGAATCACAATGAAGCTGTGAAAAATGTGATTATGCGGCAAGCAATGGGCTTGACCGGCGATTTACCTCAATTAGCACGTATGCGTTGACAGTTGCACGACAAATAAGCGAGTTGACCTGCTCGTGTGGTGCACTGCTAATGTGATTTTAGGATGTATTGTTTATGCACTATCAAACTTTAGAAAAATGGCAACATTCACACAATTTCGCCACGGATAATACCCAAGGCGAAAGCCGCACCATACAAGTGTTATGGTTAACTGCCATCACCATGGTAGTGGAAATCATCGCGGGCATGAGTTACGGCTCTATGGCCTTATTAGCCGATGGCTGGCACATGGGCACTCACGTTGCGGCATTTGCCATCACCTTATTTGCATATCAATATGCGCGTCATCATGCACAAAGCGAGCAATTCAGTTTTGGCACAGGCAAAGTCAATGTATTAGGCGGTTTTGCCAGTGCAGTGGCCTTAGCTGTGGTTGCCTTGATGATTGGCTTAGAATCCTTGCAGCGCTTGTTTAGTCCACACGAAATTCAATTTAATGAAGCGATTTTTGTCGCCATTTTAGGTTTAGTCATTAACTTGATTTCTGCATGGTTATTACATGGCAGCGGTGCTGACCACCATCATCACCACGGTCACGGCCATAGTCATGGTCACGCACATCACCACCATCATCATCACGATGAACACGATCATCATGACCACCACCACGACCATGATCACAAGCATCACCATGCAGGCCACCACGAAGACCACAATTTAAAAGCGGCTTATTTCCATGTATTAGCAGATGCCTTAACCTCTGTATTAGCCATTGGCGCGCTCTTAGTTGGCAAATACACTGGCATTGTTTGGGTGGATGCAGCAATGGGTATTGTTGGTATGGTCATCATCATGCGTTGGGCTTATGGTTTATTACAAGAAACCAGCGGCATTTTATTAGACCGCAACACAGACCATGAGACCTATACCGATATTCAAACTGCTATTGAAGCGGATTCAGATAATCGCATTGCTGACTTACACGTTTGGCGCGTTAGCCCTAACAATCACGCTGCTATCGTTTCTTTAGTCACTCATGAACCAAAACCTGTGGCTTATTACAAAAAGCTGTTACATGACTTCCATTTATCACACGTATCGATTGAAGTGATTCAGTGTGAAGATGAAAAGGCGTGTCAGGGGTAGTTTTTGCCCTCATGGCTATTAAGTAATCTGTAGATACCGTCTCAAACAGCAAACCTTTTTGTAGCAAGGAAAAGATAAAATTAAGCTATTTGAGGTGAATATTCCGTCTGCTTGTCCAAGACAGCAAAACAGATATGAATAAGCTTGCGCATACCAGCCCCTAAGGCAGACATTTTTGACTTTCCTTGTTCAAGAAGGCGATGGTAAAACAACTTGATGTCAGGGTTATGCTGAGTGGCTACCACCGCAGCCATATACAGTTTTGCCCGTATTGTTGGGTTACCTGTTTTAGAAAGCCTTGGGCGTTTTTTAATACTTGTACCGGATTCCTCTGTCACCGGAACAACACCTAAATAAGCAGCGGCCTGTCGAGCACTTTGAAAGCGATTGCGTTGTAAAATAGCTAGCAATAGCGTGGAGAGCACTGTGCCTATAGCAGGGATGCTCCTAAGTAACCCCCTATCATGTTCTAACTCAGGGTGAGTTTGAATATGAGTATCAATGGCTTCATTGACTAAGACAAGCTCATGGTCAAGGTGTTGCAACATGCGCTCAGAGGACTCCAAGATAAATGCTTCTGTATAAGTGGCGTGGAGCTTTTCTAAGCGGTTACTCTCACGTTGTCTATCAGTCTCCAGTGCTTGTTTGCGTGCTTGTAATTGCTTTAGCTGCTTGTATTCAGCAGGCGGTGGTTGCCAAAGTCTTAACTTGTTATGACACTGTTGCCCAAGCTGTGCTAAAACCAGTGCATCGATTTGGTCATTCTTGTTTCTAATCCCTAAACCCTTAGCAAGATTTCTAGCTTGAGCAGGGTTTGCAACAATGACTTTACAACCTGCATGGAACAAGGCTTCAGCAGCAACTTCGTGATAAGTGCTAGTAGCCTCTAAGACAATAAGCAGGTCAGTAGCGGCCAGTTTTGCCTTTTTGCTGGCGAAGCTGAGTAAAAGCTTAACGCCTTCAACATTATTAGCCACGACTTTGTCTAGCTTTTTATCAGGCAGTTGTTCACGTAGCAGTGTGCAATGTAGTTTTTGTTTAGAAACGTCGATTCCTATCACATTCATAACCAATACCTTAAAAAGACAGTTCTATCAGTTTGCGGGCTTTCCTTGTACATGCAGAGTCTAGCTCTTGGATACCGTACAGCCTTAATTGATTTGCTAAACTGATGGAAACTCAGTGGCTTATCTACAGAACAGACTCAATGGTCTCAGGGCGGATTCAGCCTCTCTGATTTCCTATTCATGGTAGCTAATCATGAATGCTTTTAGGATACAAGGGTGGAATAGGCGTAAGCCGTATTCCACCATAAAGTTTGTAATCTGCACTTAACTTAATGATTTGCAGAATTTCATGGTGGAATACGCTGCGCTATTCCACCCTACGTCACCCCATCCTAAAATACTAATTTCCCTCCGTATACAAAAACCCCCGCCAAAAAACTTGGCACTAACAGCCTATCGGTTATAATGTCCCATTGCTTCAATTTAACAATTACAATAATTCACTTTAACTGAAGCAAGCTAAGTCGAAAAGACCACGCATTTGGATGGAACAAAACCTTTTTTTTTCAATACTTTTCTAAAACTTAACTACCAATAAGGATAATGACTATGCGATTAATCCTCTTGGGCGGCCCAGGCGCAGGCAAAGGGACGCAAGCAGGCTATATCAAAGAACGCTTCAATATCCCACAAATTTCTACTGGTGACATGTTACGTGCAGCCGTAAAAGCGGGTACACCTTTAGGCGTAGCGGCGAAAAAAATCATGGATGAAGGCGGCTTAGTCTCTGATGACATCATCATCGGCTTAGTGAAAGATCGCATTAAAGAAGCTGATTGTGCCAACGGCTTCTTGTTTGACGGCTTCCCTCGCACTATCCCACAAGCAGATGCAATGAAAGAAGCCGGTGTTGACATCGACTATGTGGTTGAAATTGCGGTTGATGACGAAGAAATCGTTAAGCGTATGAGCGGTCGTCGTGTACATTTAAGCTCTGGTCGTACTTACCATGTGCTGTACAATCCGCCTAAAGCAGAAGGCAAAGACGACGTAACTGGCGAAGATTTAATTCAGCGCGATGACGACCAAGAAGACACCGTCAGAAAACGCTTAAATGTTTACCATGAGCAAACTGAGCCATTAGTAGACTATTATTCTAAATGGGCTGATGCAGGCGGCGAGAACGCACCTAAATATGTGCGCATTGCTGGTATTGGTAAAGTGGAAGAAATCCGCGACCAAATTTTTGCTGCTTTAAGCTAAACCATACCGCCAAAGTTGACTTGATCCGACCATGTGTCGGGTCAAGGCTGACACGTCACAGGGGTTAATCGTGTCATCGATGTGGGAGCATAACAGGCCATGAAGCTGTTATTAACAGTTTTGCTCGGCACATTATTAACATTTTGCACCGATAGACAAACTGTATTGGAATCAGTCCAACGCAGTGGTGTCTTAACGGTGGTCACGCGTCATAGCCCCACAACTTATTTTCCCAATGCAGAAGGCCGTCCAGCAGGTTTAGAATATGATTTATTAAACCGCTTTGCCGAACATCTGCGCGTCAAATTAAATTTAATCGTAGCAGAAGAATTCAGCCAAATTCTGCCTATGGTGTCACGCGAGCAAGTCGCCTTTGCCGCAGCAGGCATTAATATTACCGAAGAGCGTCGCCAATATTTACGCTTTAGCACGCGCTATCAAGAAGTGCAGCATCAACTGCTTTACCACCGCGCAAATCCTCCTCCCCCTTCTCAATTAGCTGAGTTAACGGCTGAGCATGTAATCAGTGTCATTGCAGGCAGTAGCCAAGAATTTCTGCTAAAACAATTAAAAACAGAATATCCAGAACTGACATGGGAAAGCATGGCCGATGTAGAGCCTGCAACCTTATTAGAATCTGTGTGGCAAAAAGAGCGGGCGTATGCCTTAGTGGACTCTACAGAAGTGGCACAAATGCAGCGCTTTTTCCCAGAGTTGAAAGTGGCTAAGACGTTTAACGAAGTGCCTGCTTCTGGCTTAGCATGGGCGTTTAGCCGCGATTATCGCTATGATAGTTTGTATGTGGAGAGCATCCAGTTTTTCCAAAACTTACAGCAAACAGGCGAGTTAGCACAACTTATCGAACGCTATTACAGCCACGTTGAAGATCAGCAATTTGATTATGTAGATACCCGCGAGTTTTATCGCCATGTGCAAGATCGCTTGCCTGCGTATCGAGCAAAATTTGAGACAGTCGCGGCGCAGTTGAAACTCGACTGGCGTTTGTTAGCTGCTATCGCCTATCAAGAGTCGCGTTGGTTAGCCGATGCGGTGTCTTATACCGGTGTACGTGGTTTGATGATGTTAACGGAAGATACGGCTGCTGATTTAGGCATTGAAGACCGTGAAGACCCATTTCAAAGTATTGAAGGGGGCAGTCGTTATTTTATTAAATTACGCAAGCGCTTTGATGAAGATGTTTTAGAGCCAGATCGTACTTGGTTTGCGCTAGCGGCCTATAATGTAGGTTTAGGGCATGTGTTTGATGCACGTAAAATTACCCGTAACCAACAGGCAAATCCTGCTTTTTGGGTAGAGGTAAAACAGCGTTTGCCTTTATTAAGCAACCCTAAATGGTATCGTCACACACGTCATGGTTATGCACGCGGCTATGAACCCGTGGTGTATGTCCGCAACGTGCGCCATTATTACGATATGTTAGTGTATGCCGATGAACATCGCGGCACAGATTTAACCTCAGAACCAACATCAACATCTACACAGCCGTTAGATGAGACGGCAACGCCTAGCACAACGCAAAATAGTGCTGTCATGACACAATAGTCATGTTATCACCGGATAATTAAGCGCTCGTTCTCTCATGCCCCATGTGGGGCAGTATTCACGATTTATATGGAAATTCCACCATGAGCAATCAAAATTTACACGACTTACGCCGTGACTATAGTCAAGCCTGTTTAAGTCTTGCTGATACCGATCCCAGTCCATTTGCACAATTTAGCAAATGGTTTGATGAGGCGATGAAAGCAGAATTGTTTGATGTGAATGCAATGACCTTGGCAACCACTACGCCAGATGGTTTTCCAACTGCCCGCATTGTGTTGTTAAAAGAATTTGATGAGCAAGGCTTTGTCTTTTTTACCAATTATGAAAGCCGCAAAGGACAAGAATTAGCCGAGAACCCGCGTGCAACCTTATTGTTTTATTGGGCAGAGTTAGAACGCCAAGTCCGTATTGAAGGTGAGGTTACGATGGTAGAAGAGGCTGCTTCAGATAAATACTTTCATTCACGCCCTATTGGCAGCCAATTAAGCGCGTGGGCTTCACATCAAAGTGAATTAATTGAAAGTAAAGCTGAGTTAGAGCAGCGTATGCAGGAATTAGAGCAACAATATAAAGACCAAGTGATTCCACGCCCAAATTATTGGGGCGGTTATCGTTTAATGCCGTATCAAGTGGAGTTTTGGCAAGGTCGGCCTAATCGGTTGCATGATCGGGTGTTATACCGTTTAGACGAGGAGCAATGGAGTCGGCTTTTATTAGCACCTTAAGCAAAGCATAAAAAAAAACCGCCTACCCATTGGGTAGGCGGTTTTTTTATTTAGCTAATCACTATAGCGGTGAAATTAAGCTTTAACTTAATTTTATTCACCTGCACAACTTGGCCATGCAATGCCTTCGATGTCGTAGTAAGGAGAAGGAATTGGGTCTAAGCTGACACCTACACATGACAGAGGATTCAAGCCAGAAACGGTCATCATCATGGTTGTGTTGTCATGTACAGCGAATAATAAGTCATCTGAAGGTAAAGTTTCTAAGGCTTCGATTTCACCTAAGCTGACTTCGCCACATACGATGCTTAAAGTCTCAGTGCCTATATCATAAGCCCATAAAACAGAGGTGACATCGGCATCGGCTGCATCTGGGTCAACGATGTTTGCATTTTGTACACCGTAAATTTTGCTGCCATCTATGCTAAAGCTAATGTCTTCTACTTCAGCAGGGCTTGCATATTTTACAATTGCAGCAGGGCTAACACTTGGGTCAGCAATCATAAATAAACCGTCACCTTGTGACCAACCCCATAAGCTGCCATCTGGTGCGAAGCTTAATGCGTCAACTTCTTTCATACCAGTAGGGCCAACTTCAGTTAAAGCACCGGTTACTTTATCTACGGTGTACAACATACCAGGGGTAGCCGTGTCATCACCAGAAGCGGCATATAAAGTTTCACCGTCTGGGGTAAGGTCTAATGCTTCAATATCATGCGCAGGATAAACACCACCTAATGGTGCAACGCTTAAAGTCGCAGGGTCGATAGTGAAAAATTCTGTGTTGTTTAAGCCGCCATCGTGTACGGCATAAGCTTTCGCTTCGCACTCGACTACTGGTGGTTCGTCACAGCTAGGGCCAAAAATTACGCCTTCGCCATAGGCATTACTGGCTTTAGCAATAACGCTAACAGGCACGATAGAATATTCTGCATCTAAGGTGAAAGAGAAAGTCATCCCTTCCTCACCTACACCACTATCGGTATTCCATTTCAGACCAACAACTGTTTGATCTTTAATGCTACCGTCAGGGCCTTCTTCATAGCCTGTGGTTGGAGAAACAGATTCAACATGACCGACACATAAAGGTATGTTTAATGTCCAGTGACTTAAGGCATGACCTTGAACTTTACTTACTTTATACGTCCAAGTAGTACCGTCTACACCTAAGAATTCAATGTTGAACCCTGTCAATTGTGTAGAACCTTGAAATTCAATATAAGTTGAGTTGTTTGCAAAAGCAGGTGTTGCTATAGCAGTAGAGAGCAACAAGATTGCACCTGCAAATAATTTGTTCATGTTCATCGTTATTTCCCTTAGCATCTGTAT
>QKBZ01000285.1 GCA_003245895.1 Beggiatoa sp.
GTTCATGATTGTGTTCAACGCTATATCTGGTTTTACAACTACCGCAGATTACATTCTGCCATCGATTATATGACTCCACATCAGAAAAACTTATCTTTTCTAAATGTGGCTTAGATTTTCTACAAAAAAACTTGACCATTACACCCACTGGAAACCTCGCAGATTATTTCCGCTGGTTAAGTTTCTCTCCCACAAATCTCAACCAGCGGTTCCTTCCTAGTTTTCCCCCACCATCTCCTTAACCCTTTTATCCCGAATCCAAACCCCTTCCGCATCTTCTTGCACTGTCACTGGCGTTAACTTTTCCCCGTTACACATCGTGCTCAACGACTCCCCCGTAATCGGATGATAAATAATCCCGTGCATAGAACAGCGCAGATTCTGCCCTGTTTCATCGAAAATCATATCCTTTTCGCAATCCAAGGTGCGCGGCATATGCACGCATAAATTACGGTACGCCAAACACTGCCCCTGATGACGGAACACCAATACCGAGGATGGCTCATCGGCGTATAGGGCATCAATGCGTTTATATTTGCCTTCAGCGAGTTGATCGCTAGGGCATACCCAAAGACGTTTGCTGTCATTCATTGCCATTGCAGTTATCCTCTTGCTTAAACCGGTTGCTGTTGCGGTGATTGTGATGTTTCTTGCCACTCTTGTTTGCTGTGCATGACCCGTTCATAAATCGAGAGCAACACAGGTACCGCGAATAACACCAAAATTGTCGAGAAAGTGAGGCCAAACGCGATAGAAGTTGCCATTGGGATTAAGAATTGGGCTTGTAAAGATGTTTCAAACAATAAGGGCATTAAACCAAAAATCGTTGTTAAAGATGTTAATAAGACTGCGCGTAGGCGTTGGCAAGAGGCTTCAATTAAGGCTTCTTTAATTGGCATGCCTTCGGCACGTAACTCTTTGTAAAAAGATACTAATACGATGGAATCATTGACCACGATGCCCGATAAGCCGAAAAAGCCAAATAAAGACAAAATGGTTAAATCGATGCCCATCAGCCAATGACCGAAAATCGCGCCCACTAAACCAAACGGCACCACGCTTAACACGATCAAAGGCCAGCCGTAAGACGCAAATTGCCACGCTAAAATTAAATACATCAAAACAATGGCGAAAATTAAACCGCGCTGCATATCGCCCAAGGTCTCCGCTTGATCCGCTGCACGGCCTTCTAAGGAATATTCCACCCCATAACGCGCCATCAAATCTGGTAAGGCATTTTTCTCTAAAGTGGCTAAAATCTCATTGGCGTTTGTCACCGCTGCATCCACATCCGCCATCACGTTGACTGCCAAACGCCCTTGCGCTCGACGCAAGGCTTCAAAACCGCGTTGTGTGCTTAAGGACACTGCCGAACTCAGCGGCACGCTGCCACCGCTAGGCAATTGCAACATGATGTTGTGCAAACTGGCGAGGCGTTCGCGGTCGGCATCAGGCAAAGACACGCGCACTTCCACCTCATCATCGCCATCTTGGAAGATTTGCACTAATTGCCCGTCGTAAGCTGCGCGTAATTGCTGCCCGACACTGGCGACCGTTAAACCAAGGGCTTCACCTTGCGGCGTTAAACTGAAAATCCATTGTTCTTGCCCATACGGCATATCATCTTCAACCGCACTCACGCCGTCGAAGGTCGATAAGATTTTTTGCAAGGCCAGCGAGGCGGCTTTCACCCGTTGCGGTTCTTCGCCATGAAACTGCACCTCGATGTCCTTTCCAGGGGGGCCACCGCGTTGCTCGCTAATGGTTAAGTTTTCTAAACCCGCCACCGTTTTCACACGCGCCCGCCATTCGCGGACAAAGGTTTGATTGCGCACCTCTCGACTGTCTGGCGAGGTTAATTCAACCCGTAACGCGCCAAATTGATCGCCTTTTTGCCCTGCTGCCCCAGTGCCCAATGTAGTGCCGTGATGTTCCACCACAACACTGACCACATTACCACCTAACGCCTCATTGGTTTCCCGCAAAGTTGTGCGTAAATGGGCTAAATAGCGGTCAACTTGTACTGCTGGCGTGCCTGAGACAAAGCTGACGTTAGCCATGACAATTTTGCCATCAGGCGAAGGAAAAAAGGTGAAACTGACGCGACCGCCGACTAATAAACCCACTGCTAAAATCATCGCGGTTAAAATGCTGGCGACCACTAACCAACGCCACTCTACCGCGCGCACAATCCACGGACGGAAAGTGTAATCGCGGAAACGGTCGAAAGTGCGTTCGAGTTTTAAGCGAGTGCGATTCGGCTTGCTGTGGTGTAACTGGTGAAAGGTGTGCCGTAAATGACCGGGTAACACGAGGAAACATTCGACTAAGGAGGCCAAAATCACACAAATCATCACTAAGGGGATGTCGAATAAGATATTGCCAATAGTGCCGCTGATGAGCATTAAGGGCAAAAAGGCGGAGATGGTGGTTAAGGAGGAAGCCATCACGGGCGCGAGCATACGTTGTGCGCCACCTTCGGCGGCTAGCAATGAGCGTTCGCCAAATTGGAAATGTGCAAAGGCATCTTCTCCCACCACAATCGCATCATCCACCACGATCCCTAAAGCCATGATCATGGCGAATAAGCTGATCATGTTAATGCTGCCGCCGAATAAAAACAGAATCGCCAGCATGGCCATTAATGACACCGGAATGCCGGTGGCGACCCAAAATGCCACGCGCCCATTTAAGAAAATAAACAACACCGAGACGACTAAGATTAAACCGCTGATACCATTGCGCAATAACAGCGAAATCCGTTCTTGAATCAATTCCCAATACTGGTCATAGACTTTAATTTCGATGTTAGGCGGCAGACTGTCGACGCGTTCTTGTAACCATTCGTGCAAGATTTTCGCGCTGACTAAGGCATCATCGGATTCTGCCCGTTGCAAGAGTAATTCAACCGCCGGTTTGCCTTGATAAGTTAAACGCTCCTCGCCATCTTGCGGGCGGCGTTCAATGTCTGCCACATCGCCTAAGCGGACAAAACGACCAGCACTGTCAGTGATTAAAGGCAGTTGAGCAAAGGCTAACTCATCGCGGCGTTGTTCTAGGCCGCGCAATTGGCGGGTGGCTTCACCGTCGCCAATAGAACCGGCAGGAATGTCTTGGCTAAAGGCGCGAACTTTATCGCTGACTTCGCTTAAGCTCATGCCCAATTCTTCTAGCTGAGCTTGTGGTACTTGAATGGAAATTTCTTCGTCGGGTAAGCCGGAGAAGGTAATCTGACTTACGCCGCGATCTAATAATTCGCGCTCGATTTTTTGTGCTAAGTGGCGCAATTCAGAGGTGTCATCAGGGCCAGTAATCAGCAGGCGAGCAATGGGGTCATAGCGGATAACGTGACTAATTTCCGGTTCTTCCGATTCGCTGGGCAAATTGCGCAAGGTGGCGACTTTTTCCTTCACCTCGTCCAACGCCTCGCCCATTTCCTTGCCTTCTTCATATTCCAAGCTAATGCTGGCGATGCCTTCGGCAGAGGTTGCAGTGATTTTACGCAAACCATCGACGGTGCGTAGCTGTTGCTCTATCGGGCGCGTGATTGCAGTTTGTACATCTTCCGCCGTCGCGCCACTCCACACCACACGCACGGTGATAATGTCGAGTTCAAAATTAGGGAAAAATTGGGTGTTTAATTTGCTCAATGCCCACACGCCAGACAACAGCATCATGAGCATTAATAAATTGGCGGCGACTTTGTGTTGCGCAAAAGTGCCGATCAGGTTTTGTCGGTGTTGAAAAGCGTCCATAACTAATGATTGCTCGCTGGCGAGGTAGGCTGGAGAGAACTATCGTCAACACATTTTAAACGGATTCTTGTAGGTCGGATAAGGCGCAAGCCGTCATCCGACGTTGCTATGTTCAGCTTCAAAGTCCTCGCCCTCTAGGAGAGGTTTTCTCGTTCCCATCGTTCCGATGGGAATGCATACTGTGTCGCTCCAGCGGCACGTTTAGTCGTATGAACTGGCCTTGGAGCCTGATTCGCGCCGCTGGAGCGACGCGGCATGCATTCCCACCAAGATGGTGGGAACGAGAAAAAAGCTAGCAATTTGCATTAGCAATGTCGGATGACGGCTTGCGCCTTATCCGACCTACAAGAACTTAAAATGCGTTGGCTGATAAATTTCTGCTTGAGCTTAATGGACGGATAGTGTGGCCTGATTTGGGTTGGCTCGCAAGCAAGTAGGCAGTAAAAAAGCCCCAATATGTACTCCACAATTGACTGAACACTAACCTACACCCGCTTTAACACCAACAACGTAATATCATCCACCAATGCCGTTGTGCCAAGATGGGCTTTAAGGTCTTCCACCACCGCCTGTTGCACGATGTGTGGAGAATAAGACCAGTATTCAGTGACAATTTCACTGAGACGTTCGATACCATAAAACTGCTTCTGGGCATTTTTGGCTTCGGTCACACCGTCGGTAAATAATACGATGCCGTCACCCGGTTCTAGGATGATTTCGCGGCTATCGATATATTCATATATGTCGGGGAGGAGTCCCACGAAAATGCCTAAATCTGCGGTATCTAGGTATTCCAGTTGCCCATTGCGGCGCATGATTAAAATGTCTTCATGTTGTCCACTGATTTCCAGTTTGCCGTCATGATAGTCGAGCAAGCATAGGGTCAGGTTTTTGTCCGAACCCATGCGGAGCAGGTTTTCATGCAAAGCATGATTGAGGGCTTGCAGGCATTGCTGGGGTTGATTGCAACCGGTGCTGAGCAGGGTGCGGATGCCCATTTGCACCATCAACATGACGACACCGCTTTCCAAGCCGTGACCGGTGACATCGCCGATGCTGATTTTGATGTGATCGTCGTATTCAAGCACGTCGTAATAATCACCGCCGACTTCATCCGCTGGCTGCATAAACGCGGCGATTTCCAAAGAGCCGATACGCTGTAATTCCTGATCACGCGGCAACACCATTTGCTGGAGTTGTTTCGCTACATCCAGTTCCGCGCCCATACGCTGATTTTCGACGGTGAGACGCTGATTAAGCGTGTTAATTTCCACATTGGCTTGGGCTAGCTGGGCGGTGCGTTCTTCGACTTTGCTTTCCATCGTCCGATATAGCAGCGCGTTTTCCAGCGAAATTGCAGCTTGAGCGGAAAGCAGGTTGATGACTTCCAGTCGATCTGGGGTAAAAGTACCGATGATTAAATTATTTTCCAGATATAAAATACCCGTCAGCCGATTTTGCTGCACAATTGGCACACACAGCACGGATTTGATACGTTTGCACTTAATATAAGGATCGGAAATATACGCACCCGTAAGCGCGGCATTTTCCAGAACTACCGCTTGGTGTGTGCGCTCCACATAGTTAATGATGCGTTGCGGTAAAGACTGGCTTTCAACAGCAGGTAAGCCTTGCAAGACCAAGATTTTATCGTTTTCCTCCTCATTTGCAGCTTGGATCAGAAGCTGTCCGCGTTCTTCCAGTAACAGCACACCACGCTGCGCCCCGCTGTTTTCCACCAGAATTCGCATCAGCTTGTCGAGCAATTGTTCCAATACGATTTCTTCGGCCAACAGGTTAGAGGCTTGAACCACCGCATAAATATCCAAGGTATGAATACCTTCGATATTAGCGGTATCCATGCTTGTTTGGGTTTTTGTCCGAGTTTGCAGTGTCGAACCTACGGCGACAGACGCGCCTTGTAGCCACTTGCTATAGCGGCTTTCCAGCGTCTGCACCTTAGTCTTTGCGCCCCATAAGCGGTATAAATAATGCGCTTCGCGCAAATAATGCACAGCCGCATTGGCTAAATCATGAGCCAGCCAGAAACGGGCGCAACATTCATTGGCTAACGCGGCATACGCCCAAACTTGAGCACCGTCAGAACCAGCAGCTTGAATGGCTTGTTCATATAACAGCACGGTGCTTTTCAAATCCGCACCATCGAGTCGGGCGATTTCCGCCTTAATTAACAAATACTGTGCGGCGAAATTGTCTGGACAGTTGTCTTGCCACAGGCGCAATTTTTCTATGTCAGCATCGAGTACACTGCGCCAATGTTGCTGTTCTTCTGCTGTCATCTCGCTATATAAGTGCGTAATGCTGAGGGCGCGGTAAAAATGAAACAGCGTTTGATGATAAAGGCCAAACAGGAAAACATAATGCGGTTCTAATGATTCAGAAGCCGCCAATGCTTCGCGGTAATTTTCTGCGGTGAAATACAACACTTGTTTGCTAAGAAAGTAAAAGCATAAACCATTGCCGTATTCGCGCTCGTGTAGTTCATCCAAATAAGCCGCTTCATCGAAATCTGGGCCGTCCAACGATAATGCCCCAGCACTCAAGCCTTGTAGATTATTCCCCAGTTGCAGCAGAAGCCGTAAGACACCATATACGTCGCGGTCGTTGACCCGTTCGACAAACGGCAAGTAGCCGCGATATTCGGTGAGCATGTCAGATAAGGGCTGATCGGCGAAAAACGACTGATAAAACGAGAAAATCGTGTTGTAAACCCCGTACACATACGCGCCGCTTTCGCTGCACCCTTGGTGGGCGATACGACGCAGGGGCGGGTTAAGGTTTTTATGCTGGCTCCAGTGGAGAATGAAATTATTGAAAAAAAAGTGGATGGTGCCGCGCACAAATAGGCTGGGGTAGCGTTGATTGAGTTCGATGGCAAGGCAACCATATTGATAACCGAGCGTGTATTGCTGCGGCTCGCCGCACAGCATCAAAGCGTAAATGCTATAGCCGAAGGCCGAGGTGGTGAGATTGCCGTGGCGGTGCGAGAGCTTGACCATTTGCAGCGAACACCAAGCAAAACCCGGCGGCATGGCAAGCCAGCTTGAGGGAATTGCCATGTGCAGAATGCCGAAGGGCGCAATTTTATCTTCCTCGGACATTTTCGGCATGTCCAATAAATCCATCACTTGGCGATCCCCCAAGCTTTGCATGGCTTGCTTGAGTTCCTCGCCGATAATTTCGCGGGTGATGGTTTGCGGGAAATCCATGCCTAGACGTGCTAATCCTTCCCGTGCCAACGCAATCGCGCTCATATATTGGTTCATCGTGGTGTACAAATACACCGCTTCGCCAAAGACTTTGCTGATTTGTCGCGGACTACGGGCTTTATCCATCAGTACCCGAAAATGCTCTGCGGCCAGTTCAAACTTGCCGGTACGGTATTCGCACAACGCCATTCTGTTATACAGCGTAAAAGCCAGTTCAAAATGTACTGTCCAAGCATTTTCGTTGGCCTTGTCCGCGCTGTCGAACAAAGCCTGTATGCCTGCTTGCAGCAGTTCATGTGCCGAAGCGTAAGCCAGTGCGTTCATCGCTTTGCGCCCAGCGAGTAGATTCAATTCTGCTAGGCGTTGTCGCTCCGCTTGCGCGGTGATAAGTTCTAGTCCCTGATTGAGATGAGCGACAATGCTGAAGATGCGTTCATCGAGGTCTTCGTCTTTGGTGTCGGACAATAATAAGCGCCCGATTTCCAAGTGGACGGGCATTTTTTCGGCATCATCAATCAGCGAGTAAGCGGCCTGCTGCACCCGATCATGCAAAAACGCGAAGGCCGTGTTGTGCAGTACGGCATCTGCATCAGCCAGCAAACTGTGAATCAGTTTGTAATTATCGTCTAAGGGAACTAATAAGCCTTCTTCCACTACCGGCCATAGTTGTTTGAGTACCGTGCGTTCAGCCTCGCCTTTGACCAAGGCCAGCGTTTGCAGATCGAAACGGTTGCCGATACAGGCGGCAAGCATCAGAATTTCCCGCGCAGTGTCGGGAAGTTGTTCAATCTTACCCGCCATCAGTTCCACCACGTTGCCCGTGATGTCCTTGCGCTGGATCAGTTCGATGTCCCATTCCCAGCGCTTAGCTTTAAAATAAAACTTAAGCAGTTCTTCTTTATATAAAGACTTGAGAAACTCAGTGGTAAAAAAGGCATTGCCTGCGGTTTTGCTGTAGATTAAATCGGTTAGTTCATGCAGCCCCTTAGGGTGGTGCAAGGTCTCTTCCAGTAAATGCGTCACATCATTCTGCGAGAGGTTTTCCAAATGAATGTCATGCACCGCAATCTGCTGTTTGCGCAAATTTTCCAAAGTGCGCATAAGCGGGTGGGACGCATCCACTTCATTATCACGATACGCACCGAGCAGGAAAAAGTAACGGATGCTGTCGTCTTCCATTAAGGCTTCGAGTAACTGGATCGAAGCTGTATCTGCCCATTGCAGGTCGTCAATAAATAAAATCAGTGGATGATCGCGTTGACCGAGAATCTTAATAAAGGCGCGAAATACCCGATTGAAACGGTGTTGCGCTTCTTCGGCACTGCTTGCGGGAGGCACTTTCGGTTGTTCACCGATAACCTGCTCCAATTCGGGAATGACTTCGGTAATAATTTGCCCCTGCCCTCCCAAAGTGCTGATAATCTCGTTTTTCCACATCTCCAACACTGTTTGGCTTTCACTCAACAAATACGCGCAAAACTCGCCGAATGCTCGGCTTATCGCAGAATACGGAATTGAGCGTTGATACTGATCGTATTTGCCGCCGATAAAATAACCGTGGCTCACCGTCATGGGCTGATGAATTTCATTTACCAGCGCGGATTTGCCGACCCCAGAGTAACCGCTGATCAACAGCATTTCGCGCCTGCCAGCGGCAACCCGCTCAAAGGCTTCCAGCAACAGCCTGATTTCCCCAGCACGACCATATAATTTCTGTGGAATCCGAAAACTGCCCAAGTGGTCTTCACTCGCCAAGGCAAAAGGCTCGATACGCTGTTTCGCGCGCCATTGCTGCAAACATGTCCGCAAATCTGCCGCCAGACCAGAGGCGGATTGATAGCGATCTTCAGCATTTTTCGCCAATAATTTAAGCAGAATTTCAGACAATACCGATGGCAATTCAGGATTGACTGTTTCCGGTGCAGGCGGACGTTTGGCAATATGGCAATGCACCATTTCCAGCATATCTTCGGCGATAAACGGCAAACTGCCGCAAAACAACTCAAACAAGGTCACGCCTAATGAATACAAATCACTGCGATAATCGACGATCCGATTCATGCGTCCGGTTTGTTCGGGGGAAATATAAGCCAGCGTGCCTTCCAGCGTTGATGTGGCGAGGGAAATTTTGGTATCGATGCGCGAAGAAATGCCGAAATCTATCAAACGCACTTCATGACGCAACGGGTTGATCAAAATATTATTGCTGTTGAGGTCTTTGTGAATAACATGCTGGCGGTGTAAACCATCAAGTGCCTCCGCTACGGCAATGGACAAAATCAGCAAATCTTCCAGATTGTTGCTATTGGTATCGGCTAACGGAATGCCTTCAAAATACTCCAGCACCAAAGCATCTCTTCCGTCTACTTGGGTGCGTTGCAAAACACGCCGAACAGAACCTGCTGCCAAAGCGTGAGTAATTTCATATTCATTATTGAGGTGCATAAGCTGGCGCGGCGTGGGGTATTCCGCTTTGAGCACTTTGAGAATAACCGGCGCATCTCCACCGTCATAGCGGTAGATCAAGCAATTGGAACCTTCGAATAATAATTGTTTGCCGTCCCATTGCAGGTTATGTGCAGTGTTCATTTTTTCCTCCTAGCGCAAACAGCTTTAGTGGTAAGCTGTTTAAAATCAAGCAATTGATATTGCTTGGTCAGGGCTTTTAGCTTCTAAATGTCACTTGACATGAGACAAATGAAATTAACGTGAAGCAAAAGCGGTTTTTCACGTTTTAATAGTTCAATGGTTCGGACAGTTTTTGATAAAACACATATATTTCAATGACTTATAGTTTTCAGTAAAATACTGTAACTCATTGATTTTACTGGATATTTTAAAAAACTGTCCGAAGTATTGATAGTTGAAAACCCGTAAAAAAGCAGCAATTCCCGCTCCAATGCAAAACGTATATCCTGAAGCCTTAAAGATGCGACTGAATTGAATAGAGGAACGAGTGATGCCGAAGAAAAGCCTCCCAAAGCTGGTGCGAGAGCAGTTGTAAGCCTTAGAACATTTATTGGCAACACCACTGCTTAAAAATATAAGAAATATAGCTAACTAAGCCTAAACCTGAGTTAGACGAAAATTATTATTAAAAACAAAGTTATGATTCTCGTTCCCAAATGCCGAGGCTGTAAAAGAACTTCTTATCTGAATCAGAATTCACAGAATTTAAGAATTTTCAGAATTATAAATAATTGATAATTATGTTAATTTCCTAATTCTGAAAATTCTGATTCAGACAATTCGGCGGTTCTTTTACAGCCTCGGCATTTGGGAACGAGAAACCAATTGTTTTTACAACAAATATTTCGTCGAACTCAGGTCTAAAAAAGAACATATAAAATATAAAACAGTAATTTATATTTAAACTTGTATTCTTTTTATAGAGGCTTTAGCTATAGCTTCGAGATAGTCTCTGAGCATAACACCAAAATAAAAGACACCCATAAAAAAATATCTATCTAAGTCCCTTTTTTTCTCGTTCCCACCAATATGGTCACTGCCATTAAGTTAAGGCAATTTTGTAGGTCGGATAAGGCGTAGCCGTCATCCGACATCGGGGGCTTGAAGCTTGAACCAAGCCTGTTACGGCGGATGACGGCTTACGCCTTATCCGCCCTACAAGACAGTGCAAACCCTTAACTTAATGACAGTGACCAAAATGATGGGAACGAAAAGAAAAAAGCCCCAATGTGAAGAACACATTGAGGCTTTCTATATGCTGGCTCACGTCAGCGTAACAAACGATTTATTTCCGCAGCGTTACGTTTTCGCTTCTGCCTTCTCACCATTTGTCGAAACAACAATTTCTTGTTCTTGTTTACGGTGGAAAATCTTCTCCACCATCACATAGAACATCGGCACAAAAAGAATCGCTAAGAAGGTCGCGCCCACCATACCGCCAATCACCGCGATACCAATGGCGTTTTGACTCGCTGCACCCGCGCCGGTCGATTTGGCTAACGGTACAACCCCCATAGTAAAGGCCATCGAAGTCATGATGATAGGACGAAAACGCTGTTGTGCGGCTAAAGTCACTGCTTCTATCAAACTATAACCATGTTCGCGTAAGTATTTTGCAAACTCCACGATCAGAATGGCATTCTTAGAAGCTAAGCCCACCGTGGTTAACAAGGCCACTTGCAAGAACACATCATTAGGCAATTTGTAGATGTACGCAGCCACGACAGCACCTAATACCCCTAACGGCACCACTAACATCACCGCAAATGGTACTGCCCAGCTTTCATACAAAGCAGCCAGCGATAAGAACACCACTAACACAGACAAGGCATACAATAAATTGGCTTGTGAGCCGGTTTTCTTTTCTTCATACGAAATACCATCCCACTCAACGCCAAAACCATTGGGTAATTGTTTTACCAAATTTTCAACCTCGTCCATCGCCTCGCCAGAACTAACACCCGCATTAGGTTGTCCCAAAATGTTGAGTGAGGCATTACCGCTAAAGCGTTCTAACTTGGGAGAACCATATGTCCATTCTGCGGTCGAAAACGCACTGATTGCCACCATATCACCCGCATTATTACGCACATACCATTTTTCTAAATCTTCCGGCATCATGCGATAAGGATAATCAGACTGTAAATACACCCGTTTTACCCGTCCACGATCAATAAAATCATTGACATAGCTAGACCCCCATGCGATTTGCAAGGTGCGGTTAATATCGGTTAACGACAGCCCTAACGCCGAGGCTTTTTCGCTGTTAATGTCGATTTTATATTGCGGTACATCATTCAAACCGTTGGCACGCACGCCAATCAGTTTAGGGCTGGCAGCCGCCAGTTGTAGTAATTGGTCTTTTGCTGCCATTAAGGCTTCGTGACCTAAACCCACCCGATCTACAAGTTGGAAACTTAAGCCAGAGGAGTTACCCAGTTCACGAATCGGGGGCGGGAAAAAGGTAAACACGGAAGCATCTTTGATTTGCGATAAATCGCGCATCGACTTGGCATTAATGGCAAAAATACTTTGGCTAGGCTCTGTACGTTCATCCCAATCTTTTAAGCCGACAAAGCCTAAACCGGCATTTTGTGCAGAACCGGCAAAGCTAAAGCCGATGACGGTGAACAAATGTTCTAACACATCCGCATGCTCGGTCAGAAAATACTGCTCTACTTTTTCCGCCGTTTCCATTGTGCGTGCAGCAGTAGACCCCGGTGGCGTGTTGATCAGCATATACATCAAGCCTTGGTCTTCGTTGGGTAAAAATGAACCTGGTAACTTGCTGAAAATGCCGACTAAACCACCGACTAATACAATGTACACCACGAAAAAGCGGACAGAACGACGCGCCATAAAACCCGTGGTTTTTTGATAACCATCACGGCTTTTATTGAAATACTTGTTAAACAGGCCAAAAAAGCCTTTTTCCGTGTGCTCGCCATGTTCGCCTTCTGATTTCTTCGGAGCTTTTAAGAAAGTGGCACATAAAGACGGTGATAACACCATTGCTACAATCACCGATAAGGTCATGGCAGCCACAATTGTCACCGAGAATTGGCGATAAATCGCACCGGCTGAACCGCTAAAAAAGGCCATCGGGATAAACACCGTGGATAACACCACCGCAATCCCCACTAACGCGCCTGTGATTTGACGCATGGATTTTTGCGTGGCTTCTTTAGGCGATAG
>QKBZ01000198.1 GCA_003245895.1 Beggiatoa sp.
GCTACGCGGTTTGGAGAAAGTGCGTGCTGAAATGAATTTGCAAATGTTGAGCTATAACTTTAAGCGAGTGTTCAAGCTTGAGGGGATAGTTGCGTTTAAAAATCATCTAAATGCACGAGCTATGGCATAAAATGGGCAAAACCCTGCTTTATATCCTCAAAAAATGCCTAAAAAATAGGATTTTTTGAGGATTTCAGAAAATCTGAGGCGGTTCTTTGACAGCCTCGCCTTGCGTGGGAACCCGTAGCAGCGCGCCTGCGCCGAGTATTGGATACCAGAGTGGGCGAATTCGTGACGCAGGCGCGTCAGGGCTTGCTCCCACGCAAAGCGCGTGGGAGCTAGAAAAACCCATCATTTTGCAGACACGATGGGTTTCGCTCTGCTCTACCCATCCTACAAGACTTTAAAACCGATACCGTATCTCAGAAAACCATTCACGTTCAGCAATGGGTATATCATCTGCGAAATAACTCGACGTACCAGGGTTATAAAACATCGATTCATACATGTTGTCATCGAATAGATTGCGCAAGCCAACTGCAAAATCCCAAGACCCTGTACTTAAGCCTTTATAACGCAAGCTTAAATCAACCGTAGTGTAATTATCAGTCGCAGGCCGAGGGTCAATGCTAGTGCGTTTACGCAGTGCAACCCAATTCACTTGAGCATCAATAAACCAATTATTACCGAGTAAATGATCTGCACGCAAATAAGCCGTTTGATGTGGCACTATCGGCGTGGGGTCGCCATTTTGATCTTCGGTGTCTACATAAGCATAATTGGCCAGTAAACTGGTTTTGACATTAATTTTCCACCGTAACTCCGCTTCAAGCCCTCTGCCGGTTTGTTCGCCCGCATTTTGATAGCGTTCAATTTGAATACCGCTTACGTCTTCAGGCAAGCGAATGATTTTATCGGTTGCGCGATAAGTAAACAGATTGGTATTCAAATTCAATACATCATTAGGCCGATAAACAAAGGCTAATTCCCACGTTTCGATTTCTTCCGGTTGAATATTGGCGTTACCGACAATGGATCCCGTATTTTTAACCGATTGTTCTTCTAAGCTAGGGGAACGGAAAGCACTACCATATAGCAATTTGCTGGTAAAAGTCTCGTTAAACTGATGCACTAAGGCAAAACGCGGATTAATCGTGCTGCCAAAGTCTGAGTAATCGTCATAGCGTAAACCCGTGGTTAAACTCCAGTTAGTCGCGAAATTCCATGTATCTTGGGCATAAATAAATTTGTTGCGACGCACGGCGGTTGACAATGCACTGGCATCCGTACCGCTGACATCGACGACTGGACTGTCAAAGGCAAGCACATTGCCCTGTGCATCCAAACCAAAATCGCTACGCCAATTAAACTGCTGTAAATCTTCTTGGGCATAGCCTACGCCTAAGCGCACGGTGTGCTCGTTAAAACCGTGATAAAACGCAGAAAACTCGCCACGGGTGTTAACTTGCTCCAAATACCAAGCAAAATGCATCCCGTCTGGGTCTAAGCCACCAAAAGCGCCTGCGGGAAAAGAAGTGAATAAACCACTGTCGATGTCTCGGTAGTAATAGCTAAGCTGTCCTTGCAAGTCCCAATCATTATTCAATTGCCATTGGCGCGTGAGGCTGAGCAAAAAGCGATTATCCTCAAGGGTATCGCCTGTTTTAGGCGATGCGGTCAAACTGGATGCGTTATAACCCAAATCTCTGCTTTGATATAAAGCATGCAACCGCCAGCCTTGATAACCCATATTCAAATTTAAATCGTAATTTTCTTTTCGATTATCCACTTCTGTGGGCGCATTAGAAGCAGAAGTACCAAGTTGTTGGTCATAAAAGCTTTGTCCATCACTTTCTACAATGCCGTTAAAGCCATCGCTATTAATAACTTCTAAACTGGCAGCAATATCCAATTCACCTAATTGCTTACCATATTGCACCCAGCCTTCATAAGTGTCATAACTGCCAATACGTGCACCAGCTTCCCCGCCTTTCATGTCAGCGGCAGTTTTAGTCAAAATATTGACAACCCCGCTAAACGCATCTGCACCATACACAGCAGAACCCGGCCCTCGAATGATTTCTACCCGTGCAATATTGGCAACTGGCAAATCACCCCAACCGCGCCCAACGCCACCCGTGTTTAAAGCTTTAATGGGCACATTATCAATCATGACTAAAATTTCGGGGTTAGTCGCGGTCAATAAACCACGCACGGCATAAGTGGGGGAATCCGTTAACCAGTGCGTGCCGACATACATACCAGGGACACTGCGTAAGGCTTCTGCCAAAGTGCGTGCGCCCATTGCCTCGATGTCTTGTGCGGTAATGACGGAAGTGACCGCAGGTGCAACGCTGGCTTTTTGCGCTTCCCCTGTTGCAATAGACACCGATTTATCACGTACTAAAGCACCAAAAATATCGAAAACATCATCTAATTTAATTTCAATTTCTTGTAAATCTTCTAAATCCAATAACGATAAACTTTCTAATGCGGCTGCCCGTTCTTCACTGATATTAATGGCGAAAACAGGGTTTTGATAGCAACATAAGCTTAAATATAAGCAACAATAAATAGGATATTTCATGATGGGCATCATTCCTTATTGCTTACTAACTTGGCAATGCGTAATAAATTGGCATTAGGCTGCAAATTAGCTTCAGTAAAGGTTTCAGGATCAAGCATTAAGCGAACTTTATTATTCCGCTGAAAGAATTGCACCATACCACCACGGATGACAAAGTGTTCTAAGTCACTGACCAGTAAAATAGGTTTGCGCTTCAATTGTTGTAAAATTTTGTCTAAGTCTGAAAACTCGGTTTTAGCAATGAATAATACATGGCAGTTAAAGGTATCTTGTACGGCATTTAAATGTTGTATGGTAACGGGATGACCTTTCACTGTGTCATGTTTTGTCACTAAAAATTCTAATGCACCTGCAAAAGGATCATCACCTAAAGTACAGACATTAAATGGCTTGTCAGACTCAGCTAACACCGATTCAGGCCACGTTACAAAATTGCCTAAATTCATGACATAAGTTGCTTTAATATCATATTCTTGAGCAGCATCAATTGCACTAACATTCTGTTGTATCAGCATAAGGCTCAGTGCAAAGCAAACTAAGACAAAAACACGCATGAAAACCTCTGTTCAATACTTTGTTATGTTGTAGGGTACTACATCAACCTCATCGCTTCCTCAAGTTTGCCAGACTCATGTTGCAGCTTAGATACCAATGTAATGGTCAAGTTTTTTTGTAGAAAATCTAAGCCACATTTAGAAAAGATAAGTTTTTCTGATGTGGAGTCATGTAGTCAATAGCAGAGTGTAATCTGCGGTAGTTGTAAAACCAGATATAGCGTTGAACACAATCATGGAC
>QKBZ01000252.1 GCA_003245895.1 Beggiatoa sp.
GAGATAACCACATTACCCACCTCGCTCAAATTCTCCAGCGGACGAAATCCCCCAAGCGTGGTTTAAATCCCCCAAATATTCTCAAACTAAAATAATAATAAATTGATTTTAAAGATTTTTATTTTGGAATAAAAATCGCTGATGGTCGTTGATTAGATACTATTCACCCCACACAACAACGATTATCATGTTATGAAAAATGCACATTTTCTCACTATTCCCACTACTTAATAAAAAAACGACCGCTTCATACACAAGCGTTACTAAGGATATTAATGCGGTGAAGAGCCATTCTTTGCGGATGCTGAGTTCCGTTGTACTCGTAGTATTATTGTTGCTGTTGCTCTTATTCATCGGCACCGCATGGTATAACCAGCAACGCTTGGCACCTACGGCAAGCCATGTGATGGATATTAATCACTTGCAAACGCTGGCCTTGGATTTACAACATTTGCTGCGACAACAAGTGTTAGATCACACACAGCCTTCACGTGCGCAATTAAACGATCTGCAAAATGAGTTGGAGTTGTTGTCGTTATTAGATCAGTATTTATTGCCTACAACTTCGACCCATATTCAAAATGCACGCAAGTTTTTAAATACTGATGAGGATATGCCGAGCAAAAAGGATTTGATCAAAGCGTTAGATGAGCTATTGCAAGGTTTATTAGCAGAAATTAAACAGCATAACCAAGCGATTCAAAACTTAAACTCAGAAGGCAGTTTTATTTGGCAGTTAAGCAGTAGCATTATTTTTGTATTATTGCTATTAGCAGCAGGCTTAGTGTTATTACTGCGCACGCGCATTTTTCAACCTTTGCATAATTTGCAGCAATTAATGACTTTATTAGCGCGGCAAGATTATGCTTTAGCTTCAATTCGTGATGCTGATCCAATTTTGCAACCTTTATTAAAGCGTTACAACACTATGGTGACGCGATTGCAAGAATTAGAACAGCAACACCATTCGCGTGAACAATCGTTACAACGTGAAGTGCAAGCCGCCACGCGAGCATTATTACAACAACACCGTTCTTTAGCCCGTAGTGAGCAACTCGCAGCAGTAGGCGAAATGGCTGCCAGTTTATCGCATGAATTACGCAACCCATTAGCTGGTATTCAAATGGCGTTGAATAATTTATTACAAGATACTGCCGATCCTGAGCATCAAGAGCGTTTAGATTTGATTTTAGGTGAAGTGCATCGTTTAAACCGTTTGTTAAATGATACTTTAAATCAAACGCGACATTCGCCGGAAAGTTACCGCTTATTACGTTTGGCTGAAACCGTTGATTCTTTATTAACGCTTGCCCGCTATCAATTGCCCGATAATATTGAGGTTAGCCAAGATATTGCACCCACGTTAATGTGTCATTTGCCAGAAAGTCGCTTGCGACAAACTTTGCTGAATTTGATTTTAAATGCTGCGCAAGCTATTGGCGAAGCAAAAGGACATATTTATATTTCCGCAGAAGTGAAAGAACCCTATATTGAATTTACCATTCGAGATGACGGGTCGGGGTTTCCACAGGAGTTATTAACCGGTGGCGTGCAAGCGTTTGCGACATGGCGACGCGGCGGCACTGGTTTAGGACTGGCTGCGGTGCGCCGTTTTGTGCGCGAATTAGACGGTCAGTTATCACTACAAAATGTCGAGCCACACGGGGCTTGTGTCACCTTATTACTACCTTGTCAGAAAGCTTATGCCTAAAACACTATTAATCATTGAAGATGAAACCTTGTTAGGAACGGAGTTAGCGCGGCATTACAATCGCCAAGGCTGGGAAGTGCAATTGGTGGCAAGCCTGAGTGAAGCGCGTGCGGTATTCACTGAGCAAGTACTTGATCCACAAGTGATTCTAGCCGATATGTCATTGCCAGATGGCAACTCATTGGATTTACTGGAAGAATTGCGCCAGCAAAAAATCAGCGGCGAATGGATTTTTCTCACCGGTTACGGCGGCGTGCCCGACTCTGTGCGTGCTTTGCGCTTGGGTGCATTCGATTTTTTAGAAAAGCCGTGCGAAACAGCACGTTTAGATGTGGTGGTGAATGGTGCGGAGCGTAGTGCTAAAGCACAACGTCGCTTGCAAAACAATGCCAATGTAGCCAGCCGACGCTATAACCCTGAGTCATACATTGGTCACAGTGCGGCGGTGAAAAAAGTGCATGAATTGCTGCATAAGTTAACGGCTGTGCCCTTTAGTGCCTTGATTATCCAAGGCGAAACAGGGACAGGCAAAGGCTTAGTGGCAAAAATTTTACACCATGCAGGCACTCGCGCCGAAGGGCCTTTGATCGAAGTCAACTGTGCTGCTTTGCCTAAAGAATTAATGGAAGCGGAGTTATTTGGACATGAGGCAGGCGCATTTACTGGCGCACGTGGGCGGCGGCGCGGTTTATTTGAGCAAGCCGATGGCGGTACTTTGTTTTTAGATGAAATCGGCGAATTGCCGCTGGATTTGCAAACCAAGTTATTAAAAGCCATTGAAGATCGCACCATTCGGCGCATTGGCGGCGAGCGCGAAATTCATGTTGATGTGCAAATTTTAGCCGCTAGCAACCGCAATTTACCAGAAGCTGTGCAATCAGGCGAGTTTCGCAGCGATTTATATCACCGTTTATGTGTATTTAGCCTTGTTTTACCCGCTTTACGCGAGCGTAAAGACGATTTACGCAATTTAGTGCCCGCTTTTGTGCAGGAATTTAATGTCACGGCAAATAAAAAAGTGAGAGAAATACCTGAAGCGGTATGGAAACAATTAAGCGCGCATCATTGGCCGGGGAATGTGCGCGAATTGCGTAATGTGGTTGAGCGTTGCGTATTGTTTTCCGATGGTGAAGAGTTTCCTGAACAGTGGTTGCAATTGCAAAACGCACCTATTCTCAGCAGTTCAGACACCGCCCAAGGCGCACGTTTGCAAGGCGATATGATTCAAATTCCATTAGATGGCAGCATGGCCTTAGAGGAAATGGATCGGTTTATTATCAAAACTGCCTTAGAGCAGCATCAATATAATGTTACGGCGACTGCACGCGCTTTGGGCAGTACGCGGGAAACGCTGCGTTATCGGATTCAGAAGTATGAATTGACGGCACCAGAGGAGGCGTAATCATCAGCGTTTTAGCTTGAGTTTGCAATATTCAGCCTGAGTTTTGAGTCTGATTCGCGCCGCAGGAGCGACGCGGCATGCATTCCCACGCGCTTTGAGGCTGTCAAAGAACCGCCTCAGATTTTCTGAAATCCTCAAAAAATCCTATTTTTTAGGCATTTTTTGAGGGTATAAAGCGGGTTTTTACCCATTTTATGCCTTAATTTGCGCATTTAGATGATTTTTAAGCGCAACTATCCCCTCAAGCTTGAACACTCGCTTA
>QKBZ01000241.1 GCA_003245895.1 Beggiatoa sp.
AATGGCTTGTTCTTCTGCCAGTTCTGGTTCATCTGGCAGTGAGTCTGCTAACAGGTGTTCGGCTTGATCTAATTCGTCTGTAGAAGGTTCGTCTTCTTCATCTAGCTGATCAGCAACTTCAACGCCTTCTAATTCTTCTGGCAAGTCGTCTTGATCATATTCTGTAAGTAGCGATTCGTTTTCTGCTTGTGCTTGCAGTTCACTGATAGAGAATTGTCCAGTTTTTAGGAATTCGTCAGCTAATAAGTCAGGGTCTGATAAGGTGTCGATGTCATCCGCGAGTTCTTCTAATTCCTCTGCACTTTCTGGCAGGTCATCGCTTTCCAGCAATTCAGAATCATCAGGTAATTCGCCTAATCCATCAGCCTCTGATAAAGCAGACAGGTCATCGCTTTCTAACAATGCGGAATCGTCAGGTAGTTCGCCTAACTCATCTGTTTCTGATAATTCAGGCAGGTCATCGTCTTCCAGCAATTCAGAATCATCAGGCAGTTCGCCTAACTCATCGGCCTCTGATAACTCAGACAGGTCATCACTTTCCAGCAATTCAGAATCATCAGATAGTTCGTCTAACTCATCCACCTCTGATAACTCAGACAGGTCATCACTTTCCAGCAATGCGGAATCGTCAGGCAATTCGTCTAATTCATCCACCTCTGATAAATCAGACAGGTTATCATCTTCTAGCAATGCAGAATCATCAGGCAATTCGTCTAACTCATCAGCCTCTGATAAATCAGACAGGTCATCGCTTTCCAGCAATGCAGAATCATCAGGTAGTTCGTCTAGCTCATCAACTTCTGATAATTCAGGCAGGTCATCACTTTCTAGCAATTCAGAATCATCAGGCAGTTCGCCTAACTCATCAGCCTCCGATAATTCAGGCAAATCATCATTTTCCAGCAATGCAGAATCGTCAGGCAGTTCGTCTAACTCATCAGCCTCTGATAACTCAGACAGGTCATCGCCTTCTAGCAATTCAGAATCATCAGCTAGTTCGTCTAACTCATCCACCTCTGATAAAGCAGACAGGTCGTCGCCTTCTAACAATGCAGAGTCATCAGGGAGTTCGTCTAACTCGTCGGTTTCTGGCAATTCAGACAGGTCATTGCTTTCTAACAATGCAGAATCATCAGGCAGTTCGTCTAACTCATCGGCCTCTGATAAATCAGACAGGTCGTCGCCTTCTAACAATGCAGAGTCATCAGGGAGTTCGTCTAACTCGTCGGTTTCTAGCAATTCAGGCAGGTCATCGCTTTCCAGCAATTCGGAATCGTCAGCCAGTTCACCTAACTCATCTGTTTCTGATAATTCAGGCAGGTCATCACTTTCCAACAATGCGGAATCGTCAGGGAGTTCATCTAACTCATCCACATCTGATAATTCAGGTAGGTCATCATCTTCCAGCAATGCAGAGTCATCAGGTAATTCGCCTAATTCATCAGCCTCTGATAAATCAGACAGGTCATCGTTTTCTAGCAATGTGGAATCATCAGGCAGTTCGTCTAACTCATCTGCCTCTGATAATTCAGGCAAGTCATCATCTTCCAGCAATGCAGAATCATCGGGCAGTTCGCCTAACTCATCAACCTCTGATAATTCAGACAGATCATCACCTTCCAACAATGCAGAATCATCAGGTAGTTCGTCTAACTCATCTGTTTCTGATAAATCAGGCAGGTCATCACTTTCCAGCAATGCAGAATCGTCAGGTAGTTCACCTAACTCATCTGTTTCTGATAATTCAGGCAAGTCATCACTTTCTAGCAACGCAGAATCAGCAGCTAATTCATCTAGCTCATCCACCTCTGATAAATCAGACAGGTCGTCGCCTTCTAACAATGCAGAGTCATCAGGGAGTTCGTCTAACTCATCTGTTTCTGATAATTCAGGCAAGTCATCGCTTTCTAGCAATGCAGCGTCATCAGGGAGTTCGTCTAGCTCGTCGGTTTCTACTAATTCAGGCAGGTCATCGTTTTCTAGCAATGTGGAATCATCAGGCAGTTCGTCTAACTCATCTGCCTCTGATAATTCAGGCAGGTCATCATTTTCCAACAATGCAGAATCGTCAGCCAGTTCGTCTAACTCATCTGTTTCTGATAATTCAGACAGATCATCACTTTCCAGCAATGCAGCGTCATCAGGGAGTTCGTCTAACTCATCAATCTCTGGTAATTCAGGCAGGTCATCACTTTCTAGCAATGCAGCATCATCAGGCAGTTCGCCTAATTCATCAATCTCTGGTAATTCAGGCAGGTCATCGCTTTCCAGTAATGCAGAATCGTCAGCCAGTGCGTCTAGCTCGTCGGTTTCTGGTAATTCAGGCAGATCATCAGTTTCCAGCAATGCAGCATCATCATCAGACAGTTTATCCAACTCATCTGTTGTTTCTGGCACATCAGGCAAACTACTACCTGCCAATGGTAAAACCACCGCAGGAACATCTGGTAACGCCTTTTTATTTGACGGTTTATTCAACTCAGACTCAGGCATGCTTAAACCAAACACATTAGCCTTACTAGGCTGTGGCAATACACCTGCATCTCGCAGTGCCGCAATCTCAGCCTCAGACAAATGCTCTAAATTGCCTTCCTCGACGCAATCAAATAAGCGCAATAACTCCTCACCGGATGACACATCTGGCTTGCCATACATCATCTCCCCAGAAGCCATCAACTGTGCAGCGCGTGTCACGGCTAAACGCACAGACAACACAAACGCCTCGCGCACACCTTTGCCTTCTAAGGCACTAGACTCCACAATGGTCAAATTCGGGAAACGATCCTCAAACAACAATGCCAACTCGGCGGCGGTTAACGCACCCTCAACATCCTGTTTATTTGCCTGTACCATAAAAGGCACCTGCTTATCTGCTGCCGCCAGCAAATCAGCCATCTCCTGAAACTGTTCTAACGCCATATCAATTTCAGGACTACTTGCGTCCACCACGAATACCACAACATCCGCAGTTTCCAACAAAATATGGCGGCGCTCCTTCAGCGGCAACTGAGCAGGCACACTTACCAATTGACAAGAAATACTATGTCCTTTAAAAAAACCACCAACGTATTCCATCCAATCAAAATAGAGCGTTCTGCCAAAAGTCTCTTTGGGCGAAAACACCTGTGTGGTTTTACCGAGGATTTTGCCTAAGGTTTGAATGCTGGTCGTTTTGCCGGAAAAAGGGAGGCCATCGTATACAATGCGAAGAACAACAACATCTCGGTCTGTATCAATAATTGCCATGCCCTATAACCTTTTTTGCCTGTTGTATTGGTCTGGTTGCATGTTACAAGCACTGCCAGAATGCGGCAAGTGACACCACTGCATCATATTTGGTTTGCCAAACCAGAAAATTAAAAAATAGAATATATTAAACTGCTAACAATCATACACCCCCACAAGATACCAATTGTTGATGCTGTATTTTCCAATATGTTTAAGTTACTAAAGAGTTACTAATGATTGAAAAAATAATTTTAATTGGCGCTGTAGGGGGAAAATCGCCCTATCAAGAAGCAGAAATTCGTCGTTTATTAGCCATGCAAGTGACTAGCCTTGCACATGGTAAGTCATTTACAGGGCGCGTAGGCACCCAGATTTATACCGATGAAAAACATCTGGTGAAAATTCGTGGTGAACTCAAACTTGATGCACACTCCGCCCAACGCTGGGCTGCACAAGCTTTAGCCAAAGAACAAGATTATAAAGTCCATCACCCCGACAAAACATGGTTTGTCGCTATCGATGAGTCACAAAATCTCGTCTTAATTGGCAATATCTGTCCACATTTAAAACCTGTGCACACTATCATACAACGTAATGCAGAAGTAGAAGCAGTCAGCGTCAGCCAACGCCTAGATTATCTACGTCAAGCCTTTATGTTGTATTTTCGCCTTGCCAGTCAACTGAATATTCGACTAGACGAAGGTTTATCTAACTTTGGAGTGACCGCAGATAACTGTTTGTATTATTTAGACGATGATTTTTATGGCTGGGATCGCTTTATTTCCTGTGCGCACATGATCGGCGTTTATATCCGTTCCTTATCGTGGTTAAGAAATGATGTGGCCAGTGAGTTTGGAACCATTATTCATGAACTCATTATAGATCACTTTAACGATTCTCAGTATCTTACTGTACTTGCTGAACAAATGCGAGACGTGTTTATGCCCGCAGCAGAACAGCAAGCCGCTTTAAGTGCTTTTGTCACCACACTAAAAACCAAACCGAATGCCAGTACAAAACCAGCTCCGGTTGCGCCTAAAGCCAAGCCTAAAAATACACGTTATTTTGCTTTATTAGCGGATGTACATGGTAATTTACCGGCTTTAGAAGTCGCTTTAGACTTTTTGAAAAAAGAAGGCATTGATCAAGGCATCGTGTTAGGGGATGTGGTCGGCTATGGCCCACACCCAACAGAGTGTATTAAGCGTTTACAAGACAGCCAATTTATTGTGTTAAAAGGCAATCATGATCATGGTTTAGCCTCTGGCAATTTTACTAAAGGCTTTTCTAGCACGGCTTCATGGGTTTTGAAATGGAGTCAGGATAGGGTGTCAGACGAGGATAAAGAATGGCTGCTAGATTTACCCTCCGTTTGGTATGAAGACAATTGGATGGCAGTTCATGGCGCACCGATTGACCCCACTTTTTTCAATGCTTACGTGTATGAAATGACATACCACGACAATTTAGATGTGTTGGCACGTAAGTCTGTCTCTTATTGCTTCCACGGTCATACCCATCAACCGGGTGCCTATTTACGCAAAAATATCCGCGACCAAAACCACAAAGCGCAAGAGATCGATTTAAAAAACTACGAGCATGCCTTGATCTGCCCGGGTTCAATCGGCCAACCGCGCAACCGCCAACCGGGTTCACAATTCGCTATCTATGATCGACAAGAACAAAAGCTGACTTATCACTGCTTACCTTATGATGTAGAAGCGTTGATCAAAGAAATGAGTGTGGATGACTTCCCGAATACCTTAGTTAAGTTGTTGCGGGGAGAAATGTAAATTCAGCTAAGGCTTACGCAGTTGGCTATCCTTTAGCAAAGAACTGCAATGAGTGTAGGATGGGCTGACGTAGGACAGCCCCTCCTTTACCGTGAGTTTTGTGATCGCGACAGATCACTGCCATTAAGTTAAGAGCTGCCACGGTCTTGTAGGGCGGATAAGGCGTAAGCCGTCATCCGCCGCAAGTAGTTTGGTGCAAGCTTCAACGGTGTTATGTCGGATGACGGTTAAAGCCTTATCCGACCTACAAACACGCTTAACTTAATGGCAGTGTCGCGACAGATGGGCTTCGTAGCTCAGCCCATCCTACAAAAATGCAACTGCGTAACGCCTAGATATGTCGTGCTATTCCACGCTACAAATCCCACATTGATTTTCCCCATTCAACCAGCATTTAAAACAGTAAACGAATTGGTATTGGAGTTTTCCATGTTGCAACGCATCGCGCATTTATTTAAAGCTTTTGTAAATTTATTTGTCAGTGATTTAGAACGCCGTAATCCTGAAGCCTTGTTAGAACTAGAGAAAGAAAACTTGCGCAAGCAAATTGTGCAATATAACGAAGGTCTTGCCTCACACGCCGCCTTATCTGAACGCTTAATGACACAAATTAAACGCTTAGACTACGAAGAACAGGATGTACGCAGCAAAATCAACGCAAATTTACAAGCTGATAACCGCGACGTAGCAGGGCAATATGCTTTACGTTTGCAAGAGTTAGCACAGCGACAACGCGATTACCGCGATCAATTGCAAGAAGCAGAATCTACTTACCGCAATCTCGTTGCTGCAAGGGATCAAGCAGTAGGCGCTGCACGCGCCAAAATTGAGCAAATCAAAGTCAATATCAACAATATGAAATTGCAAAAAGCGATGGCGGATATGAGCGAAACCGCCGCTGGCATGAGCAGCACGTTAGGCAGTTCTAGCGATACACTCAATCGCCTGCAACACATGGTAGAAGAAGAACGCGACAAAGCAGCAGGACGGGCGCGGGTGGCACATGACACCTTGTATTCACCGACACAAACGGTTCATGTAAAACAAGTTGAACAAAAGGCGTTAGCGGAAGCGGCATTAGATGAATTTTTAGAACAAGAATCCCTCGATAAACCAGAAGCGAAACCTTCATTAACCCAGCAAGAAAACACAACAGAAGCCGAAGTCGTCAGCCCACAATATCACACCCAAACACCGCCTAAAGCCTCTTAGCGCATTGTGAAAAAAATGTCCAATGTTTGATTCCCTTTCTATCACCATGAGAGATAGTGTATGAGCGATATTTCGACAACGGCTAACAACTTGCGACAGTCAGCATTTATCAAAATTCTGATTATTGGTTTTTTGATGCTTATGTTGTTAATTCCGCTAGGACTGGTCGGCACGGTGAACTATGACCGGCAAGAGCGCTATCAATCCGTGTTATATGAATTGGGCAATTTGTGGGGACGTAGCCAAGAACTTGTAGGGCCTGTGTTGACGATTCCATATCAACGCTTTTGGACAGACGATAAAGATAAGTTGCACACGGAAACTTATTACGCGCATTTTTTACCGGAAAATTTGCATATTTCAGGAGAAATTCTGCCGGAAAAGCGTTACCGCAGCATTTTTGAAGTGGTGGTGTATCGGGTTAATTTGACGATAGAAGGCGAGTTTAAACAACCGAGCTTCGATTTCTTCAACATCTCAGATGAGCAAATTCTCTGGCAAGAAGCTAAGTTAGCAATTGGTATCTCGGATACACGCGGCATTCGCGATAACTTAACCCTAGATTGGGATCAACAGCCGCTTGAGTTCTTATCGGGTAGCAATAGTCAGTTAGTGGATAAAGGTTTACACGTTCGCTTACCACACTTACAAAACAATGACCAAAGCAACCACCAATTTAAATTCCAACTGAGCTTAAACGGCAGTGATTACTTAAGCTTTGCCCCAGTTGGCAAACAAACCTTAGTTGATTTAACTTCAACATGGCAAGACCCTAGCTTTAGTGGCGCGTTTTTACCCATTGAGCGCAAAATTAGCAAAGACGGTTTCCAAGCCCATTGGCAAGTGTCTCATTTAGGCCGTAGTTATCCGCAGTATTGGAACACTGAGCAGCAAAATTACATTAATCTCAGTGAAGAAAATTTCAATGTTAATTTATTACTGCCCGTCGATTTTTATCAAAAGGTAGAGCGTTCCATCAAATACGGTATTTTATTTATTTTGCTCACCTTCACCACGTTCTTCTTGTTTGAAATCTTTAATCCGATTCGTATCCACCCATTGCAATATTTAATGGTTGGCGCGGCTTTATGTATTTTCTATTTGTTATTATTGTCCATCTCTGAACAACTGAATTTTTCACTGGCCTATCTAATCGCGAGCGTGGCGACGATTAGCCTTATCACCAGTTACGGTCGCTATGTGTTAGCCAGTCAGCGACGTGCTTTCATTATGGGCGCCGCCTTAGTCGCGCTCTATGTGTATTTATATGTGTTATTGCATTTACAAGACTACGCCTTGTTATTTGGTGCAATTGGCTTATTTAGTATCTTAGCCTTGATTATGTATATTACCCGTCATGTAGACTGGTACAGTTTAAACATGAACATAGCGATAAATACGCGTAACACCCCCAGCCCAACAACGAGCACAACACCCGAATGAGGACTATGCAAAGCTTGAGTATTACCGGCTTTGATACGGAAGAAGCAGAGGAATGGCTGCAAGACTTACAAGAGTCTTTCGGCTTTTCTCTGCTGCAAAATGCCATTGAAGTCGCTTTGATTATGAGTGAGAGTGAAGACGGTTTAGCCAAAACAGAATGCTACAACGCATTAATTGCCATTGAACTGCTCACCGCCTTACACAACCATGCAAGCGCGTATCTACCTGAACCGTTTGCAGTATGGGTTGGCTACAACCAACATTTACGCTTGCCAGTAAAAATTGAACAACGCGCCCAACAAGCCTTAAGTCAAATCCGGCAACATTCTGAATTACAACAATATTGGCAAGAACACGCGCAGCACGAACAATGGCTGACACAGTTAAATGCTTTAGAGCAGCGGCTGGTGCACTGCATTGCATCGATTGACTGACATTAACTGGTTAAAAAACCACGTTACACTAAACCTGTACCTTGCGGTATGCACCCGTGTGTAACACATTTTCTTGTCATACCTGCAACCCATATCATTGACTGATTCGTTCACTGTGACGAGTCTAACTGTTTCTCTGTAAACACAAGTAAAGGCATATTGTTTATGACCACATCAACCCGCCGCACCCAACGCACCCAAGCGCAAACCGCATTACAAGCCAGCATTGCGGCAACGGTAGAAACTGCGAATGCAGACACTGTTGATTTACAACGCTCAGAGTTATACATCAACCGCGAGTTAAGCTTGCTCGCCTTCCATCGCCGTGTGCTCGCACAAGCCTTTGATGACAGTTTGCCTTTATTAGAGCGTTTACGTTTTTTATGTATTGCCAGCACTAACTTAGATGAATTTTTCGAGGTGCGGGTAGCCGGTTTAAAAGAGCAGTTAGAGTTCGGCTCAGTGCAAGCAGGCCCTGATAACTTATTGCCACAAGAAATCTTAAACCGCATCAGCGTAGCGGCACATGAATTTGTTGATGAACAATATCGCTTGTTAAATGAAGCGGTGTTACCTGCATTAGAACAAGAAGGCATTCGCTTTTTAAAACGCGATCAATGGGCTGATGAGCATTGTGCATGGGTTAAACGCTTTTTCGACAATGAATTGTCACCGATTTTAAGCCCTATCGGTTTAGACCCTGCGCACCCCTTCCCACGTATTTTGAACAAAAGTTTAAACTTTATCGTGTCTTTACGCGGTAAAGATGCATTCGGTCGTGACAGTGGCATGGCAGTGGTACAAGCACCACGTGCTTTACCGCGCTTTATTCAATTGCCGCCTGAATTATCAGAAAAACCTTACGATTTCGTATTCTTATCCTCCATCATTCATGCCCACGTCGAAGATTGTTTCCCTGGCATGAAAGTGACCGGTTGTTATCAATTCCGTGTTACCCGTAACAGTGATTTATTTGTCGATGAAGAAGAGGTTGACGATTTATTACGTGCTTTAGAAGGGGAATTACCCGGTCGGCGTTATGGCGACAGCGTGCGCTTAGAAGTGGCGGATAATTGTCCTGATCACATCGTGAATTTCTTATTACGCAAGTTTAAGCTGGATCGCCGTGAGTTATTCCAAGTCAGCGGCCCTGTCAATTTGAACCGCTTAATCGCGCTGCCTGATATGGTGGATCGTCCTGACTTAAAATATCCAAGCTTTACCCCAGGTAATCCTAAACAGTTAGGCCGTAATTTATTCGCTACCATTCGCGAAGGCGATTTGTTATTACACCACCCGTTCCAATCCTTTATCCCAGTCATCGATTTAGTCAAACAAGCCGCACTTGACCCGCAAGTGTTAGCGATTAAACAAACCTTATACCGCACTGGCCCCGACTCGGTGTTAGTGGATGCCTTAGTAGAAGCGTCTAAAGCGGGTAAGGAAGTGACGGTAATTGTCGAATTACGCGCCCGCTTTGACGAAGAAGCGAATATTCGTTTAGCTAACCGCTTACAAGAAGCTGGTGCGCATGTGGTGTACGGCGTAGTCGGTTATAAAACCCACGCTAAAATGCTGATGATCGTGCGCCGTGAAGATCGCAAATTAAAGCGCTATGTGCATTTAGGCACGGGGAATTACCACGCCCGCACCGCACGTATTTATACCGATTATGGTTTGTTAACCTGTGATGAACGCATCGGCGAAGATGTGCATAGAATGTTTATGCAGTTAACGACTTTAGGCCGTGGCGCACAATTAGAAAAATTACTGCAATCACCATTTACTTTGCATAAAGGCATAGTGGAACGCATCGAACGTGAAGCAGAGAATGCGCGCCAAGGTAAAACTGCGCATATCATGGCAAAAGTAAACGCCTTAACCGAGCCGATGATTATCCGCGCCTTATACCGCGCATCCATCGCAGGGGCAAAAATCCAGCTTATCGTGCGTGGTATGTGTTGTCTGCGTCCAGGTATTGAAGGTGTTTCAGAAAATATCGAAGTGCGTTCCGTTGTTGGCCGTTTCTTAGAACATACCCGTAGCTTTTATTTCTACAACGATGGCAAGCCAGAAGTGTATTGCTCTAGTGCCGACTGGATGGATCGCAACTTGTTAAAACGGGTTGAAACCTGCTTCCCAATTGATGATCCTGTATTGAAAGAACGGGTGATTGAGCAGAACTTAAATCTATACTTGTCTGATAACACGCAAGCATGGGTATTAGATCAAGAAGGCAATTATAAGCGTGTACAAACGCAAGAAGGTGACACCGCAATTTCGGCACAACAAACCTTGTTGCAATTGTTAAGCACTTCTTGATCAGTAGGGCGGATAAGGCGCAAGCCGTCATCCGCCATTACGCTGCACATTGTCAAAATTAGAATGACAGGATATAGCAGTAGGCGTTACGCAGTTGCATTCTTGTAGGATGGGCTGACGAAGGAAGCCCATCGTTTACCGTGATGAAACCACGACTGATGGGCTTCGTGCCTCAGCCCATCCTACGCGCATTGCAGTTCTTCGATAAAGGGTAGTCAACTGCATAACTCCTAAGCAGGTAAAGTGCGAATGTTTGTACCCTTCATTCTGAAAATTCTTTAATCCTGTAAATTCTGATTCAGACAAAGCCTCACGGCGGATGACGGCTTGCGCCTTATCCGTCCTACGAGATTACTCGTTGTGTTAGATACGTGAGCAGACAAATTCGTGACGCAGGCGCGTCAAGACTTGCTCCCACGCAAAGCGCGTGGGAGCCAGAAAACACAAGGAAATGCGTATGACTCCCGCCGAACGCGAGCAACACCGACAACAGTTACAGCAGATTTATCGCCAAGCCTTACATGCGGTAAATGGTCGCTTACAAGTCTCACGTTATTTGCAAGCGCAAGCATGGCCACAACAGCCCGTTGCAGTGATTGCCATCGGTAAAGCAGCCAGCGAAATGGCGGCGGGCGCAGCGGATTACTTTGGCGCAGCCTTGCAACACTTGCTTGTCATTACCAAGCATGGACACTTACGACCAGACTTATTGCCCAAACATGCGCAGTGCATAGAAGCAGGCCACCCTGTACCTGATGCACAAAGTTTGCTCGCAGGTCAGCAATTACTAGACTTTATCGCTGCCTTGCCTGAAGGATTGCCTGTCGTCAGCTTAATTTCCGGTGGTGCTTCAGCAGTGGTAGAAGTGCTCGCGCCTAAACTCACCTTAGCAGATTTACAGCGAGTCAATCAGTGGCTATTAGGCTCTGGTTTAGACATTCATGCTATGAACCGCATTCGCAAAAGTTTATCGGCGATTAAAGGCGGACGCTTAGCGGGATACTTAAACGGACACTCTGTACACAATTTATTAATCTCTGATGTGCCGAATGACGATTTAGCCTCGATAGGCTCCGGCGTATTAATTCCACACCAAACCACACCCTTACCAGAAAACTTGCCCGACTGGTTACAGCAATTACTCGCCCAGCAATTGCCTTTAGCTGAACCAGAATGCTACCAAAACATTGTGCAACATCTGCTCACCACACCAGCAACTGCTCGCCATGCAGCGGCTGAAGCCGCCAAAGCACTAGGCTACACCGTGCATGAACACACGCAATTGCTGACGGGAGACGCGGTGCAAACTGCCTTGGAATTAGTTGATTTTTTACGCACTGCGCCAAGCGGCTTACACATTTGGTCAGGGGAAACCACTGTGCAATTGCCGGAAAATGCGGGCGAAGGTGGGCGCTGTCAAAGTTTGGCCTTAGCCGCTGCCAATCAGTTACTAGAACAGCCGAATATTATCTTGTTAGCCGCAGGCACCGATGGCAATGATGGGCCAGGTGATGTTGCAGGTGCTTTAGTTGATTGTGAAACGGTGGCGCGTGGTCAAGCAAAAAGCTTAGATGCTGCGGCATATTTGCAAAGTGCTGATGCAGGCCGTTATTTACGTGCAACAGATTCACTGTTAATTACTGGGCCAACGGGTACCAATGTAATGGATTTAATGTTGGGGCTTTGTTAAGGCAAAGCACTTTGCAGACAACTTGCCATCAACAGCACATCCTCCTATAGTGCATCGCCTATTTGCTTGTTTAGGATATTTCCGTGCGCTTTCCAACCTTAAACGCTTGGCTTGATTGGCAAGCGACCTTACACCCAACTGAAATTGAATTAGGTTTAGAACGCTGTGCGCAAGCGGCTGCGAATATGGGGATTTTGCCGCTGCCGTGTCCCGTTATTACGGTAGGCGGGACTAATGGCAAAGGTTCTTGCGTCACCTTATTAGATCAAATTTATCAAGCAGCGGGTTATCGCACTGCCCGTTATTTATCGCCGCATTTACTGCAATTTACTGAACGCTTGTGTTTTAACAACGTGCAGCAAACGGAAGCTGATTGGTGTCATGCTTTTGATCAAGTGGATACCTTACGCGGCGACATTTCCCTTACCCAATTTGAATTTATCAC
>QKBZ01000449.1 GCA_003245895.1 Beggiatoa sp.
AATAAAGGCTCACCTGCAATGGTGAAATCATGAATTAACTGCTGACCTTCTTCAGACGTGATCCAGTTAATAAATTTCATTGCACCGTCATAATTGATGTCAGGGTATTTTTCAGGATTGACCGCCATCACGCCGTAAGGGTTGAATAAACGCTCATCGCCTTGTACTAATTCCACTAAGGGGCTTTTTGCTTTATACGCTAACCAAGTGCCACGATCAGTTAAGGTGTAACCGTCTAACTCACCTGCCATTTGCAACACAGCACCCATGCCTTGACCGGCTTCAACATACCATTTGCCGCTAGGGGTGACTTCTGCCGCTTTCCATAAGTTACGCTCTTTAGTGTGCGTACCAGAATCATCGCCGCGAGAGACAAAAGTGGCTTCTGCTTTAGCAATGTTTTGTAAGGCTTTTGCCGCATCTGCTTCACCTTTAACACCTGCCGGATCAGCTTTAGCACCAACGATTACAAAATCGTTATACATCACACCGCGATGCTCAACACCGTGACCAGCTTCAACGAAAGCTTTTTCTTTCGCAGGTGCATGCACTAATAACACATCTGCATCACCATCTTCGCCCATGCGTAAGGCTTTACCTGTACCGACGGCAATCACATGTACTTTTAAACCAGATTGTTGTTCAAATACCGGCAATAACACTTTTAATAAGCCAGAGTTTTCTGTGCTGGTAGTGGTAGCTAAGCGTAAAGTGTCAGCCGCTTGCGCAGGTGTCCATAACGCACACAATAAAAGTAATGTGCTGAAAATCCATTTTTGTTTTAGCATTTAGACGCTCCAAAGGGTTGGTGTAGGCAAGGCGTTAAGCAAAGACAACGCCATTAAGTGATGGACTGATTTTTCAAGTTTTTTTTACATACTCATCATGTATGTATAGCAATTACGGGACAAATTGTCTCGCTGCAAAACATAGATTGGGTCAGAATGACTTATTTGCAAAGCCAAACCATCGAGATAAGTGCATGCCAGTGAATAATTACACGATAAGCACTTGTTGTTAACCTATTGGTCACAAAACTAGACTTAATATAATTATGAAAAACGTCAGCAATTCTAAACAGTATTTTTAATCAAAATATTAAGGTATACTGGCAAAGCAACTACAGAAAACAACAATATGATTGTATTTTTGCAAACATTTGATTTTAATTAAAATTAATTAAATTAAAGTCGCCAGCAATAAAATAAAGCATTAAAAATAACGGCACTGAATTTTTAATTTTCATATTACAATTAGCTTATGCAAAATGCCATCGCACATATACTGTATTTATAATAAGCGTTGTTTATCATCACGGGCTGTTGAGACTTTAAACACCTTCAGAGGAGATTACCTATGTTAATTCGCTTACTTATGATATTCATGAGCTTAAGCCTAGTGACTGCCTCTTGTTTTGCTACTGAAACAAATAAACCCATTAAAATTGCAACCATTTATGGTCAAACAGGTGTTGCCGCTGAAAGTAATGCAATCAGTTTGCAAGGCGTGGAATTAGCGGTAGAGCAGCTTAATGCTGAAGGTGGGGTGTTAGGTCGTCCGATTGAGCTATTAGAGCTTGATAACAAAAGTTCACCGCTGGGCAGTCGTCAAGCGGCATTAACAGCGGTTAAAGAAAAAGTGGTTGCGGTGGTAGGACCAGCATGGAGTTCTCACTCCTTAATTGCGGGGCCTATTTTAAACGATGCCAAAATTCCGATGGTCTCTAATATCGCCACTAATCCCGCAGTGACTAAAGATTTAGAGTATGTATTTCGCATCTGTTTTACGGATGCGTTTCAAGGCCGCGTAATGGCACAATTTGCCCGCAAGACCTTAAAAGCAAAAACAGCGGTTATCTTAACCAATGTAGGAGCTGAATATAGCATTGATTTATCAAGCATTTTCAAACAATTCTTTACCCAAGCCGAGGGTGATGTGTTGTGGGAAGCAGGGTATCGCGAAAAACAAGTCGATTTCAGCCCATTACTGTCAAAAATTAAGCAATTAAATCCTGATGTTGTGTATTTACCTGGTTATTACCGAGATTCAGGCTTAATTTTAAAACAAGCCCGTTTATTAGGTGTTCAAAGTCAATTTTTAGGCGCGGATGGTTGGTCAGCAGGTGGTTTACGAGAGTTTGGTGGCGAAGCCGTTTATGGCAGTTACTTTTCTACCCATTGGCACCCTAAAGTAGAATATCCTGCCAATGAAAAGTTAAAACGTGTTTATCAAGCCAAGTACCATCAGGAGATTCCCGCCGTTGCCGCAATGGCAACCGGCTACGATGCCATGATGGTATTAGCCGATGCGATTACACGGGCAAATAGTACGCAAGGTGATAAAATTCGCTTAGCGTTAAGTCAAACACGCGATTTTTCAGGTGTTACTGGCTCCATTACTTTAGATGAGCAAGGTGATCCAATTAACAAGTCGGCGGTGATTTTACAGATTAGCGATAATGGTGAATTTAAATTTATTGAGTCTGTACAGCCCCCTAGCGCGCAATAAACAACCGATAAGCCACTGACGGCGGATGACGGCTTACGCCTTATCTGCCCTACAAGACTGTGACAATGCTTAATTTATTGCCGTGTACATTCTTTTGCCGTGTACATTCTTTTGCCACTTTCAGCAGCTTTAGAGGAGGTTCTGCTTGTTAATTCGCTTAATGGTGACTTTCATTGCTTTGAGCCTAAGCAGTGCATTTTGTTTGGCTGCGGAAACAGTGGAGCCTATCAAAATCGCGGCCATTTATAGTCAAACGGGTATTTCTTCCTCAAGCAGTAAATCCAGTTTACAAGGTGTCGAATTAGCGGCTGCACAGGTCAATGCTGAAGGAGGCGTGTTAGGTCGTCCCATTGAGTTATTGATCTTAGATGACAAAAGTTCACCATTAGGCAGTCGTTACGCGGCCTTAACAGCAGTTAAAGAAAAAGTCGTTGCGGCATTGGGGCCAGAAAGGAGTTCACATGCCTTAATTGCAGGGCCTATTTTAAACAATGCTAAAATTCCAATGATAGCGAATATCGCAACGAATCCTGATGTGACGAAAGATTTAGACTATGTGTTTCGCGTTTGCTTCACCGATGCGTTTCAAGGTCAGGTAATGGCACAATTTGCCCGCGAGACCTTAAAAGTGAAAACGGCGGTGATGTTAACCAATGTAACAACAGAATATAGCATTGGCTTAAGCCAAATCTTCAAGCAATACTTTACCCAACAAGGCGGCGAAGTGTTGTGGGAAGGGGCTTATCGGGAAACGCAAGTTGATTTCAGTGACATATTATTAAAAGTGAAACACTTAAATCCCGATGTTGTCTATTTGCCTGGTTATGAACAAGATTCTGGTCTGATTT
>QKBZ01000351.1 GCA_003245895.1 Beggiatoa sp.
GCCGCTTGCACCATTTGCAAACGTAGCTGGCTATCAGCCATAGGTTGGTTTTTATGCGGCGGACTGGCGGCAGGCAACAAGCGCACTTCGGCTAAATCCAATCGTTCATATAATTCCAGTGCTAAGCGCAAATGCCCATGATGAATGGGATCAAAAGTGCCGCCTAATAAGCCAATAGGCTTGCTGTCCGCCGCTGTTGTCATAACTGCTTAATTCCGAATATGTCCTTCACCTAACACAATGTATTTTTGCGAGGTTAAGCCCTCTAAACCCACAGGGCCGCGTGCGTGAAATTTATCAGTGCTAATGCCGATTTCTGCACCTAAACCATAGACAAAGCCGTCTGCTAAACGAGTAGAGGCATTCACCATCACGGAGCTTGAATCGACTTCAGCCATAAAGCGGCGGGCGTGGCTCCAGTTTTCCGTGATAATAGAATCTGTGTGTTGTGAGCTATGGTCACGAATATGCGCAATTGCTTCATCTAAGCCAGAAACAACTTTAATCGATAAAATTGGCGCAAGGTATTCAGTGTCCCAATCTTCCGATGTTGCTGCTTGAACAACATGCGGTAGCAAGGCGCAGGTTTGCGCACAGCCGCGTAACTCAACGCCAGTTTCTTGATATTGCTTTGCTAAAGCAGGTAACACTTTTTCGGCAACACTAGCGGCAACCAGTAGGGTTTCCATGGTGTTGCAAGTGCCATAACGCTGGGTTTTTGCGTTGTAAGCGACGTTAATCGCTTTTTCTAAATCGGCAGCATCATCGATATAAACATGGCAAATACCATCTAAGTGCTTGATGACCGGCACGCGGGCTTCTGCACTAATGCGTTCAATCAAGCCTTTACCACCACGAGGGATAATGACATCAACATAACGCGGCATGCTAATCAACTCGCCTACCGCCGCACGATCCGTGGTTTTCACCACTTGCACCGCTTCTGCTGGCAAACCGCTTGCCGCTAAACCGGCTTGAATACAGGCTGCTATGGCTTGGTTAGAATGAATCGCTTCAGAACCACCGCGTAAAATGGTGGCATTACCGGATTTTAAGCACAAAGCGGCGGCATCAATGGTCACATTAGGCCGTGATTCGTAAATGATACCGATAACCCCTAACGGCACGCGCATTTTGCCTAACTGAAAGCCTTCTGGTCGATAATGCAAATCGGTGATGGTGCCAATCGGATCGGGCAACTCCACGATTTGCAACACGCCTTCAATCATGCTGTCAATGCGGGCATCGGTGAGCGTTAAGCGGTCTAACATCGCTTCGCTTAAGCCGTTGGCACGCCCTCGCTCTAAATCTTGCGCATTGGCTTCCACCAAGGCAGCACGTTGCTGTTGCAATTGATCGGCAATGGCAGCTAACGCCGCATTTTTTTCTTGTGTGCTAATGCGCGCCAGTTGATAAGAGGCTTGACGGGCGGCTTGCCCAACAGACAGCATGTATTGCTGTACATCTTCATGCGTGGCTAAGGTCGCGGCTACCGCTTGGGTATTCAGTGCTGTATTCATAACTAACGGTCTACTGTACTTAAAATCAAAATGAAGCCTGCCAGTTTTTGTGCGGACGTGATGTAGGGTGGAATAGCGCAGCGTATTCCACCATAAAGCTCTGCAAGTCGTTAAGTCAGAGCAGATTATCAGCCTTATGGTGGAATACGGCTTGCGCCTATTCCACCCTACGAGTCAACCGCTTAAATGGCAGTGAGTTAATCCTTAGCAAGTTTAGTTCTTATTAAAACAAACATGATATTAACACGCGAAACCGTGCGCGTTATAGCATTTATCGGTATTTAAATCGCCGGAATGGCAGGAAACAAAGGGCAGGTGGGGCAATGATAAAAACAATTTAGGATAAGGATTAAATTGTTTTAATGTCTGAATGGCTTGTATTTTTTTACACTAATAGCATTGTAAATACTAATTCAGGGATAAAAGTGTTTACAAGATTTATTTTTCATCAGTCTAGGCAACGGTTATGTTGCTTGTAATCGTTTCCTCCATCCTCCTTTGGTGGTTTGGCGTGGCGAGACTCCCCGTTCTCGCGCGCCTTTTTTTCGGCTTAGCGTCTGCTGGCCAAAGCGGACAGCAGACGTTGAACCTTAAACGGGCTTAGCCGCCTAATAAGTCAGCAACTGCTGCACGTTCTTCTTCTAACTCTTTCTGAGTTGCATCCATACGCGCTTGGCTGAATTCGTCGATTGATAAGCCTTGTACGATGCTGTACTCACCATTTTTGATGGTGACAGGGAAAGAGTACATTAAGCCTTCAGGAATGCCATAGCTGCCATCGCTAGGGATACCCATGCTTACCCATTCATCAGTACCTAATGCCCAATCACGCATGTGTTCTAATGCTGCATAACCAGCAGAAGCTGCACTTGATTTACCGCGTGCTTTAATGATTGCAGCACCACGTTGTTGTACAGTTGGGATGAAGTCGTTCACGATCCAATCTTGATCAACTAAATCTTTAGCTGCTTTACCAGCGATAGTGGTGTGGCTGATGTCAGGATATTGAGTCGCAGAGTGGTTACCCCAGATCACCATGTTTTTGATGTCTGTTACACGAGAACCAGTTTTAGCTGCTAATTGGCTTAACGCACGGTTGTGGTCTAAGCGAGTCATTGCAGTGAAGTTGCGTGGATTTAAATCTGGCGCAGATTTCATTGCAATATAAGCATTGGTATTTGCAGGGTTGCCCACTACTAATACTTTAACGTCACGGCTAGCGTAGTCGTTTAACGCTTTACCTTGTTTAGTGAAGATGTCACCGTTCACCCGTAATAAGTCGTTACGTTCCATGCCAGGACCACGAGGAGTCGCGCCTACTAACAATGCATAGTCAACATCAGTGAAAGTCACTTTTAAGTCATCGCTGATGATGATGTCTTGCAGTAATGGATATGCGCAGTCGTCGATTTCCATCGCAACGCCTTTTAAGGCTTCCAATGCGACAGGCATTTCTAACAGGTGTAAGATAACTGGCTGATCTGGGCCTAACATCTCACCAGAGGCAATCCGAAATAACAGAGAGTAGGAGATTTGACCTGCACCACCAGTGACAGCAACACGAACGGGTTGTTTCATATGTATTTCCTTTACGTCCTTTTGTTGGGTTCGCTATATCTATGATTATTAAGGGGATATGGGAGAAATCACCTATCGTATATAGGTCAGATTCCCATTTGCCAGAAGCCTTATTGTGTCGTCATACAACAAACAACACAAATAAGCTTCGATTTATGATAACAAATAACTTATCATTATACTTTCATAAAATGCTCCGGTAAGCCTAAACACATCTAACAGGAACAAAAATGGACACACAAACCTATCTCTATAATGCGCATTTTATTGATGATTTGTATGAAGCCTACCTCGCTGATCCAAGTCAGGTCGATGAAAATTGGCGTCAATATTTTGCTAAATTACAGCAAGAACAGCCAATGGCGCAGCCAGAGGTCGCTCACTTCCCGATTCAAGCACGCTATACGGATTATAAACCCAGACATGGAGCAGGTACTGGGGGCGAGCTGGATCAAGAAGCTTTATTTGAGTTTGCAAAAAAACAATCCGCAGTACTGCGCTTAATCAATGCTTACCGTTTCCGTGCTCACCAACGCTCAAACTTAGACCCTTTAAACCTGCAAGAGCGTCAACAAGTCCCTGACTTAGAGCCTTCATTCTACGGCTTAAACGAAGCCGATATGAAAACTGTGTTCGACACAGGCTCATTATATGGCATGGATCGGGAAAACTTATCCAATATTATTGCGCTGCTGAAAAAAGTTTACTGCGGCAACATCGGTGCAGAATACATGCACATCACCGACACTTCACAAAAACGTTGGATTCAACAACGTTTAGAAGGCGCAAAAGGTGATTTTAAACTGGATGTTGATACTAAAAAACAAATTTTAGAGCGTTTGACCGCCGCACAAGGTCTGGAAGACTACTTACATACACAATATGTCGGTCAAAAACGTTTCTCTCTGGAGGGTGGCGAAAGTACAATTCCGATGTTGGACGATTTAATCCAGCATGCAGGTAGAGAAGGTATCGCCGAAGTCGTATTAGGTATGGCTCACCGTGGCCGCTTAAACGTATTAGTGAATATTTTAGGTAAACGTCCTAAAGATTTATTCTCTGAGTTTGAAGGTAAAGCGAAACAGCATCAAGGTTCTGGTGACGTGAAATATCACCAAGGCTTCTCGTCAGAAGTTAGCACCCCAGGTGGCATGGTGCATTTAGCCTTAGCCTTTAACCCTTCTCACTTAGAAATTATCAATCCAGTGGTTGAAGGTTCAGTACGGGCGCGCCAAGAACGCCGTGGCAACAACAAAAACTCCGTGTTACCTGTGTTAATTCACGGTGACGCAGCGTTTGCCGGTCAAGGCGTAGTGATGGAAACCTTAAACTTGGCAGAAACACGCGGTTACGGCACTGGTGGTACTATCCACTTAGTGATCAACAACCAAATCGGTTTCACCACTAGCGATCCATTAGACTCTCGCTCTACGCTGTACTGCACAGATGTAGCGAAAATGGTTCAAGCACCAATTTTCCATGTAAACGGCGACGATCCAGAAGCAGTGATCTTTATCACGCGCTTAGCAATGGATTACCGTATGGCGTTTAACAAAGACGTAGTGATTGACTTAATCTGCTACCGTCGTCACGGTCACAACGAAGCTGACGAGCCAGCCGCGACTCAGCCAGTCATGTACAGCCAAATCGCTAAACAAACCAAAACCCAAGCGGTTTACGCGCAAAAATTAGCGGAAGAAGGTTTGATTGGCCCAGAAGAAGGCGAAGTCATGCTGCAACAATACCGTGCAGCGTTAAAAACCCAAGACGTAGTATCACGTCCGGTTAACCTTGAGTTCAAAAACGCGATTGACTGGCGCCCATTCATTGGGACTAACTGGGCTGACCCAGCCGACACCACCATCACTGAAGCGGAAATCAAAGATTTCATGAACCGCTTAACCACTTTACCAGAAGGCTTTAAGCTGAACCGTAGTGTGGCTAAATTGATGGACGCACGCCGTAAAATGGGTGAAGGCGAATTACCATTAGACTGGGGTAGCGCAGAAACTTTAGCTTATGCCAGCTTATTAGAAGCAGGCACACCAGTACGTTTATCTGGTCAAGACTGCGGTCGTGGTACCTTTGCTCACCGTCACGCGGTATTGCATGAATCTAACACTGGCGAAACCTACTTACCATTACGCAACTTGTCAGAAAAACAAGCGAACTTCTTAGTGATCAACTCGTTGTTATCTGAAGAAGCGGTATTAGGCTTTGAATTTGGTTTCACCTCTTCTGACCCACACACTTTAGTGATTTGGGAAGCGCAGTTTGGTGACTTCGCTAACGGTGCGCAAGTGGTGATGGATCAATTCATCAGCTCATCTGAATCTAAATGGGGTCGTTTCAGCGGCTTAACCATGTTGTTACCACACGGTTACGACGGTCAAGGGCCTGAGCATTCATCAGCCCGTTTAGAGCGTTATCTGCAATTATGCGCAGAAGACAACATGCAAGTGTGTGTACCGACTACACCTGCACAATGTTTCCATATGTTACGTCGTCAAATCGTGCGTCCATATCGCAAACCATTGATCGTGATGTCGCCTAAGAGCTTATTACGTCACAAACGTGCAGTGTCTCACTTCAACGAATTCACCGATCAAGGCTTCCAAGTTGTGATTGATGAAGTCGATCCAAACATCGTACCGGAAAAAGTGAACCGCTTACTGTTCTGCTCTGGTAAAGTGTATTATGACCTCGTTGAAGCGCGTGAAGAGCATGGTATTGATGACATTGCTATCATCCGTTTAGAGCAATTATATCCATATCCAAAACAAGCGATCAGCGAAGTGTTAGCACGTTACCCACACGTTAAACACCGTGTATGGGTACAAGAAGAACCACGTAACCAAGGGGCATGGTGGTATATGCGTGCGCACATGGATGTGAACTTAAGCCATGAAGAAGGCCGTATTGAATACGCAGGTCGCCCAGCTTCTGCGTCTCCAGCGGTAGGCTCTTTAAGCATGCACCGTCAACAGTTACAAGACTTCCTCAACGAAGCCTTACAACTGGAAGAACGCGGCAACGCCCGACGTACTGCTTAAGCTTTAGCGCTCAGTCGTCTGTCAGCAGGACGGGCAGACGGCTGAACGTACTGCAATCGGTGAAATCTGTAGGTGCATATAGATACTGCAACAACAATGATCGTTTTTGTACCAAACTGTGATCGCGGACGGGGAACTTGCTGCCAATGCCGTCAAGTCATTGGTGCGGGTGGCCGCTGACTGAAACCGATTGTGGTGAATTTTTATCATGCGTAATTTAGATAAATTACTCCACCAGAAGGAAACTCAATCGTGTCTATAGAAGAAATTAAAGTTCCAGTTCTTGCTGAGTCTGTTGCAGAAGCCACTGTATTAGAGTGGTACAAACAACCAGGGGATGCTGTCGAAGAAGGCGAAAAATTAGTCGACATCGAAACAGATAAAGTTGTATTAGAAGTTGTAGCACCCACTGCTGGGGTATTAAAAGACATCGCTAAACCTGATGGTGAAAGCGTAGAAAGCGAACAAATTTTAGGCCATTTAGATACTGCGGCAACGGCTGCACCTAAAGCAGAAGCACCTGCTGCGGCAGCACCTGCGCCAGCGGCGGAGCCAGCACCTGTAGCAGCAGCTAGCAGTGCTGATCCTAAAACCAGCCCAGCAGTACGCAAAATGGCCGCAGAGCAAGGTGTTAACCCTGCGTCTGTACCACACAGTGGTGATCGCGTGACTAAAGGCGATATGCTGAAAAATGCAGCCGGTGGTGCAGCAGCGCCAGCACCTGTTATGGGTGTACGTTCTGAAGAACGTGTACCAATGACTCGTCTGCGTAAGAGTGCTGCTAAACGCTTATTAGGCGCACAACAAGAACACGCTCTGTTGACCACATTTAATGAAATCAACATGAAGCCAATGATGGACGTGCGTGCCAAATACAAAGACGAATTTGAAAAACGTCACGGCACTAAACTCGGCTTTATGTCTTTCTTCACTAAAGCTGCGGTGGCTGCGTTACAACAATTCCCAATCATCAACGCGTCTACCGAAGGTGATGACATCATTTATCACGGTTACTATGACATCGGTATCGCAGTAAGCTCTCCTCGTGGCTTAGTAGTACCTATTCTGCGTGACGTTGATGCTATGTCTTTTGCTGACGTAGAAAAAGCGATTGCCGGTTACGGTCAAAAAGCGCGTGACGCGAAGTTAACCATGGAAGACTTAACCGGTGGTACTTTCAGTATCACTAACGGTGGTATCTTCGGTTCTATGATGTCTACACCGATCTTGAACCCACCTCAAAGTGCGATCTTAGGCATGCACAACATTGTTGAGCGTCCTATTGCAGAAAATGGTCAAGTTGTGATTCGTCCAATCATGTATGTTGCGTTGACTTATGATCACCGCATCATCGACGGTCGTGACGCAGTACAATTCTTGGTTTCAATCAAGAAAGCAGTCGAAGACCCAGCACGTTTAGTATTAGATTTATAAGCCGGTTGCTGGACGGTTACGCAGTGAAGGCTGCGTAACCGTTGTACATGTTCTGTATTTGCTTTGTTAGATTGAGTTACCCCAAGGAGTGTATTTTCTCATGGCTGATTATCAAGTTGTTGTCATCGGTGCAGGCCCTGCCGGTTATGTTGCTGCCATTCGTTGCGCGCAATTAGGCATGAAAACCGCCTGTGTTGAAAAATGGATCGGTAAAGATGGCAAAAATGCGTTAGGCGGTACTTGCTTAAACGTAGGTTGTATCCCTTCTAAAGCTTTATTAGATTCTTCTCACCACTATTATCATTTGCAAAAACATGCGGCAGAACACGGTATTAGCGCGAGCAACGTGAATATTGATGTCAGCACCATGTTAAAACGCAAAGATGAAATCGTGCAAAAATTAACCGGTGGTGTAGCGGGTTTATTCCGCAAAAATAAAATCGACCGCCTTGAAGGAACTGCTAAATTATTAGGCGGTCAACAAGTCGAAATCACTGATGTCGATGGCAAAACAAAAACCATCACAGCAGACAACATCATCATCGCGACTGGTTCTGTACCTGCACGTATTCCTGTTGCTGTGGTTGATAACGAATACATCGTTGATTCAACTGGCGCATTAGAATTCAGCGAAGTGCCTAAACGCTTAGGCGTGATTGGTGCGGGCGCAATCGGTTTAGAGTTAGGTAGCGTATGGGGTCGCTTAGGTAGCGACGTAACCATTTTAGAAGCGTTACCTGATTTCTTAGCACCGGTTGACCGTAAAATTGCCGCTGCTGCAATGAAAGAATTCACCAAGCAAGGTTTAAAAATCAGCGTAGGCGCGAAAGTGTCTAACGCAGTGGTTGAAAACGGCGAAGTGAAATTAACCTATGAAGACAGCAAAGGTTCACAAACCATTACTGTTGATAAATTAATCGTTGCAGTCGGTCGTAAGCCAAACACTGAAGGTTTAAACGCGGCTGAAATCGGCGTGAAAATCGACGAGCGCGGCTTTATCCAAGTAGACGCAAACCGTCAAACCGCAGTACCTAACGTGTACGCAGTGGGCGACGTAATTGGCGGCCCAATGTTAGCGCATAAAGGTTCTGAAGAAGCCATTATGGTTGCTGAGCGTTTAGCCGGTCAGAAGACTGAAATGCATTATGACATCATGCCTTGGGTTATCTACACATGGCCTGAAGTTGCATGGGTTGGTCGCACTGAAGAAGAGCTGAAAAAAGCCGGTGTTGAATACAAAGTGGGTCAATTCCCATTTATGGCCAGCGGTCGTGCAATGGCTCACGGCGACACTAGCGGTATGATCCGTATGATCGCAGATGCGAAAACAGATCGTATCTTAGGTGTTCACATCTTCGGTATTTCTGCTTCTGAATTATTAGGTGAAGCGGTATTAGCGATGGAATTTGACGGCAGCAGTGAAGATTTAGCCCGTACAATTCATGGTCACCCAACCTTATCTGAAGGTATGCACGAAGCTGCGTTAGCGGTTGATGGACGTATGATTCACGCTTAAGGCTTGAAATGTGTTGTTGTAGGGTGGAATAGGCGCAAGCCGTATTCCACCATAAGGCATGTCGTCTATCACGATTGAGCGATTTGCAGAGGTTTATGGTGGAATACGCTGCGCTATTCCACCCTACAGCGGCAACAAGATTTGCTTACGACTCCTTCCCCGATCCTTCCTTAAACACCGCAGGGTCTAAATCATGCCGACTCAACAACTTATAAAAATCCGTGCGATTTCGCTGCGCCATTCGCGCTGCCTGACTAACATTCCCTTGTGCAATTTTTAACAACTGCACCAAATAATCCCGCTCAAACCGACTACGCGCCTCGTTAAACGACAACAATTCAGGTGGTCGATCTCGCAATGCTTTTTGCACTAACGCGGCTGAAATAATCGGACTCACCGATAACACTACTGTTTGCTCAACCACGTTAAATAACTGACGCACATTACCGGGTAAACTGGCATGAACCAACACGTCTAAGGCTTCCGGCGAAAACCCCGTGATCTGTTTGTGATTACGCGCAGCTAACTGAGTAATGAAATGTTGTGCTAACAGTGGAATATCTTCACGGCGCTCACTCAACGGCGGCAATTTGAGACTCACCACATTTAAGCGGTAATATAAATCCTCCCGAAACTGCTCCGACTCCATGCGCTGCTCTAAATTCAAATGTGTGGCGGAGATAATGCGCACATCAACATCAATGCTGCGTGTCGCCCCCACTGGACGCACTTGCCGCTCTTGCAATACGCGCAGCAGCTTAGTCTGCAAAGGCAATGGCAAATCGCCAATTTCATCTAAAAATAAAGTGCCACCATGTGCTGCTTGAAATAATCCTTCGTGATTATTTAACGCACCCGTAAACGCACCCTTCACATGACCAAACAACTCAGACTCAAACAAACTATCAGGAATTGCGCTGCAATTTACGGCAATAAATGGCTTATTATGGCGCGGACTAGCACGGTGAATTGCGCGTGCAATCAACTCCTTACCCGTTCCACTTTCACCATTGATAAAAATATTGGCTTCACTGGCTGCCGCTAAACGCGCTTCGTTTAAAATCTCTAATACATTCGGGCTGCGGGTGATGATACCGGCACGCCATGCTTCATCATCAGACAACTGTGCTTGCTGGGTATTCAGTGTTAAGGCTTTTTCCACTTGTGCCAATAACTCTTGTGGCTCAAATGGCTTGGTTAAATAACAAAACACGCCTTCTTGTAACGCAGCAACTGCACTGGGAATCGTGCCATGTGCGGTTAAAATCAGCACTGGCAGAGCAGGCATTTGCTGATGCACTTGCCGGAAAAATGCCATACCGTCCATGCCCGCCATTTGCAAATCAGTAATCACAAGCTGCGGTTGTTGTACCGCCAATTGTGTTAAGGCTTGCTCGGCACTTTCTGCACTAATAACTTGATAACCTGCACCTTTTAAGCGTAAACCGAGTAAATGGCGCAAGTCGGCATCATCATCAACAATTAATATTACAGCAGCGTGTTTCATTTGACAGGTTGAGGTTCTATTGCTGGACGGTTAGAGAATTCCGCATCGATATTTTTTAACGCTTCTAGTTTATTCTCTAACTGTGTATGACTCGCTTTCGTTTGTTGTAATTCGCTTTGCAGGTCTGTTTGTTGACGTTGCCAATCCGCTTGCTGGCGTTGCCACTCAATTTGCTGTTTCAATTGACCTTGCAATAAGACGACATAGCCTTGCAATACGCGATCTCCGCGTAATTGGCTGGCTGGAAATTCAGTTAACAATTTTAACGCTTGGCTGGGTGCAGGTTGTGTAGGCGAAAAGCCTAAAATTAAGGCTAAACGCAAGCGGTTATCCGGTGAGCCTTGTTGATTAAAATCGCGTTCTGCTTGTTGTCGTGCTGCTTTCACATCACTCGCACTAAATTGCGTTAAGTTATTAAAATATTTCAAGGTATCGCTAACAATCGGGCTGCTTTGATCCTCGGTAGGTTTATACGCGACTGTCTGAGTGCTGGCTACAGGTGTATTTGTTGTCGTTGGCGCGCTAGGCGTTGTACTTGTTTGATTAGGCGACATGGATACACAACCTGAATAAGTAAACAGTAGCAATAAAATCAGCAGTTTATACAGGCGAAATGAGAAATGAAAAAGCATAATGTTCATCTCAGTAAAAGGTCAAAAAATACTAAAGCACCAGTGTTTGGGACGACGACTTAAGCAGTGGCGGTGTAAGGGTACGCAATGGATTTAGCACTGGCGTGCTAGGCCCTGCAACAGGCAGCGACACTTGGAAAGTCGTACCTTGTTCGCAGTCTAATATTGCGATGTTGCCTTGATGTGCATGAACATAGTGTTGCACGATAGCAAGTCCCAAACCACTGCCTTGTAAACTAGAGCTGGCAGGACGACGACCTTGATAGAATGCCTCAAAAATGTGGGGGCGGTCAGCAGGATCGATACCAGGACCATCGTCATGTATTTGTATAATAATATGTTGTTCGTACATCCAGCATTGTAAACTGATGACGCTATTTGCGGGGGCGTATTTTAAAGCATTTGACAGCAAGTTATCGATAATATTGAGGAATTTATCTTCATCTACTGAAATACTAATCGGTGCTAGCTGGGTGTCAACATGCAGTTGACGTGATCGCAATGCCAAACTATGTCGCTCACACACTTGTAGAATCAACTGATCGGCTCTTGCTTCCGTGAGTTCTAAGCGTATGGTTTGTAAGTGCGTGCTTTGAAAATTGAGTAAATCTTCAATCAGTTTTTGTAAGCGAATACTGTTCTTTTCCACAATTTGTACAATTTCTTGTTGATCAGTGGTCAAATGACCAAAACCTGCCGTTTGTAATAAACTCACCCCTTCCTTAATCGCTGTCAGTGGCGTTTTTAAATCATGAGAAATATGTTGAATAAAACGCGCTTTACTGGCTTCTAAATCATTTAAACGCTGACGTAACCATTCTAAGCGTTGTCCTAGTTTAATCAAATCGCTCGTACCTTGGATTTCTATTGGTTGCTCAAAGCTGCCTCTACCTAAGCGATTAATCGCTTGCTCCATTTGTCTTAAGGGACGTGTAATAGAGCGTACAAAGCGAATACTGACAAAGAATGTGATCAATAATAACACAACTACTTTAATGGTTAAGGAATTAACAATATCATTACCATTTGTTTGTAACTCGTGTTTTGTATCTTGCAACACATATTCGCCCATCAAGTTAATATTCGCCATCGAGCTTAAAGCATTAAAATTATTTTCAATTAACTCGGCTTCTTCTGTTTTTTCTTTTGGTGGGTTTATTAGCAATTGCTGATAAATACTATGCTCCATCGATAAATAATTTTTAATATAGTCTTTAAACGAATTGTTATTATTAACTTGTTGTAATAATTTATTTGCAGCATCTTGTGCCTGCTGACTTTTCTGTTGATACATTTTTAAATATG
>QKBZ01000360.1 GCA_003245895.1 Beggiatoa sp.
TTGAAAGGGTTAACGACGTGAAAGCCTTCAGGGTAAACATAATCGATCACGGTACCAATACCGAAACGCTCGTATAAAACCCCCGCTTCCCCTGCATGAATAGAGATAAAAATGCGTTGCCAGAAAAAAACAATAATTAACAATAAAATTAAAAAGCTCACTACGAAGTAGGGCAATTTATCTAAAATAAAATCAGCGATTTTTCTTAAAATATATTTGGGAACTGCAATAATTGCGTTAAAAATGCGCAGCATAAAATGCCAAACAGTTTTTAACAGAGTCGATATTTGAGTAAAAACACTAGAGAGCGTTGCAGAAGAAGTGCTAGCGGTCATATTACGTTAGTTAATGTTTGTTCTGGATAGAAAGAAAAAGCACCTAATACAATTGCTATCTTGCAGAAAATGCAAGATAGTTGGGTTTCCATTAAAACAGGGTGCATGGCTCAATGCCATCAGGTGCATAAGCTATCCCCAAATGTTAGGCTTGTAAACAGAGTGGAGATATAAGCACATATTGAGCCAGTATGAAATTTTTAAATGTACCTACTATCCGTGTAGCCATCATATTGATTAATCTTAAGACAATCATGTTCAGCGTCATTCAATCACACTGGCATGACAGTTTGTAGAGGTTAAGTTAGTTACTTGTATTGTCAAAGACAGCCAGCTTACTAACTTCAAATGTAGTAGGCGATGTACACAATAAAATAACACTACCTACCGACGTTACTCAAGTCACTTAAACGCGATAAGCCTTACTGAAAAGCATTAAACTGGTGGTATTGTATGTGCTCTCTTGTAATATCGCCATTGTTTTTTCATGGTTTTAGCGGATTTTAGGTTATTTCCTCACAGCTAAAAAAGCTTCATCTGCTTGAAAGCAAGCCAGATAAACCAATTGTAAAAAGAAATTTACTGTTTAAATCACCGTTATGAATGCTCGCACCTCAGACCACGCTGTTCTCCATTTAGTTATTCCTGATTTATTCACCAATCAAGCGATGAATGCGCTCACTGTAAGGCTAGAAGCCTTTGAGCGTTTGTTGTCACGGGCTTATGTGGAACCGTGGACAAGTACAGGTTGGACTGCCAGCATTTTGCAATTATTCGATTTGCCGGTGAAAGCGGAACCGCCGCTGGCAGCCTTGACATGTTTATTTGATGCGGGAGATTGTGGGCAAGATATTTGGCTGCGTGTTGATCCGGTTTACTTTAAAGCCGATCAAGATCGCGTGTTATTGTTTGATGCTGCTTCGGTATTTTCCTTAAGCCAAGCAGAGGTCGATGGTTTTATACAAGCATTAAATCAGCACTTTGCCGAAGATGGTTTACAGTTTTCCGCCCCCACGCCTAGCCGTTGGTATGTACGTTTGCCACAGCATGTAGACTTGCACACCGTGCCCGTTGGTGAAATGTTAGGGCGCGATGTGTTTCGTCATATGCCGACGGGTGATGATGCCTTAACATGGAAAAAATATTTAAATGAAATCCAAATGTTATTGCATCAAAGCCCTATTAATGAAGCCCGCGAAGCGCGTGGCGAATTTCCCGTTAATAGCGTATGGCCTTGGGGCGTAGGGCAACTCCCCGCCGCACCGACACCACGCTGGGCAGGCGTTTGGAGCGACGATCCTTTAGTACTCGGTTTAGCGAAACTCACACAAGCCCCTTCTCAAACACAGCCTGCTAATGCACAAGCGTGGTTAGATCAAATTAATACGGCTGGGGATTATTTGTTAACACTACAAGCACCGTTAGATGCCTTACAAGATTGCAGTGCATGGCTGCAACACGTAAACGAAAATTGGTGTTTACCTTTATTAACCGCCTTATCTCAGCGTCAATTAGAAACCTTAGTGTTATACCCGTGCGACCAAAGAATGTTTTGCTTAACCCGCAGTCGAGCGCGTCATTGGTGGCGACGGCGAGTGCCTTGGCAACAGTTTTTGCCTGTTGCTGAGTGAGTTGGGTTTAGGCGTAGGGCGGATAAGGCGTAAGCCGTCATCCGCCGCGATGCTGCTTGTCTGAATCAGAATTTTCAGAATAAACCGTACAGACCTGAGTTTGACGAAATATTTGTTGTAAAAACAATTGGTTTCTCGTTCCCACGCGCTTTGCGTGGGAATGCAGTCACGACGCGCTGCGTCGCGGGTTCCAAGATCGGAGCTAAATTCGTCGTTTAGTTCACTCGTGACGTGGCACGTCACGACTGCATTCCCAAATGGTGAGGTTGTAAAAGAACTCCATTTTTGCTCTGCTCGACAACGAAAAATCAATGACTTACAAGCGAAAAATTGGTGTTTTTGCCAGTTCTTTTACAGCCTCGGTATTTGGGGACGAGAAGCATAACTTTGTTTTTAATGATAATTTTCGTTGAACTCAGGTGTACAGAAAACTAAGCTGAGCTTAGAAATTGATGGCGGATGACGGCTAACGCCTTATCCGCCCTACAACGTACTGTCTTCCGCTCGCAAAGCTTCTGCCACCGTAAAGAAAGAGCCAAACACCACAAGCTGATCTGTTTCGGCTAACTGGCTACGTGCATGTTGATACGCTTCTGCAATGGAAGGATAAACATGCACACTTTCTGCGCCTAACTGCTGCAACTCTTGCTGCAAGCGTTCCGCAGATGCAGCGCGTGCCACTGCTGGGGCTGCCACATGCCATTCTGAAATTAAGGGCAGCATTAGGGCTAATAATTCCGCGCTGGCTTTATCACGCATTACACCTACCACCGCGTGCATTTTTCCACCTAATTGATGTTGTGCTAAAAAGCTTTGCAACACCGCCACGCCATGCGGGTTATGAGCAACATCAAACACACGCCACGGTTGTTCTAAACAATATAAACGCCCTAGCAATTGGCAATGTTGTAAACCGTATTCAATTGCCTCACGCGCCACTGGTAAGCGATCTTGCAGACAGGTTAAGGCCATTAACACAGTCGCTGCATTGTTAATTTGATAACTGCCTTGTAATGCGGGTAAGGGTAATTGTGCATAGCTTTGCGCTGCACTGTGCCATGACCAAGTGTGATCAGCGTTGGTTTCGACGTGAAAATTTTGCCCTGCAATAAACAAATGTGTGCTTAAAGCTTGTGCTTGTTGCACGACGCTGGCCGGTGGAATGCTTTCGCCATACACCGCAGGTCGTTGCGCACGGAAAATACCGGCTTTTTCAAAACCGATTTGCTCTCGGTCATGACCTAACCAATCCATATGATCTAAGGCAACATTAGTGATCACCGAGACATCAGGTTCCACGATGTTGACTACATCTAAACGCCCACCTAAACCAATTTCTAAAATGGCCACTTCGGGTGGATTTTGCGCAATCATCCACAGGGCTGCT
>QKBZ01000022.1 GCA_003245895.1 Beggiatoa sp.
CGCTCACGACACTCGCTTTTAACGATAGCCGCACGGGGCGGTTTGATTCCAGCATCGGGTTGCCGAAACCGAGAGACCTTCTCTCATCTTTAATACAGCGGGGAAAGCCATTGCTTTCCTTCAGGACACACTAGGGTGGAATAGCGAAGCGTATTCCACCATAAATATCTGCACATGGTTGAGTAAAAGCAGATTATCAACCGCATGGTGGAATACGGCTTGCGCCTATTCCACCCTACAAACTCAATAGACTAAGGCCGATTGTAACGATACAAATTCACCCCAGGTAAAATATTCACCCCGCTTAAGGTCGCCCCGCTACCAATCGCCGTTTGCAAAGCATTTTCATCGCCAGTCACCGTTAAACGGTAAGTCACTTCACCTTGTGTCATGCTATGCACATCTACAGCACGCACTAAGGCTAAATTGCTTAAATAAGCTCTAACTGTCGTATAGTCGCTTAAATTATTAATTCCGCTCACCACTAACATCACTTCTTGTACAGGTGCGTTGGCATCTACAGGCACAGGTGCTGCTTCAATGACAGGTGCAGTCGTTGTATTAATATTGCTGGTATCTGGGATAGTGGTTGTCACTTTAGTTGCAGGCGATAAGGCAGCCAAATGCTGTGCCGTTTGCGCAAAACCGGCGGCAACCGCTTCCGAAAAGCTGGCTTTATTCGGCCCTTGCCATTCGTGCATTTGCAATCCTGCATTTTGGGTGTACAAACGCCATGTCGTAAACCATTGATTTTTCTTAATCGGCTGAATGGTTTCTTTAGGTTTAGTAGGCTTGTGCACAATATCCGACCCGCTATTCATATTTGCCATTGCGGGGTCACGCATTTGTGCGGCTTGTGCTAAACCACTGGTCGGTTGCTCTGGTGTTGCAACGGGAGTCGGCATTGTGGCTTGTGTCACAGCAGCAGTGGCTTCTTCCTCTGTCATCATCTGCCCTGTTTTAGGATTCACAAACACATTTTCTGCTGTTACATCGCCTAATAATAAAGCTTGCACGGCATAACGCTCCATCAACATCTGCGCCCCTGCCTCAGTCACTTGTTGCAAGCTTCCTGCATTTAGGCTGCGACGGTCTTCTAAATCCATCAGCGGAAACAATACTGGCACGCCCAAGGCATCGGACTGCACACGTACTTGCTCCGCTTCATTTGCCCGATCATCTGGTGTAATGACCCACGGCACACCATCCAAAGTGAGCCAAATCCACGTTAAGGCAGCAGGACGGGTATCTGACCACTGCGTTAAGCCTAGAGCAGCAATTAAGTCACTCATCGCGAGAGGATCAAACTGTACAGATAAAAACCAACCCTCGCCTAAAGGTGAAGGCAAAAATTGATAGGTTTGTACATAACGATCAGCACGCCCAATCGTTGACTGTGTGTCTGTGCTGTAAATGGTATCCGCAGCACCTGTCAGCTTAATCAACACGCGGTTAATCGCCTGCTGAAAGCCTGTGTCTACGGATTGCTGTTCTTGATTGGGAATTACAACTTGTGCTTGATATAACCCGCTGATTTGTACGGCTGACCACACCGCAGGCAAATGCAGCCAAAACAATAGAAAACCTATCGTAAGTTGTCTTCTCATGTGGAATCCTTGATTAAGGTGGGGGCGTTTCTGAGGATGACGGTGTTTTGATGATGTCGCCAACATGTACTGAAAAATGTCCTTGTTGCCGATCAAGATAATACTGTTTTAAGGTGCGTTGCACTACGGGAAATGCTAATTGATCCCACGGAATCGAAGCCTCATCAAATAAGGCCACTTCTAAACTTTCACTGCCTGCGGCAAACAGTGGCTCATTTAACTCTAGTTTTGCCAAAAACATGATATAAATCTGGCTAATATGCGGAATGCTAAACACATTATAGAGTTGTAAGTTGCTTACTTTGGCGTGTGCTTCTTCCCATGTTTCCCGTATTGCCGCTTGCTCCGTCGTTTCATGGTTTTCCATAAAACCGGCAGGAATCGTCCACAAACCATAGCGCGGCTCAATGGCACGGCGACACAATAACACTTTGTCTTCGTGTTGCACCAAACACCCCGTAATCACTTTGGGGTTAAGATAGTGAATCATGCCACAGCGACTGCATACATGCCGAGGTCGATTGTCACCTTGTGGAATTACAAACGAAAGTTGATCGGAACCACATTCACTGCAAAACTTCATGAAATAACCTTATCTGGCAAACGGCTAAAAATCCATTTTCGCCAACAATCATATTAAATTGATGGATTTCCGTAGGGCGGATAAGGCGTTAGCCGTCATCCGCCGATATGTCTCATTATGTAGGATGGGCTGACGAAGGAAGCCCATCAGTCGCGGCTGTCAAAGCCCTACTTGTCTGAATCGGGATTTTCAGGATTATATGATTAACAGGATGCTCAAATGCTTACAATCCTGAAAATCCCTTAATCTTGTAAATCCTGATTCAGACAATTTGGCAATTCTTTTACATACAAGCTCAGTCGCGCCAAGCTCACGGTAAACGAGGGGCTGTCCTATGTCAGCCCATCCTACAAGACTCATTGTTGTGCAATAAACACCGCAGGCGCTTCAGCAGGCATACGTTGCACTTGCAACACATTATCCGGTACAGGCACTTCATCAATATCCCATTGCGACACCACAACACGCACATCTAACTGTTCATGGTTTAAAAACAAACGCCCTGGTAATTGTAAATTTTGTACCGCTTGATAGCGATCAAACTGAATTGACCAACCGGCTTGTTTTAAGCTGTATAAGTAACCGTTTTCATCAGGCAATTGATCTTCGATTTCTACCATCGGCACTGGCACGCCGCGTATCCAATAATATAAATAACTGACTGGCAATGGCAGTTTTAACACTTCCGACATTAAACTATCGGGATCAGCCGCCGTATAGGTTTTATTTTCCGATGTACGCAAGATCACACCCGCAGGCGTACCTTCTAATAACATGCCACCTTGTCCCATCGGCGCAGTAAAGCGCACTTGATACGCCACAGGGTGTTGTTGCCAAAACACATTGGCAGTCCAAGAATCGTCCTCTGTTTGGATGCCAATACGCCCTTTCAGTTGGAAACGCTCAATCTGTTCCAGTTGGGCTTTATGCGTACCCCATAAGGCCATGCCTAAGGCCGTCGGCTTAGGCGGCGTAGGTGCGCAGGCCACTACGCCCAGTAATAACAAACCAATAAGCGTGAGTTTCATGGTTTTAAGAAGCGCTCCATTACGTCTGCTAACTGTTTATCATCTGGAAAAGCTTCCTGTGCTTTTTCCCATAAGGCTTTGGCTTCAGCTTGCTGCCCACTCACCCATAATACTTCGCCTAAATGCGCCGCAATTTCAGGATCATACTGAGCCGCTAAGGCTTTGCGCAAATACGCTAACGCCTCGTCATTACGCCCTAAGCGGTATAACACCCAGCCCATGCTGTCTAAAATATAATGGCTGTCAGGTCGCATGCTTAAGGCTTGTTTAATTAAATCATAGGCTTCTGCATGGCGATCCGTGCGATCTGCCAGCGTGTAGCCTAAAGCATTAATCGCTTCTACATAATCAGGATCAAGCGTTAAGATGTGCCGCAAATCGCGTTCTAGCAAATCGATACGGTCTGCTTTTTCCGCTGTCATCGCCCGCGCATACAACAATTCTAAATTTTCAGGGTCGTCCGCCAGCCCACGATCAAAAGTAGCAATAGCTTCGGTGTACATCTTTTGATCAATCAATAGTTCAGCCTCAAACTGCGCCAATTGCTGTGCTTCTTCTGGGGTCGAAGTTGGCACTTCGCGCAAATGTGTTAACGCCTCGTCTAACTTACCCTGATCAAGCAATAACAAAGCAATGCGGGCTTGCGCACTTAAAAAGTTATTGCCGTCAGTCACATTACGGTACCACGCAATTGCTTGATCGGGATTTTCTTCCGCTTCAGACACTTGACCTAAATAGTAATAAGCTAAGTTTTGTTGTCCCGTATTCTCTAATAAATCCATGAAATAATTACGTGCGTCCTCAGTCTTTTTTAACTGCAATGACAGCAAGCCCAAGGCATACAACACATCAGGATTGTTAGGATAACTATGGGCTAACAATTGAAACTGTGTTAAGGCAGCATCAAACTGTTCGGCACTGGCTAACAAACGTGCATAGACAAAACGCCATTCATCACTTTGATTCGGATAAGTTTTTAGTTTATCACCCAACCATTGCAAGGCTGCGTCGGTTTCACCTTGCTGGTTTAAAATATTGGCGTATAAAATCACCGCTGTTTCGTGTTGTGGCTGCAAGGCAAATACACGTTCTAATACTGCACGGCTTTCAGGTAATTTTTCGGCGGCATATAGCAAACGGGCATAAGTGAATAAGGCAATCACATCTTGCTGCCGTTTCTCCACTAACTTACTCATTAAGGCTAACGCACTTTCTTGGTCAGGCTGTTGCTCTAACAAGTTGGCGATCAACTCTAAGCGCTGCTCTTCGTTTTCTTCTAAGCCTTCTAACATGGTTTCCAAATGCACAATCGCTTCTTCCGTGCGATTCTCATGCAACAAGGCACTGCCTAAGATTTGATGTGCATCAGGGTTATCCGGTGCTAACTTCACCCATAAATTGCCTGCACGGATGCCGAGGTCATAATATTTGGCATACAGTGCAATGCGGGTGGCACGCTCGGCTAACTCAACATTATGGGTTTGTTCAGCCACTTCAAAAAAATAAGTGGCTGATAATTCATACTGTTCGCGGTATGCTGCTAACTCTGCCACCAAGGTTTTATACAAATACTCTTGTTCAGCAGACACAAAGCCTTCTTTGCTGTCACGGTTTAACAACTTAGCCGCTTTTTGCTGGTTTTCTTTTTGCCAAGGTTCAAGCGCTGTTGTATCTGCTTGTGCTTCTAATGCGTTGGCTTCACCTTGTTGATGTGTTAAACCTGCACAACCGGTGACAACATTAACCAGCAAAATTAAGCCTAGATGATGAATGAATCGAATTCTCACTACTTTAATACTCCAACATTGAGCTGCGGAGAGTCACCTAATAATCACGCATTGCTGAGCAAATACGACATGATGTTACAATCATGGCATCATGAAAGCACGTGTGATACCACATAAGTCAATGATTTATTTATCAGGAGACAGACAGGATGGGCACGATATATTGTACTATTGTTCGTATTTTAATAGGATTGAATGAATTTTGACACAAGGTCAGTATCCTAGGAGCTATATTGCTCAGAATTCGCGACTGCCTAACTGTCTGTGCAACGTGACTCAGTTGAGCAAAAATAAAAAATGTTGCCCTTGACATCTGCTTAGGCATGCAATAAAACGAGTTTGGTCTCTTCAAGAAGGTTTTTTCCCCCTTGTCCAGTCTACAATTAAGTTTACTGTTTGGTTCATTGGTTTTTTTGATCCTGTCATCTGCATTTTTTTCCGGTTCAGAAACCAGCATGATGGCGATCAATCGCTATCGTTTACGACATTTAGCCGCACAAAAGCACACGGGTGCGATGCGTGTTAGCCGATTATTAGAGCGACCTGATCGCTTAATTGGTGTCATCCTATTAGGAAATAATTTCGTTAATATCTTAGCGTCTTCTATCGCTACCGTACTCGCCATTGAACTACTGGGCGATGAATTAGGTATTCCGATTGCGACCTTAACATTAACCGTCGTTATCCTTATTTTTAGCGAAGTCACCCCGAAAACGATTGCCGCCTTACACCCAGAAAAGCTCGCGTTTCCTGCATCCTTTTTCATTATCCCACTGTTAAAACTGTTATACCCATTGGTTTGGGTTACTAATATGTTGAGCAATAATTTATTGCGCTTAGCAGGTATCAATGTTGATAACTTTGACAACCAAAGTTTAAATTCAGAGGAATTGCGCTCTGTTGTACATGAAGCAGAAGGCATCATTCCCAAACGCCACCAACAAATGTTGCTCGGCATTTTGGATTTAGAGCGGGTAACTGTTGAAGATATTATGGTGCCACGTAATGAAATTATTGGGCTTGATCTCACTGCACCGATAGAAGTTATTGCAGAGCAAATTGCTAACTCTCAGCATACACGCTTGCCACTGTATCGCGAAGATATTGATAACGTAGTGGGGATTGTGCACTTGCGCAAGTTATTGCGTATTTTCCGCAACGGTGAGCTAACCCGCGAAAATCTGGAAAATATGGCGCGTGATTTATACTTTGTGCCAGAGGGAACGCCCTTAAACACGCAATTGCTCAACTTCCAACGTCATAAACGCCGCATCGGCTTAGTGGTCAATGAATATGGCGAAATTCAAGGCTTAGTGACGCTAGAAGATATTTTAGAAGAAGTGGTTGGCGAGTTTACCACTAACCCAGATGCCTTAAGTTCTGATATACATCCGCAGGAAGATGGCACTTATTTAGTGGATGGTGGCATTACGATTCGAGAATTAAACCGCATTATGCAATGGCAACTGCCAACAGAGGGGCCTAAAACATTAAACGGTTTAATTCTTGACTACTTAGAAGTGATTCCTGAAGCAGGCACCAGTCTAAGATTAGAAGGTTACCCTTTAGAAATTGTCCAAATGGCGAACAATGCCGTCAAAACAGTACGCATTCATCCGCAGCGTTGGGTGCCACCGGCAAAAACGTAATCGCTCCTTTGATGATGATGCACTGTTCAATCATGTCGTGATTGTCTTGATTGAACAGTGTTAACCTGCTTTCAAAAATGATACGCCCAGAATAATCAGCGCGATACCAAAGTAGCGCATTAAATTGGTTTCATCACCGAAGACATACACGCCAATTAGAAACGTACCTGCTGCCCCGATGCCTGTCCACACGGCATATGCTGTTCCAATCGGAATTTCTTTTTGTGCTAACCACAAAAATATGCTGCTACCGCCCACGCAGCCAACCACCAGCAGAAAGCCCAATACTTTTTTATCTGCCAGTTCTATCATTTTTAATCCCACTGGCCAGCCCATTTCAAAACCACCAGCGAGCAACAAGTAAATCCAGCTCATGTCTTTTGCCCTTTATTATCTAGCCCAGTTTTCAGTTGTTTACAAAAGTAAACCGCCTGCTGCAAAAGATTAAGGCTTCCATCAAGGAAGCATATAGTTTAATTGTATCAAGTTTTTAATTGATAGATTTGCTAAAACGAATCAGTTTACCAACAAATCAGATAAACGGATTAATAGATTTTTAACTGGCCGCTTAAGCCTTACTAGAAGCATACTACAATTTTATTTTTTTGTATCACAAAAAAATTCTTTATATAAATGTCATACTGAAAATGACGATATAAAAACGCAGGGTTGCAAGAAAACTAATCCATTTTATTCAAGTGTTTAACTGTTTTTGACGGGCTATTAAACACGCATATAAAAATTTAGGGTTCCTCTTAAATACTAAAAAATGAATGATAGTCTTCAATTTTATGTGATTTAACTTTTAGCTTTGCTCACTTATTCTGTTCTCATAAGAAACACACATTCAACAGAGGTGTATCATGAAAACCAGCATCAAAACAACAACATTTGCTATCACACATTTCACTGTCGCATTTACCGTTGCTTGGTTTCTAACAGGTAACTTTGTAATTGGAGGCTTAATTGCGTTGGTGGAACCCGCGATTAACACCGTTGCTTATGTTATCCATGAGAAACTCTGGCAACATATTGATGTGTCAGTTAAAGATCATCGCTTGTTTTTGAAAATTGTTTAATATTTTTCAATGGTTTGAACAGTTTTACCTTGTACATAAAACTGTTCAAACTGTTTCTAGCCAACAAAATTCCACGCAGAACGACTTTACAAACCTCTAAAACTGATTATATAGTTGTATATACAACTATATAGTTAACCTCAAAAAGCTATCGACATGTTCAGAGATAAGCACACGCATTCATTGGGATACCAAACCGGACTGGCAAGCCGCCTGTTTAATCAGTTGCTTACTAAACGCTTTAATGATGCGGGTATCCACATGACAGCCGAACAGTGGGGCGTGATCCAAGTGCTGCTTAATCACGGTGCGATGACACAAGGCCAACTGGGCGAAATCTTGTACTTAGAAAAATCGACCATTAGCCGTTCTGTCAGCGGGCTAGAAAAACGGGGCTGGGTCACATGGCAAAAAAGTGCCGAAGACGGGCGACAAAAGTTAACCAGTTTGACACCAGAGGCAATCAACGTGGCTAAACAATGCGCTGAAATTGCCCAAAGTGTTTTAACCGATGCACAAGCGGGGCTAGACCCTGCGGCAATTTCTACCAGTTTGGCACAGCTTGCAGGCGTAATTAATAACCTCAGAGAGTTAATTCAACCCTGAGTTTGTACCACTCACACACTCGACAACAATGCTCCTAGGAGACACTATGACTAAACGAAATGCACTTATTACCGGCGGTGCGCGAGGTATTGGGGCAGCATCAGCCAAAGCACTGGCAGCAGATGGCTACCGCGTATTCATCAATTACGTTAACAGCAGTCAAATTGCGACTGATTTAGCAGAAGAGATTAAACACAACGGCGGAGAAGCGTATCCCGTACAAGCGGATGTCAGAGACGATGCACAGTTACAGTCTATGTTCGACATGATTAACACCCAATACAGTGGTGTAGATGTGCTGATTTCCAATGCAAACATGAATTTTGTCCCTAAACCTTTTATGGAACAAACGTGGGACGAGTTCGCGCAAAAACTAAATGATGAAATGCACGCTGCTTTCGCCACCGCCAAACTGGCAGCAGTTAGCATGAAAAACAAGCAATTTGGTCGATTAGTGTTTATCTCTAGCACCTTATCTGAATCGCCTGCACCAAACTTTATTGCTCACGGTTCAGCAAAAGGTGCGTTAGACAGCTTTAGTAAATACCTTGCTCAAGAATTAGGGCCTTATGGCATCACCTCAAATATCGTAGCACCGGGCTTAGTAGACACCGATGCAACTAAAGATGCACCCGCCGAGTTCAAAGAATTTATCCGTATTAATACGCCAACGCAGAAAATAGCCACGCCAGAAGATGTTGCCAATACAGTGCGTTATTTAGCCAGTGAAGCCAGTTCACATATTACGGGGACTTATAATCCTGTGTGTGGTGGTGCTTATTTACCGTAGGTGATAAATCGCAGTGTTGAGCGGCAACGTAACGATGCGGTATCCGCTCAACCAAAACTGTTTTTTTTAAGGTGCAACCGTCAAATAATAAGTCACTTCCAGATCAAAGCCATAGCCATTACCCGCCCTAAAATAAAGTTCATGCTCACCAACTGGCAAAGGCTCCAACAATTTCCAAAGTCCGCCGACAACATAATCATAGCCAAACACAGAATCTGTCACTGGATTGCCCCATACCCCTTGTACGGTAAAAGGCTTTTGAGTGTAAATGCTCTCTAACTCGATGTTTTGACCATTTAGCTTTAAATAACCGTAAACTTTAGACATATCTGGCGATTCATAGCCTTTTGTCATCCAAATATTCAAAATAGGAAAAAATAGCTTTCTATTCGCGGGAATGACACATTTTCGCTCTACTGAACCACCAAAGCACCCCGCCAAAAACCAAACGTCATCAGGCTGCACTGCATTCGCATATATACCCGTCTGATCAGCAATCGGATTACAGTCTAGCTTGCTCGAAGCCCCCCATTGCACCCACCTCGCAGCCAGTCCTTCCGGCGAGTCCGGCGGAAAGGGGATAATCCCCATATCGGGCTTTCCAAACAGTCGTGAGAATAAAGACATAAGGTAGCGTTCCTATTGCTAAACATTTAGATACAAGTATTTTGCATCTTCGTTAAGGCAAAAAGTAACACAAAGTGAAGGGTGAATAAACTGATTCGCTTGGCATTTCGTAGGTCGGATAAGGCGTTAGCCGCCATCCGACATTAGGCTTTTGTGCTGGTTTTGAATAGCCCTCACTGACCGCCTCTCCCAGAGGAAGAGGACTTTAACTTAATGGCGGTAATTTTGTAGGGCGGAATAGCAGCGTATTCCACCAAAAGCACTGCAAATTGCTTAACTCGTGCAGACAACAAACCTTGTGCTGGAATACGGCTTGCGCTTATTCCACCCTACGCAACCCTTAACTTAAGAAATCTGAATCGTATGGTAAGCCAACAAAGTACCATCAGAATTTTGTTCAGTGTTTAAAATATATTCTTCATAACCTGTTGAGGGGAACACTGTATCTCTGCCACCAGACAACGGCGTATCCTGCTCGCCTCTGCTGCTGTAGAGTTCATGCGTAGTGCAAATTTCACTGGTGAATTCATCAGTAAAACAGAATTGAGAGGTCACGCCGTAAAGACCTGAGCTATGTTTCACCGTAAAGTGAATATGAATGGTTCGGCCACGGTACCAACCAGGGAAGCAGGTTTTAAAATTAACACGCCCGCTGCTATTCGTGGTTAACTTGCCACGATACCAAGTATTTTGCTCAGCGATGCTATCCCCACCTGTACAGAAATCACCGGCAAAACTGCTGGCATTAGCACTATTACTGGTATCCCCTGAATAAATCCCTTGCGTATCACAATGCCAAACTTCAATCACATAATCAGACAATGGCTGACAGTTTGAGTCGATTAATTGCAGACATAACTGCATAGGCAAACCCGTTTTACCCTCTGAAATATCTTCATCCGAACTGTTTTCAAAGTAACAAGGCCCTAAGGTTACTTCCTTAGTCAGCGCGAGCGCACACGCGGTCGTTGCATCAAAAATACTGTCGTCAGGAAAATCAACAGTAATCAAGTCTGTGCCACCCGATTGCCACTCAACGGTATTCGTACTTGTATCAGTTGTCACCTCTGAAGTATCTGTCGTGTCCGTGCTGGTATCTGTTGTTGTATTTGTAGTAGTGCTACCACTTGAAGAATCACTACCGCCACCACACGCAGCCAGCCCCAAAGTAGAGGCAAAAGGCAGTAATAAAAATAGCTTTGAAAATTCTCGACGGGAGTTTGAGTGCTTCATATTATCTCACTTATTAAAGAGGCTATTTACAGTTAAAACGCTTAACCTTAGTTAGTTAAGCCTTTTGTTTTAATTTAGGTTTTAACTCACCTAACGCCTCTCCTACAGAGAGGTCTTATGAAGACCGATACTTCTTAAAATTCTCCGCTTGCTCCAGAATTTCCTTATACACTTCATCCCTATCCACAGGCGGATAGCCATGTTGTGCCAGTGCTAAAATCAAATCGACTTTTAGTCCCGCTTTAATATCATCGCGTTGGCTCCAATCGGTGTACTTGGCTTTATCATCTACAATCGCCTTTACCGCTTTAGACAAAGTAATCAATTTGTCCTCTGGATATTCAAAGTCATACTTGCTGGCAAGCAGTTTAAGAATGTCGTAAAACGCCTTTTCCTCGAAATCGATGTCTAAATCTTTAAACGAGGCTTTCTCGTCTTTCAATGCTTGCAACAAGTTGATGATCTCATCGGTGAAATCTTCCAACACATTCGACACTAAAACATCATCTTCCTTACGCTCGTTATAACGATCCACCAATGCCTTGAACTTTTTGGAAAAATCCATGCCTTTTGCTTTATTGACCTTTTTAAAGTCTTCAATCGCTTTGGCAAGCAACTGCTGCAATAACTTGATTTTAGTATTTGGCAGTTTGATCTTTTCCAACTTCGCCAGATAATCCTCATTAAAAATGTCCACTGCCTCTGCTGTGTCATCACCCAACTTGAAGACTTCTTCAACCCCATCGGCTTTCAGTGCCTCGGCAATCATCGCGCGCACTTTAGCGTTCATTTGTGCAGTATCTGGCGCATTGCCCCTAGTCAATTTGAACACTATCGAGCGCACTGCCAGATAAAAATGCACCCAATCGCGTTCATTTTGCGTCAATGTTTCAGAACCACTGCAAATGTCATAAGCCGCTTTTAAGCGTTTTACTAATGCCATAAAACGCTTTTCTAGCTTGTCTGTTAACTGCACAAACTCCGCTGCCATGTTCAGCGTGTTGAGTTGTGCTAAAGGTTCACCAGTAAAATAAGGTTTAGTGTCAAAGGTGTGGAATAACCTGCCTAATAGGTCAAGATGATCCCGCACGACCACTAATGACTGTGCAATTTCTTCGATATTTTGTTGATCGGCCTTACTATAGTACGCAAGCGCGAGATTCATCTGTTGCTTGATGCCAATATAATCGACAACTAGCCCCTTATCCTTGCCTTCACACTTGCGATTCACCCGCGAAATGGTTTGGATGAGGTTATGGCGTTGGATAGGTTTGTCGATGTAAATACTGTCAAGGAAAGGTACATCGAAGCCAGTTAGCCACATATCAACGACAATAGCGATTTTGAAATTGGAGTCGGGGTTCTTGAATTGGCGATCTAGTTCTTTGCGATTGTAATGGTCAAGTTTTTTTGTAGAAAATCTAAGCCACATTTAGAAAAGATAAGTTTTTCTGATGTGGAGTCATGTAGTCAATAGCAGAGTGTAATCTGCGGTAGTTGTAAAACCAGATATAGCGTTGAACACAATCATGG
>QKBZ01000013.1 GCA_003245895.1 Beggiatoa sp.
CGTCAGAGAAGCTGTAAAAGAACCGCCGAATTATCTGAATCAGAATTTTCAGAATTAGAAAATTAACAGAATTATCAATTACTTATAATCCTGAAAATTCTTAAATTCTGTGAATTCTGATTCAGACAGGAAGTTCTTTGACAGCCTCTCAGAGCGTGAGAACAAGAACACCAATATAATTAATCTACCACCAAACCATCACTTGATTATGACCTGCTTGATGTGCGGCAGATAACATCACTTCAGCGCGATATAATAAATCTTCTTTAGACACTTCGCTATCTTCAATAATCTCTGTCAATTCATCGCGGCTTAATTCGCTATACGGTGAATCTGAATCCATCACCGCCTCCATCTTCGCCACGGTTTCAGGGTCATGGATTTCTTCGATATTATGCGCCACACCAATGCTAACCGTCACTTTAATTGTTTTTTGATTGGGCAAGCGCAATTTCATTTTTTCGCAACGCTCCCGAATCCGCTCAGCGACGACCATCGCACCATCGACATTAGTACTTGGCAATAACAAAATAATTTGTGAAGAACCATAACGACAGGGAATATCAATTTCTTGGCGAATCGCACCCGAGACCACCTTAGACACTGCTTGCAACACGCGGCGGCTTTGCTGATAGCCCAGTTTGGCAGTCACCGTTTGAAAATGGTCAATATCAACGATCAAGATTGACATAGTGCCGCCATGCCGCTCACAGCGCACAAATTCTTCTTGTAAGCGCATTTCAAAATAATGGTGAGAATGCAAGCCGGTGAAGCTATCAACAATGATCTTTTTAGACAAGATGTTATTTTCTATAGCTGTCTCAAAGCTGGCTGCTAATAAGCCTTGTAACCACTCAATAATATGTAAATTGTAAAAATTACTCATATGATCCCCTTCTCGTGCTAATAATAAAACCGCTTGTAAGCGGTTTTGTGACGAGTAAAGGGGCAAACACAGACACTGTAATGGAATATTGCGGTTATCATGTACAGGGAAGGGATAACCATCAATTAAAGTGCAAGGATAAGTGGAGGCATGACCTGCTTTTGTTGTGTTTAATAACTCTTCAATAGGTGTATTGTCTAATTTAATTAGTTTACGCGGGAAACTAAATTTATTATCGACTAATGCGCCTAATAATACTCCCGTTTCTTGTTGCGTAATTCTCAGTAAAGCAACTCGATCTGATTGCCCTATTTTTGCCAAAACGTGCAATATTTGTTTAATGAGTTTTTCCATATCTTAATTTCACAAACCGGCAATATCATCAGCCTTGTTATTGATATATCTTGATTTAAATCGCCGTACATCTCATGCACGCTCATTCAAAAAAACGATTGTTAATCGCTTGCTGTCATCATCACACACAAGAGAAATAAACGCTCAGCCTACCCTGTCCATCGTGGCGTATTTAAGAAACGGAGGGCGATACAGATTGAGGATAAAATATCTGATTTCGCCCAGCTTGCTTAGCGGCATATAACATTTCATCTGCTTGCTGGATCAAATGTTCTGTCGGCATCCACGTTGCTTGTTCCATGGTTGAGATACCAATGCTTACCGTCACGCGCAATGCCTGCGCTAACTGACTGGCAGCAAAAGGATGTTGCTCACAGCGTTTCCGAATGCGTTCTGCCAACACTAATGCGCCTTCTAAATTCGTTTGTGGCAATAAAATAATAAATTCTTCGCCACCAAAACGGCAAGGCAAATCAAAATCTTGACGGGTACACTCTAATAATAATTGTGCTAAATCTTTTAAAACATCATCCCCAATAGGATGACCATAGGTATCATTTACCTGTTTAAAAAAATCAATATCCATCAATAATAACGCTAAAGTACCACCGTGTCGCCGTAAACGCACTGACTCTTCATGCAAACGAATATCAAAATACCGGCGCACATATAAGCCAGTTAAACTATCTGTGGTGGCTAATTGAAATAAGCGTGCATTTTCCATCGCTGCTGCAATTAAAGTACGCAACATATTCAGCGTGCGCAAACGGTAATCAGGCTGTGTGATCCCCATCGGCTGGGCAATGACTGCAATGCCAATCACATCTGTTTCTTCGCCTAATAAGGGCAAGCACAAACACTCAAAACTAGAGTGCGTTTCCTGATAACTGGGAAAGGGAACATCATCAATTAATTGCCCATGAAAAGTCATTGGCTGTTTGGAGTTTAATACTTCTTGTAATGGACTGTCTTGAAAATCAAAAATTTTGCCTGTGCCGATAAAATTACCGGTATTAAAGCCACCCGCCAATTCTCCTGCACACTGATTTTCTAACACATGAAATAAAGCAACTTTCTCACTGTCTCCCAAACCCGCTAAGGTATCCAATACGTTTTTTACTAATTTTTCGATCACATTCGTGACTTCCTATTATTTTTATCACCTAGAGCTTTGCTGTCTTCAATAGTTTGCTGTTCTCATCACTCTACATTACAGAATGTTATTATATTAAAGCAAAAACTATACCGTTCTGCAAATAAAGTAGATTAATGATATTAATAGTGTTTTTACAAAAAATTAGACTAGAATGCAATAAGTTTAAATTATGTTGAAGTGTTCTTGTCTTTAAAGTTAAGTAATTTTGTAGGTCGGATAAGGCGACAGCCGTCATCCGACATCACGCGCTGCCATAAAGTTAAGCAAACATTATCATTGTAGGGTGGAATAGCGCAGCGTATTCCACCATGAAATTCTGTAAAAAGCTAAGTAACAACGGATTATAAGCCGCATGGTGGAATACGGCTTACGCCTATTCCACCCTACAAATGTAGCAGTAAGGACAATCCTGATCTGTTAGCAACCATCAAGATGCAACCGCAAAAACTCAAAAATCGCCGGATCATCGCAATGCGCCACATTAAACCGAATCCACGACGAAGGCTCTTGATGTGGGCGAAACACATTACCGGGTGCAAGCAAAATGCTCGATTTAGTGGCTAAAGTCGCTAAGGCTGCGGTATCCGTCGCATTAGGCACACTTGCCATAACGAACATGCCATACTCAGGTTCTGAAAACAGGGCTAGCCCACATTGCTCTAATGCTTTCAAGGTTTTATCCCGCGCCACTTGTAGGCGAGCGCGTACCCGTTCTAGGTGTTTGCGATAATAACCTTCAGTCAAAATGTGATGAATAATGCGTTCATTCACTTCTGAGGTGGTCAAACTGGTTAATAGTTTTAAATCCACTAAATCCCGTGCATAGTCCTCTCGACAGGCGACAAAACCCACGCGCAAGCCTGCGGAAATAGTTTTAGAAAAACTGCTGACATAAAACACGCGGTTTAGTTGGTCTAAAGTCGCTAAACGTGTGACCGGCTGCGGGTGAAAGTCGCCATACACATCATCTTCGACAATATTTAAATTGTACTGCTCTGCCAATTGCAGCAAGCGATGGGCAACGGCTTGGCTAATGGAAGTCGCCGTTGGATTATGCAACACCGAATTAGTGAAAAACACTCGCGGTTGATGGGTTTGCAATAACTGCTCTAACACGTGTAAATCAGGGCCATCTTGTCGCCGTGGCACACCGACTAAACGCGCACCTATCGATTTCAAATAACCAAACAAGGTGTAATAACCAGGGTCATCGACTAATACTACATCCCCCGCATGCACTAAATAGCGACCTAATAAATCAAGGGCTTGTGTTGCACCATGCGTGGTGATAATGGATTTTAAGCCGGTGCCTATGCCTAAATCACTCATGCGATGTTGCAAAGTATTGCGCAATGGCACATAGCCGTAAGCATGACCGTAGCTGACTAAATGCGCACTGTTTTCCCGTGAAACTTTGCGCAAGCCGCGATGCAAACTGCTTTCATCTTGCCACGTAGGCGGCAGCCAGCCACAACCGGGTAAATGAACGGCTTGAGACTCGTCCATAAAGCTTTGGTGTAAAGGCCATAAGCTATCAACCGCACGCTCTAAAGGACTGGATTGCAGCCCTGATTGATCTTGCGTATGGCGACGGCTGACATAAAAGCCAGAGTTTTTGCGCGAGGTGATATAGCCCATCGCCACGAGTCGGTCATAGGCTTGCACCACGGTAAAGCGGCTAATGCGGTGATCCGTGGCAAAGCTACGAATTGAGGGCAGACGTGCGCCTACACGTAACACACGCTCGTCAATTTGTCTTTGTAAGCCGGAAACAATTTGATCAATGAGCGGCCTAGACTCAGCCGAATTTAAACTGACTAATGCCATTTTTTATCCTTATTCCTCACAAAACACGGTCTCAAATCTCAGCAGTCATCACTGTTTAAAAACCAGTATAGCGAGTTAACTACTTGTTGCAACATGAATAATTGGCCTTGTTGTTTTAAGGAAACTGTATTGGTGTTTTCACCAGTACATGACCTCAAGCTGTCAGAAAAACTGTACCTGTATTGTCTAAAAATTGACTGCTATTGTATGCACTCAGTAACACAGTAACCCGTGGGGAGGGTTTATGATGAGTGTTTGGGTACTTTATGGCGCGACGGTGTTGATCTGGGGATCGACTTGGTTTGCCATTCAATTCCAACTTGAAGCAGGCGCGGTCACAGTCTCAATTGCTTACCGCTTTGCCTTGGCAGCCGCCTTATTATTTTTATATTGCGGTTGGCGCGGTTTGCCGTTGTTATTTCGCTGGCAAGCGCATGTGTTTATGGCCTTGCAAGGCGCCTGTTTATTTTCACTGAATTATTGGTTTATTTATTCAGGAACTGCTCATTTAAGCAGTGGTTTAGTCGCCATTACCTTTTCCACTATGGTGATTATGAACTTGTTAAACAGTTATTTGTGGTTGGGTACACAGTTAGATAAAAAAGTTTTATTTGGTGCTTTATTGGGTTTGCTCGGCTTATCGCTTATTTTCTTACCTGAGTTAATTAAAGTACATTTTTCTAGTGAAGTATTTTCTGCCATTGCCTTATGTTTGTTAGGCACTTTTATGGCTTCTTTAGGTAATATTTTTGCCTTGCGCAATCAGCAACATAAATTGCCTATTTTGCAAGGTAACGCATGGGGCATGTTATACGGCGCATTGACAATGGTGTTATTAGCTTTATTGAAAGGTGATAGTTTTAGCATTCAATGGTCAGTTAATTTTGCTACTTCTTTATTTTATTTAACTGTATTTGGCACGATCATCGGCTTTGGTTGTTATTTAACCTTATTGGGACAAATTGGCGCAGGTAAAGCAGCGTATAGCACGCTACTGTTTCCATTAGTGGCATTAACCATGTCTACTTTACTGGAGTCTTACCAATGGACAGCCTATGCCATTATGGGTGTGGCGTTAATTTTAGTCGGTAACTTATTAGTGATGATTAAACCCGCACAATGGTATTGGTTAGCGACAAAATTAGGTTACAGTAAAAAAACGACAACCTTGTTGGAAGCTGCATAATTTAACACGGTGAAAGCAGTGTTTTGCTAAATTGGTATTGATGCTCGCTATTTAGCACCCATAAATAGCGAGCAAGAAGCTATTTTAGACACTGTTTTCACCGTTTTTTCGTTTGTGCTTTCCCTTTCAGCTTTGCAGTAAGCTAAAATTGGGGTAAAAACACCATAACTGGGGGAAAGCTCGACACTGGATAATGGTTCACAGCCATTAAGTTAAAGCACGCAAAGTTGTTGTAGGGTGGAATAGCGCAGCGTATTCCACCACGAACATCTGCAAAAAGCTGAGTAAAAACAGATTATCAGCGACATGGTGGAATACGGCTTGCGCCTATTCCACCCTACAAATCTGCTTGACTTAATGACACTTGTGCCTTACCCACTCTTTACCCATCCCATGCGCAGTTTATTCGCTCGCTGCCATGTGTTCCGCTTCATTCGACAGTTCTGGTGGCTTTTTGCCGTTGATAGTCATTAAAGGCTGCATATAACACTGAATATAAGCGTGGCATGTCATTCGCTTGTATCACTATGTGTCAATGTCGTTAAGTTAAACCGTTTTTGTAGGTCGGATAAGGCGTTAGCCGTCATCCGACATCAAGGGATAGCCCTCTCCCTCAGGACGAAGGCTTTTAACGACGACTCAATGATCTTAGACACTATGCACACACTCGTAGCCTCAGAACAGTACTAAGGAAACATGAATGGCCGAACACAACATACTTGAACACTCACTGTATTTGGATGTTTTGGATAAATACTCGCGTGAATGCTTAGGCCGTATCGGTGACATCAACCCCAATACCGAGGCAATGGTGATCATTAGCCAGCACAGTTTTCCATTGCATCAAACCCGTGAGGTGGTGATTGCGTTACCAGATACCGATCATTTCAGTAAATCCCAGTTAGAAATGCAGTTAGAAGCCACTTGGGAGCGTGTCAGTGAGCATAACAGCGAAGAAAAGCAAATCGGCTGTCAATTGTTAAACGCCAATTACAACGATTTAGAAATGCTCGCGCATGGAGTGAAAGAGCTAGGCATTACCTTGGCGAAAAAACGCTCTGCTCGCAAAAACCTACTGTTTTATTTAGAAATTTATAATCAGCACAGTGGCGAATTATTAGGGCATTTAGGTGATATTTCAGACAGCGGTTTAATGATTATCGGCGAACACCCGTTAACTTTGAATAAAACGCTAGATTTAAATATTCGCTTGCCTGATTTAGAAGAATTTACCGAAGCCGGTTTAGAAGTGCGCGTCGAAACACGCTGGACACATCCCGACACTAACCCTGAGATTCATTGCACTGGCTGCTTGCTGATAGATATTGCGCCTGAAGATGAGCCAATTATCGACCAAATCCAAGATGTGCTGGGTTTAGATGTTTAAGCGGGATATAACTGGCGGGCAAACTGCTCAAACTCTTGCGCCGCTTTGCCATTAGGCTCTAACTCAAACACCGCTAAACCTTCGCTAAAGGATCGGCGGTAAGCAGTACGCTGACACAAGCGCGTTTTTAATACCGTCAACTGTGGCAGCAACTGCAATGCCTCAGCCGTTTGATCGGATTCTTTAATGGCACTGTGTGTATCTGCGCGATTGACGAAGGCGACAATTTGCGGTGCTTGGGCACGCTCTAATTGGCTAATTTGGTATAGAAAACGCTGTGTTGACCATAAATCTGCTTGGCTAGGTGCAACTGGCACCACAATGCGCGTTGCCGCCGTTAAGGCTTGAGTCATCGCCGTCATATCTGACGTACCCACATCAATCAAAATTTCGCTATCGCTCGGCCATGTCTCAATGTGTTGACGTAAAGACAGCGCAGGCTGATAAGCTTCCTCTTGGCGCACTTGCAACACATCGCTTAAAGTCGCTTGTGGGTCTAAGTCATAACACAACACAGATCGCCCTGCACTGGCGAGCCACACAGCAAGATTAAATGCGACGGTACTTTTACCAGAACCCCCTTTTAAATTAGCGATGACAGTGATCATAACGCTTCCTTTGTGGTTGAGGTGCTTAAGCAGATTTCGGGTTTATGAGTCAGATTAAAAATCAGTATATTATAAAATAACGATTTTAAAAAATAGCCTTAGCCTCAACGTGCAATCGATCACGATTGCCACTGCAAGCCATTCAGCAAACGAGACTCTACTGCTGCCAAGGGTTCACCCACTTCCCCGACAATTGCTAAACTACCTCGTGCCACGGGCACAATCACGCCTTCAAAACGTCCATCCGTAACCACTTGTCGCCCTGATACTTCATCCTTAGGCATAAAAAACACGGTGACTGCACCGCGTTCACCTTGCAACACCCAATGTACCCCCATGCCTTCACGCATTGGGCATAAACGCGCATAGACAATCGTCCCCACTTCGCCCACTAAACGCACGCCGCCAACTTGTGCCAACAAACGCTTAGCTTGTGCCAATGGCACTGTTTGCGTGCGTTGTAAGGCACTGATTTCATGATAAACGTGTTGCAATACTGAACCGCCTAAGCTTTGCGGCGCAGGCTGCACAAACCACAAACTCAATACCACGCCCAGCAACACACTGGCTGCCAATGCCCAATGCTGTGACATCCCGCTACGACGCGGCAATGCTTCACACTGTGTTAACACTCGCGCCGCTAACTCTGGCGGTGTAGGCACGCGCAATGCCGCTGCCAATGCTGTTTCAAATTCTGAATCATGCTGTGTCATAAGACCAATTTCTCAACCCAAAATCAGTGCATTAAGATTTATTTTTTCGTTTCGGCGGTGCATCCGCCAACTGTGTTTGCAATTGCAAACGCGCTCGATGCAAGCGTGTTAACACGGTTTGCTTATTCAAATTCAACAAGGCGGCGATTTCTTCGCCTGAAAAACCAGCAATCACTTGCAACACCAACGGCTCTCGATACTCCGGCGCAAGTTTTGCGATAGCCGCACGTAAACGGTGCTGCACTAATTGCGCTTCTGGTGTTGCTCGGCTGTCATCTTCTAAGTCTAGCACCGTGATGTCGACAAACTCAGGTCGCTGCCGCGCATATAATCGTGCATGTTCATTGCGCAAAATCGTTATTAACCATGCTTTTGCAGCCGATACTGTTTGTAAGCTATCTCGCGCCCGCCATGCCCGCGCAAAGGTCTCTTGCACTAAGTCTTCTGCCGTCGCCTGCTCACCACACAACCAATAGGCATAACGATATAAATCATCGCTAAATTGCTGCACAATCTCGGCAAACTGGTGTTGTGTTTGACTTGCAGCAGCCTTGCGCGGAGCAAAAAACTTGAGTTTAGTCATACAGTTTGCAGTGCCTGCGTCCTCTGTTGTTCAAAACGCTGCTTGCTTGGATTCATGCCTTATCGTCCTTATTTAACAAAACTCACGACTGTATAGTGAATAGCTAAAAAAAATGAAATTTTTTGCACACAATGCGGTCTTATCTAATAACTGTTATTTACAGTCAAGCATTGTAAGTGACAGTGATGAGAAGTTAATCACCCTATTTTGACAATGCATAGGAGTCAATCTGATGAAAAATAATGTTGCTTACACTGCATTAGCAGGCATTTTAGCTTTAGGTTTAACTGCCACTGCTGACGAAGCCACTGCCGCAAAAGAAGGCATGGAAAAATGTGCAGGCATCGTGAAAGCCGGTATGAATGATTGCGGTACTAGCAAACATGGTTGCGCAGGCCAAGCGAAAACTGACAACACTGCTGAAGATTGGATTTACCTGCCTGAAGGCACTTGCGCTAAAATTACTGGCGGCACTGTCGTCGAAGCGAAAGAAGGTGATATGTAAGCCAATGTCTTAAGCTTTGCTGTCTGCCCTATCTCCACACGATGCGGCAAAGGTATCTACACAAGTTTAATTTTGCTTTAAAACAAGCCTCTTGTAGGTCGGATAAGGCGTTAGCCGTCATCCGACATGGCTAGGATACGGTATATCGGTCAGTTTTCTGTCTGGAAAGCAGGCTACATGAGCTAATGTCAGACTGATTTTTAGCTTTTGCGGCGGATGACGGCTGCCGCCTTATCCGCCCTACGTGAAAATATGACTTTGATTTATCGGCTATTTTATAACTTGTATAGATACCTTTACACGATACGGGCAGACAGTGCCTAAACTTCTCTCAAAAAACTAGAAATTGGAGCCAATTGAATGAAAAATAATATTGCTTATACCGCATTAGCAGGTGTTTTAGCTTTAGGTTTAAATACTGCGGCTAATGATGCGAATGCCGCTGCACCTGAAGGCATGGAAAAATGCGCAGGTATTGTGAAAGCCGGTATGAATGATTGCGGTACTAGCAAGCATGGTTGTGCAGGTTTAGCCAAAACTGACAACAGTGCTGAAGATTGGATTTATATCCCAGAGGGTACTTGCGACAAAATCGTAGGCGGCACCGTGTTGCCACCTTCTGAAGATGATCATATGCACTAAACCCGTCGCTTAAGATCGCCCCGTCTGCACTGTCACCACACAGATAGTCAGACGGTGAGCTATAACCTCCCCATTCTATCCGGTAAAAGGGTTTCTTATGTCTCTCTCACCCCACTTACCCGCCACCACCGGCATCGGCTTACGTTCAGTACATTATCGCGCCCTCGCCGAAAGCTTACCTGACATCGGTTGGCTAGAAGCCCACAGCGAAAATTATTTCGGCGCAGGCGGTGCGCCTTTACGCTGGCTAAGCCAATTACGCGCCCATTATCCGCTGAGCTTGCACGGCGTTGGCTTGTCACTCGGTTCTAGTGATGAACTGTCACAAAAGCATTTAGCCAAATTAAAACAACTCGTTGACCGCTTTCAGCCTGCTTTAGTGTCTGAGCATATTTGCTGGAGTTCGATTAATCAGCGATTTTTAAACGAATTATTACCACTGCCTTACACAGAAGAAGCCTTAGCACATTTAGTGCAGCGCGTGGACTATGTGCAAAGCTATTTAGGCCGTCAGATTTTATTAGAAAATGTATCGAGTTATTTAAGCTTTGCTGCTTCAACCATTCCTGAATGGGAATTTGTTGCCGAATTATCGCGCCGCAGCGGTTGTGGCATTTTGCTAGACATTAACAATATTTACGTTAATGCAATTAATCATGGCTTTGATGCCGAAACTTATTTAAACGCAATCCCCCGCGAGGCAGTACAAGAGTTTCACCTTGCAGGCTTTGATGACAGCCACGGCGATATTTTAATCGACACCCACAGCCGCCCAGTCGCGGAACCTGTATGGCACTTGTATGCCAAAGCCTTACAACGCTTTGGCGCGGTGCCGACCTTATTAGAATGGGATGCAGATATTCCCGAATTACCTGAATTAATCGCCGAAGCCCGCAAAGCGGACAGCATTAGGGAGCAATTAAATGTCCTCGCTGCATGAGTTACAACAAGGCTTTGCGCACGCCATGTGGGCAGATTTAGACAGTTTTCTGCCAGAGATAGCAGACCAAGACCGTCGCCGCTTAGAAATTTATCGCAATACAGTGTTAGGCACGTTAGCCGATGCCTTAGCGGCGATTTATCCAGTGGTGCAAAAATTAGTCGGCGAGCGTTTTTTTCGCGCGATGGCAAAGGAGTATGCCAATCAATGTCCGTCTAGTAGCGGTGATTTACACGAATATGGGGCTGATTTTGCCGAGTTTATCGCACAATTTCCGCCTGCTGGGGGCTTACCGTATTTGCCAGACACTGCCCGTTTAGAATGGTGTTGGCATTGCGCTTTTCATGCGGAAGATGCTACTGCATTGCCATTAACTGAATTGGCTAAAGTACCGCCTGAACGCTGGGAGAACCTGCGTTTTCAGCTTAACCCTTCTGCTGCTTTGCTATATTCCTGCTACCCTGTGCAACAGATTTGGGCAGTGAACCAGTCGGATTATCAAGGCGAAGCGCAAGTGGATTTGGCACAAGGTGAAGTGTATTTGCTGATTTTACGGCAGGCGGAGGCGGTGATAGTGCAAGCCTTGAGCGTAGGCAGTTACAGCTTATTACAAGCCTTGCAAGCGCAACAGCCAGTTGCTGCTGCCTGTGAAGCCGCATTAGCAGTGGAACCAGAATTGGATTTAAATACTTGCTTACAACAGCATGTGCAGCAATTAACCTTAACTGGGTTTAGCCTGTAATCCCGCGCCCTGAACACTAAAAAATAATCCACCGTAAGTGCAGACAATCTGCTATGTTTAGGGGCGGTTGTTTGGCTGACAACAAACACTTAAAAAAAAGGAGGTTATGGATGGCTGTCTTATGCGTATTAGGCAATGCATACGTGCGTTTTTGCAACGGCGTTGCCACACTCTCACCCTTACTCAGTTTATTGTTAAGACTGTGGATTGCATCAATTTTCTTTGCTTCTGGCCTAACAAAAATCCAAAGCTGGTCAAGCACAGTCGCCTTGTTTGAAAATGAATATCAAGTCCCCCTGTTATCGCCCTATTTCGCTGCCGTACTCGGTACTGCTGCTGAATTAGTCTTACCCGTGTTATTAGTATTAGGTTTAGGCACTCGCCTCGCCGCTCTCGCCTTGTTTATCTTCAACGTCGTCGCGGTGTATTCCTATAGCAGTTATTTATATGACGCAGGCTATGCTGGTTTAGTCGCGCACTTTTACTGGGGCTTTTTGCTGCTAGTGATTTTGTTTCAAGGTGCAGGCAAACTTTCGCTAGATCATATGTTAAGCAACAGCTTTGGCTGGGATATAAGCGAACCTTTAAGCCGCTTACACACCTTTTTACTCGGTTTCGCCGGAGCCTTAATTTCTTTCTGCTTCTTAACCTCTATGCCCGTTGTCTGGGATAGCCTGCCTTTTTGGGAAGCCGTGCAATGGCGCACTGATTGGCAACAGGGCTTGCTGGGTTATCTAGGCATTTTGGTCTGTGTGAGCTTCATTACTTATTATATTTGGCGTAATGATTCGGAGTATTAAGGCTGTTTAAAGTCTTTTCCCTGAGGACAAAGGTCATTGTAGATACCGTCTCTAAAGTCAAGCCTTCTTGTAGCAAGGAAAGAAAAAAACGAGTTAACTTTAGCTAAGTTGTGGACAATATTCTGTCTGCTTGTTCAAAACAGCAAAACAGATATGAATAAGCTTGCGCATACAAGCACA
>QKBZ01000363.1 GCA_003245895.1 Beggiatoa sp.
CCATTGAGATTATTGCATTGAATGATAACTCTCTATCGGATAACTTTGTTTGAAATGGGTATGACATATCTTATTAATTCTAACAACAAGCGTGTTTATCATATAACCATTCTAACTGTATGGTCTTAAATTGAGAATTGCTGATTGGTAAGCTTCGGGCTTGCTTGATTTACAAAAGCCAATTTGATCCGGCACGATTACACGATAACCTGCTGTGTTCAGCACTTTGACTGTGCTTTCCCATGTTGCTGCACAGAAGTTTTTACCATGTAACAACACCGCAGTGTGACCATTTGGCGTATCGGCTTGTACGTCCATATACGCCATATGTAGCTGATTGCGCTGTGAGTTAAACTCAAATTGTTGCACAGGCCAAGGATAGTCAAAGCCTTCTAACTCTGCGCCATAGCTGAGTTTGTCAGCCGCTTGCGCTGCGCCTGCTAATAAGACACTACCCAATAGCAACCATTGATAACAACGGGACATTTAAAACCTCTCTTGTAATACTTGCGTTTATTATTTACACAGTATTGTCAATTGGTCTGTCGGATTGTAAATCAATGCTGCATTTTGAAGTGGGCAATGCGTTAACTACAACTTAAACCCGCGATGCGCTGCCACAATACCACCTTCCAAATTGTGATAATCACAACGCTCAAAGCCTGCATTTTCTAACATCGCTTTTAAGGTTTCTTGGTCAGGGTGCATGCGGATAGACTCCGCTAAATAGCGGTAACTATCAGCATCTTTAGCCACCAATTTGCCCATTAACGGCAACACACGGAACGAGTAAAAATCATATAAAGGCTTCAGTGGCGCGACTTGTACGTGAGAGAACTCCAGCACTAATAAACGTCCACCGGGTTTTAAAATACGGTACATGGAGGACAGTGCTGCATCTTTATCAGTTACGTTGCGTAAGCCAAAAGCGATGGTGATTAAGTCAAAACTGTTATCAGGAAACGGCAAGCACTCGGCATTCATTTGCGCAAAGTTGACTAACACACCTTCATTTAACAAGCGTTCACGCCCGACACTCAACATCTCGCGGTTAATGTCACCTAACACGACTTGACCTTCCGCACCCGTTAAGGCGGACAATTGCCGTGCTAAATCACCCGTGCCGCCAGCCAAGTCCAAGATACGTTGCCCTGCTCGCACATGGCACAACTCGATGGCAAAGCGTTTCCATAAACGATGCAAACCAAACGACATTAAATCATTCATCACATCGTAACGATTGGCAACGGAGCTAAATACTTGCCCTACCCGTTGCACCTTTTCTGAGCGAGGCACTTGAGTAAAGCCAAAATGGGTGGTTTCTGATTGTTCGTCTGTCATGGTTACATCCGCAACTTAAAGGTTAAGCATGGTTTTCAGGGCTGCGTTTTTGGCCTGCATTGTCTAAAGCGGTTAAATACTCTTGCCAGAGTTCATCATGATTTTGGCACAAGTGATACAGCCAATCCCAAGAATAAATACCGCTGTCATGGCCATCATCAAAATATAAACAAATGGCATAAGTGCCAACCGGTTCAATTTTTTCAATGTTGACATCCGCCTTGCCTACTTGCAACACGGCCTGCGCTTCGGAATGACCACGCACTTCTGCTGAAGGCGAAAACACACGCAAAAACTCACACGTCAATTCACGATGCAACCCATCTTCAAACGTGATTTCCATTTTGCGGGACAGTTGATGCAATTTTATTTCTGTGGGTATCGGGGTTTGATAAGCCATCGTCCAGTGCTCTCACGCGGTTAAAGGTAAAACAACAGTATAAAACATTCGCTACATGGATGGGGGAGTGTTGTGCTGTCACGGCTCACGCCTGCTAAGTCAGCACTATTCCATAATACATAAACTACCTATTTAATCTGCTTTTATTAGTTGCCTGTTTGCAGGCTAATGCTAAGCTTTTGATGTAACAAGCAAACCAAAATAAGTTCTGATTATTAAATTATTGTATTCGTAATACTTAACATGTCTAATTAACTAATGATAGTCAATAATAAAAGTGAGCAAATACTAAAATGCCTTTCATACCATTTTTAATGACGTTAATCGGGTATGATAAAACAGTTGATTGCTTCTTACATTATGAGATACTAACTAGGCTAGTAGCACTTAAAGATTTAAAATAAAAAATATTTTTTTATGTTTAAAATTATGTAACACATCTTTATCTTGTACTTGAGTACACAGGCTGCCCATATCACCACTCGCGCTAATTTAAATGCACTTTATCTTGTGAAATGTGTTGTTAATCAAGTCTGCAATTATCTTTGCAGATAGCAACTAAAACACATTGTTTTTAAACAAGATTAAATGTGCTATTGTTAAACAACAAAAATAACACTAATCACAATAGCTTCGCTAAGCGTTTGAGACCTCAGTAACAATTTTTTTCTATATTTGCTTGTCATGCTTTTGCATTTTGACTAATGACTGTCAATTTATGTTTGTCATTTCTCATTAGTCGACTGCTAAAGTGTGGGTGAAGCAATGATAGTGCTTGTTGTTACAAGATGATTTAAGCAAGCTTTTATTGAACTACAAAATAAAGAAACTTTATGAGCGTAACTATCAAATACCCATTGAATCTCTCTACTACCTTGTATGCAATGCCATTATTGTGTGCAATTCTGTTCCTGCCTGCCTTAACGCAAGCAGAAACAAGTGATCCTGTCGATTCTAAAGAGATGCTTGATTTTGGATTAGAGCAACTGTTTGACATCGAAGTTTTATCAGGTGCTAAAAAATTACAAGCTATCTCTAAATCTGCTGCTGCCATTTTCGTCATTAGTGCAGAAGATATTCGCCGTTCCGGTAGAACCAGTATCCCAGAATTATTACGCATGGTGCCCGGTATGGAGGTTGCCAGCTTTAATGCCCATACTTGGGCGGTGTCAATTCGTGGCTATAATGCCTTGTTTGCTAACAAGTTATTAGTCTTATTAGATGGTCGCAACGTATATTCATGGGAGTTTAGCGGCACGCGCTGGCATACCGTGGACACCTTGCTAGAAGATATTGAACGGATTGAAATTATTCGTGGCCCTGGTGGTACCTTATGGGGGGCGAATGCCGTGAATGGGGTGATTAACATCATCACCAAAACCTCTAACAATACTCAAGGTTGGTTGGTCGCTGGTGGTGCAGGCAATCATGAAGAAGGCTTTGCACACTTACGCTATGGCGGGCAGTTTGATGAATATGGGCAAAATACTTATCGCGTGTACGTCAAACGCCATGATCGTGACAGCTTTCCGAATGCCATGCACGACAATAGCTGGCGACAAGATACTGTTGGTATGCGTATGGATGGCAC
>QKBZ01000126.1 GCA_003245895.1 Beggiatoa sp.
GTTCTAAATATTGGCGCGGTTTACTGCCATGCGCAGGGCGCACGCCGCTTTCTTCTCACAACTCACGTAAGGCGGCGGCTTCTAGCGATTCATCTTGATCTAATCGCAATGCCCCCCCCGGTAACGCCCACGAACCTTGAAATGGTGGTAAACCACGTTTAACCAGCAACACTTTTAAAGTATCGTTTTCAATGGTAAAAATGGTGATGTCCACCATAACGATGGGTTTTTTATACTCGCTTAAGGAGTTATCAGCTTGTTCCCTCTGGCTCATAACGCTTATTTCATTGTCATTTGGTACAGTGTGTTATTGGTATAAAACAGCACGCGCATGCCATCGTGTGTTAATTGCATGGTGGTATTTAGCTGCGGGTCTTGTAACTGTTTACGCGCATCAGCGTGTCGGTGTAATAAGTTTAACTCGCCGTCTTGGGCAATATGCGCCACCATGTCGTTATCTAAAGTAACAAAATTATTGGTGAGCAAGTCGCAGTTTTCCAGTCGTTGACAGTCATAATGACTGTAATCCGCGTTAAAACGGAAAATTAATTGATCATATTGACCATTTTTGTGTCCGCATAGCATCACCACACCGCGCTGATGTCGTCCGCTGACTACTTGATAGCCGTGCAATTCAGGTATGGCGCGAATCATACACGCATTTGCTTTCCACGGTATCACTAACCACGGTTGTCCTAACACATTTTGATAAATTAAGCCGTCTAACACTTGATGTGCGTGCGGCATGATTTGCCATTGTGTGCCTGCGGTGACGTGTAATTGTTGGTTTAACAATACAGTTTTAACTGCCATCAAGCGATCTTCATGTACAAAAAACACATCGTTTTCGTGTTGCAGCACTCGTTGTGCGGCTAAATTAACCGTTAACGGGCTTTGCTTTTCTATATCAAACACTTGTAACTGCTGGTTTTCGACACTAAAAGCCAATGCCCGCCCACTGCGTGGCTCTAACGCCAGCACACTGTCTGCATTTGGCAATTTAAACGCAGTTTTTCCTACATAAGCTTGCTCACCTGCGAGCACTAATTGCGCACCGTTATAGGCCAAATATTGCCGAATGGGTGCCGCAAATTGGGCTAATAGACTGATTTGCAAATGTACAGAACTGATCGCCGCTGGTGCTGCGACTGGCACTTGCACCGCGCTGCCGGTCACGCTCGGCGGTGCTAGGCGTTGGCCTTTTTCCAACACTTGAATAAACCAGTCTAACCACGCAGGTGGAATTACGGCAAAATCGCGGGTCGCGGCGGGCACAGTCACGGCTGAGTTAAAAATCGACATATTGGCTTGCATGCGTGCCGCTAAGTCGTGTTTTTTAAAATCGGGGTGTTTGCCCTTATAAGGATGAATGCCGACTAACACCTGACACGCCACAATAGCAAAGGCAAACCAGTCGGTTAACGTTGACAGTTGCGTGCTGTGATAGTCTTTTATTGACAACATTTGCGCTGTGGCAGGGAAATGTGGCGTTTGATATGAATCGACATCGATAAAATATGGCGTAATCCAGTCATGTTCCGAGACTAAATAATTCATTTCATTGCCATCAACCATTAAACAGTTTTGATCATGAATGAATTGAATGGTATCGCGTATGTTGCCCAGCAGTTTCAACTGTAAATCGGGTGTGATGCGATGCTGTTGGCAAAAGTCGCTGGTAAATAGACGCGGCAAGCCGACGGCATTTAATACTTGCGCCATGCTAAAACCGACTGGATTTTGCTGCTTGTCGAACAGCAATTGTTGTGGGCAAATGATGTTGGAATGCGTTAAAACTTGCAGTTCTTGAAATTTGGCAGAGGGAATCATTTTGTTGGGGTCAGTATAAATTTTATACGCTGTTTGCCCTTGCCGATAAATCTTGCCCTCACCGCCTTCTGCGACAAAATCTTGATCCGTGAGGGTGATGGTTTTCCCGCCTGCTAAGTAGTAACGCATATTAAATCCTTATAGTAGGGTGGGCGAAATCCCACACAGTATGTCGCTTAATTCAGAAACGGTTGTTGATGTGGGATTTTGCCCACCAAACCCTGCAAGGTGGGCAAAACGCCGATTAAATTCAGACACAAACAAACTGCTCGGCGGCGTTTCGCACACCCTATTCCCCATGCTCACCTTGCAGCAAAAACGCAAACGATTGCATGATGGCATTTGCCACATCATGCGGTGGCAATTGGTAAAACTGCTGCCATGCCGCGCTACGCTGTTGTTCATAAGATGCACTATGTTCAGGATGTGCTGCCAACCATGACAAGCGCACCGCATGCCCAATCAATACATCTAACACAAGATGCTCTAGTGACAAACTGGGGTTGGCTTCCATAATCGCGCCTAAAGCTAAAATAGCTTCGATGTTTAAATGGCGATAATCTGCCGCTTGGATTTTATTCAGCAAATGCTCTACCCGTAAGGCAAAATTCTTTTCCTCTGGGGTCATTTCTGATTGAATCACCGCGCTTTCCAAGCGATTTAAACGATCCAACTTATCACCGATGCTGACACTTTGCGCTTGTGCAAGCACACGCCACAAACTGGTATAAAACGACTCGCTTAAGCGACTGGCAGCACCGTCCGTTTCGCGCCATTGATGCCAGTCCATCGCCTCACTATGCCCATTGTTTTCCGCAGGGAAGCGTACCCAATGCAAGCCCTCAGCAGATAATGGGTTATGTAAATGTATCGCTTCTAAGGTAAATAATTGTTCGCGGCAATCGCTATAACGCTGCAAAACTTCAACCAATTGCATTAACAATTCATAAGGGCTTAAGCCTAATAATTGCTCAAATGCCATATCTTGCGAAATGTTGCGGGTGCGGGCGAGTTCACTGGTGATTAACACCATCATATAGGCGGCACGCAAGGTTAACATGCCATTTAACAGTTCAGGCCGCGTTTTTAGTAAATGGCTAAAATATAACACTAATTCTTGCACAATCACCCATTCTTCTGGCCGACCATCTTGCTGAATTTTCTGCAAAATCTTGCGGCTGCTCATCGGTGCGCTAATTAAGGTTTGATCACTATATGCCCGCCCAACTTGGACTTGTCGTTGATGCACGATAATATCCGCCACAGCATCTTCCAAGCCTTCATCATATTTGCCTAATAAACTGGCAGCACGCCGCACCACCGCCCAATATTTCAACGCTCGCGCATAGGCATACACCTGTTTAACCAATCTTGCAATGCTGCTCATAGGCGCTTCAAAGTCGCTGCCTTTGCGCTGCCACAACAAACTTAAAATATGAATGTGTTCATAAATGTTATGACTGTTATGTAACATTGTTATCAATGTGTACACATCTGTTTCTGCCAATTGCACAGCCGTTTCTAAACTAATGGGCTGACAATACTCTGGCATGATCTGCAACTCGCATACAGGCAGGTTTAAAGGCTGCCAGCGGAATGGCGCAAAGCGCAATTGGTGTAAATAATCAATGCGTTCACAATTGATGTCTGGTTTTAACTCAGTGAGTAAGCCCACTTTTGCGTTTAAATCTAATTTGCCTGCACTTAAAGCTTGCATCCATTCAATTAACGCTTCGCTGTGCGGATCATTCAGCAAAGCTTCGTTAATTAATACGAATACTAAAGGATGCTGTGGATTTTCCCAGTGACGTTGAATATAGGCAATTTCCGCGCTTAAACGCTCTACCAACAAACGGCTGTCTAAGTTTGGGTAATAGCCGCGCGGGTTTTGATACATGGGCAGGAATAACATTAACTCATCGCGCAAATGGAACAAACGCGCAATGGCTAAACCGCGTAAACGCCGCATCGGACGACCGCTTAATTTTAAACGCTGATTTTTTCCTACTTGCGCATATACGCTGGCTAATTCCACCATAGAGCGCATTTGCACAGGTGCAATATCGTCTAAGGTTTGGCTGGCAACGCCGACTTGTTGCAAACGTGTTTTAATCTTTTCATCTTCTGCTATCCACGCCACTTTAACCTGTGTGCCAAAGGGTTTGCCCACGCGAAAACGCCGCCCTAATGGGTCAATATCAGCAGGGGTTAACCAGCCATCTAAAATCAATTGGCCTAACAAAAATAAGCCTTGCGCCCACACTAAAGGGACATTTTCGTTCGGCACACGCGGCTGGCTGTGCGGCTCAGCGCGTTCTGCGTCGATCAATTCAGCAGGCACATAATAAAGCTCCGGCAGTAACGCTAAGCCCTCTTGTTCTACTAGCAGTGTTTGCAGTTTTTGCTGATAGTGGCGCGCTTGTTCCATATCGTTACGGAACAAAGCATCTAATAACAGATAAGTGAAAAATAACGGCCATTCAGACTCAATATGCTCAAACTGCTTTAATTCTTGTGGGTCATAATGCAAACGGCTGGTATCTTCTAACACAGACTGATGCCCATCGCGCAAAAATCGCTTGCAACCGTACTTGCCAGATAATTTGCTTAACACCTCGTCGCGGGTTTCATCGACTAAGGCTTCATCCTCTACGCTAAAGGCAGGAAAGCTGATAATACTCAGCAAGGCCGCATCGACTTCTTTAGAGCCTGACTCACGCGGCAACAATGATTGCAAAGTGATGCGCATGCGTGCCATGCTGTCAGAAATCACATGCACCATTGATTGCTGCCCACCTTTGCTACCAAATAAATTAAAACCGTTTAAACACTCTAAAGCCGCTTTTGCCATACCGACAGAACTGGCATTTAATTCTGGTAAACCATGGTTTAATTTATTACCACGCTCCCAAATACCATAATCAGGAGTGCGATAAGCGCGAGAAATGTAATAAATTAAATTTTGTACAAAATTGACTTCATCATTGCTGCAAATCAGCGGCAGACCTGACGCAATCATTTGCGCCAACATGACTAAAAATAAGGAGGTTGCATCTAATTGCAAATGTCCCCACTCATCATCAGCAACCACTGTATCGCCGCTATTAGTGCTATATTTAGCATGTAATGCGTCTTCGGTAGATTGCGTGACTTTAAAACGCTCCACTTTAGCCGTTTGCTTCATCATTGCGACTAATAAGCCACGCATTAAACGCACAACACATTGCTCTAACTCATCGATACGGCTTTGTTGTGTAGGATCATTTAAACGTCGGTAGGCCAGTGCTAACCCCCAAACAGGCAGGATGCTATACACATTGTCGCGTACCCAAGCATCGGTATAGTCACCGTGATTAGTAATCGCAGTGCTTGCAGGTAATAAACCCGTCACCGGATGTTGGCGACGTAAAATAATGGCCTCTATTTGTTGATAATAATCAGCTAATGGTTGTGGCGTAGAAACAGACATAGTGGGTGTTATCACGGATTAACAATAATGAGAGTAGAACAACAAGATAAAACGCTTATTGACAATCGGACTACGGCAGGCAGTATGATGCGGTAATGCTTGAGGAATAAGCCTTAAGTGAAGACAGTGAGGTAATTTGTCATGCTTATATTATATGATGCAACTGTAACGTAGCGTCATGCCCGATTATCCGTTTTGTTTTGTTATGGGACAGTGATGATTCAGGTGTGACTCCATCACTGGATGATATTAAGCCCGTGTAAACATAGTGATTTCTTATGTTGAAAAACTCCGATAAATCAGCCAAACCTTCTCCACCACCGCTAGTGCCTAGCCGACGCTTAGCAGTGGAATTAAAAAAATTGTATACAAAATTAGAGGAGTTTGAACAACAAAAGCTAGATTTAGAAACAATCTTATTAACCACTACAGAACACGGGGATTTAATCGAAACCGCTTTATTTAAAGAATTGCGTAATTTTCGTTTACGTTTAGAGCAACTTGAGCAAACCCGCAAGGGCTTAGAACGTGAAAAAAGCGATTTAGAAATTGCTTTAGAAACTGTTACTGAAACAGCAGATTTATTTCAGCAAGAATTGTTGCAAGCGCGATCTATTTTAGAAGATGAAGTGCAAAAACGCACGCAAGAATTAGCGCAGCAAAACAAACGGCTACAAGCTGAAATTCAGGAACGTAAACGCATTGAGGCAGATTTGCAATTAGCTGCCAGTGTGTTCCGTACCAGTCGAGAAGGCATCATTATTATGGATGCTCAACGCCGCGTGATTAGCGTCAATCCGGCGTTTACTGATTTAACGGGTTACAGTGAATCTGAGGTGCTGGGCACAGATTTGCGCTTTTTAGAATCAGGTCAACATGATAAAGCTTTTTTCCACCGCTTGTGGGAGGCAGTACATTTTGTCGGCTATTGGAGCGGCGAGATTTGGAATCGGCGCAAAACAGAAGAATTATTTCCTGCATGGTTAAGCTTTACCGTTATTCGAGATAAGCAACAAAATATTATTAATTATATCGCAATTCTAGCGGATAATACTTATCAACGCCGTTCAGAAGATCGCGCCTATTATTTTGCTCATTATGATATTTTAACGGGTTTACCCAATCGGATTTTATTTCAAGACCGTTTAGAACAATTATTAAAACGTGCTGCACGAGAACAGCAATGGGTGGCATTATTAGTCATCGATTTAGATGGCTTTAAAGATATTAATGAAGCCTTTGGTCATCAGGCGGGTGATGAATTATTAATTGCTATTGGTCAGCGTTTAGTGCAAGTGGTCAATAATGATGATAATTTAATTGCTCGTTTTGGCAGTGATGAATTTATTTTAGTATTAGATAATTTACCGTCAGGGGAACGCGCTTTACAAATCGCGGTAGATATTGCCGCTCAAGTATTAGAGTTAATACAACAGCCTTTAGAAATTTCAGGGCAAGAAATTTCGATCAGTGCTTGCGGCGGCATTACCACCTATCCGCAAGACAGCGAGCATGCCGACGAATTATTAAAAAATGTCAGTGCGACCTTGTACGAAGCGAAACGGCAAGGGCAGAATTCTTATCGCTTTTACACCCGTGCGATGAATATCGAAGCGCGTAAACGCTTAACTTTGCAGCATTATTTACGCCGTGCTTTAGAACGAGACGAGTTGTTTTTGCTGTATCAGCCTCAAGTGGATATCCATACTCACCGCATAGCAGGGGCAGAAGCTTTATTACGTTGGCAACATCCCGAATTAGGTTTGATTTCACCGAGTGATTTTATACCAGTCGCTGAAGATATTGGTTTGATTGTACCGTTAGGTGAATGGGTGTTGCATACCGCATTACATCAAGCTAAACAGTGGATTTCTCAGCATCAAGTCGCGTTAAAAATGGCAGTGAATTTATCGATGCGCCAGTTTAATGACCCCTTGTTATTACACCGCATCCGCCAAGCCTTAGAAGAAAGCCGTTTATTACCGCATTATTTAGAATTAGAAATTACCGAAACGCTGGCAATGCAAGAGGCAGAAAAAACCGTTGCCACTTTGCGTAGTTTAAAAAGCTTAGGTGTATTTTTAGCCTTAGATGATTTCGGCACTGGCTATTCTTCGCTGAGTTATTTAAGCCAGTTCCCATTAGACATTTTAAAAATTGACGCGACGTTTATTGCAGAAATTGAAACCACAAACGGCGCCAATTTAGTGTCTGCCATTACCACGCTTGCACGCAGTTTACATATGGAAGTGATTGCCGAAGGGGTGGAAACAAAAGCACAATTAGCTTGCTTGCAACAATATGCCTGTGATTATGTGCAAGGCTATTACTTTTACAAACCGATGAGCGCAGAGGCATTAACGCAGTTGTTGTTACAGCAAGAAGGGCACAAGTAGAAAAATAGACGGGGTATAAGATTGCAAGCAACACCGAGGAATTAAAACCCGCTAAGTCTAACCCCGTCAAAAGGAAAGTTGATGGGTACTCCACGGGGACTCACTATACGCAGCACGCATTGCATGGCTATTACAAAGTCATGGCAAGTCGGTGACATCGGGCTAGACCAAGGGTGATGTAGGGTGGAATAGCGCAGCGTATTCCACCTTAAAATTCTGCAAATCGCCAAGTGAACACAGATAACAAGCCTCGTGGTGGAATACGGCTTACGCCTATTCCACCCTACAGATGCACTTAACCCAACGCAAACATCCGTTCTAAAGACTGACGCGCTAACACCGCTTCATCTTCAGCCACTTTAATCTGATTCACCACTTTACCCGCCACTAAGTTCTCTAAAATCCACAGTAAATGTTGAGGATCAGTGCGGAACATGGTGGAGCACATGCATACAGTAGGTGACATAAAGTGTACGTGTTTGCCGTCTGCTTTACATTCTGCTGCTAAACGATCAACTAAATTTAATTCAGTACCGACTAACCAACGGCTACCTGCTGGCGACTGTTTTACCGCATTGATAATGTATTCAGTCGAGCCGACTTCGTGTGATTTTTGGCACACTTCAAAGCTAGATTCAGGGTGTGAGATCACCCGTGTTTCAGGGTATTGCGCTAAGAAATTGTCGATGTCTTCAGGCTTAAATAATTGATGTACTGAGCAAAAGCCTTTCCATAAAATCATTTTCGCTTTGCGGATTTGGTCTTTAGTCAAGCCGCCTTGTGGCATATCGAAATCCCATACCACCATTTCATCTAACGGGATGCCCATGCGGTAGCCGGTGTTGCGGCCTAAATGTTGGTCGGGGAAGAATAAGATTTTTTCCCGTTGGCTAAATGACCATTCTAACACTTGGCGCGCATTGGTTGAGGTGCAGACAATACCACCGTGACGACCGCAGAACGCTTTTAAATCCGCAGCGGAGTTGATGTAAGTCACGGGCGTAATAGTGTTTTCAATATCTTCTAACACTGCGCTTAATTCGCGCCATGCCCGTTCAACTTTGGCTAAGTTGGCCATGTCTGCCATTGAGCAACCTGCGCCTAAGTCGGGCAGGATAGAGACTTGTTCGGGGCGGCTCATGATGTCCGCCACTTCTGCCATGAAATGCACACCACAGAACACGATATATTCTGCGTTTGATTGTGCTGCTTGGCGTGATAATTTGAGCGAATCCCCGCTAAAGTCCGCGTGTTTGAACACTTCTTGTCGTTGGTAGTGGTGGCCTAAAATGGCAACCCGCTCGCCTAATTTTGCTTTGGCTGCTTGAATTCGGTCGCTACATTCGGCCTCGTTTAATGGCATGAAGCGTTCGATGGAGAGTTCGTGAATACCCATATTAAAGTTCTCCTCACAGCCTAGGCATTGCCAGACTGTTGTATTTTTTTAAAATGCGCGCTGTCTAAGGACTTACGCAGGGGGTTAAGCTGCTGTCAATTGCGTGATCACACACTATTGTGACAGTTACATAGTTTGAAAATACAACCAAGATAGTTTTGTTTTACAACTATGATAGTTAATGCGACAGGCTTAGTCAATTTTTCAGTTTAAAAAAGTATGGATAACCTGATGTTTATAGAGGTTTTTAACTGCGCCCGCCGAGCTTTAGCAGTCGTCACTGCAAAACTGCTCATTTTACCTAGAGTTGAAGCAAAGCAGGTAGCTTTTTTTACAATTTGAAGACAAAAAGGGGATTGGCATCGTTTTGTAGGGTTTGCGCCGCGTCTTTTTGCGGTGCGAACGCGGAGGTTTTATGAATGCTGTGTGTATGTGTTTTTTGCAGAGGTGATGATTTTCACTGCGTCTTGCGCATGTGATTACGGGCTTGAAGCCTAGTAGAATTTTTCCGCGTTCGCACCGCAAAAGAACGCGGCGCAAACCCTACGAAAAGTGCTGATAACCTGCTTTTCCTAACGAAAACACAGAGCCATCATGCCGCACACAACGCAAACCGCTTGCCGCTTCAATAGCACCAATACGAGTACAAGGCACATCTGGCGGCAGAATCTTAGGCAATAAATGCTGTGCAGCAGTAGGTACAGTAAAACATAACTCGTAATCATCACCAGAAGTTAAAGCATATTGCCATGCTTGTTCCTGTGTGACGGAAGCTTGCATTGCCTTGGACAACGGCAAATCATCGACAATCAAGCTCGCACCGACTCCACTCGCGGTTAAAATATGTCCTAAATCAGCAGCTAATCCATCGGAAATATCAATGGCACTGTTAGCAATGCCGAGCAAAGCTTGTCCGGCTTGCCAGCGGGGGCTGGGGTGAGATAGGCGACGGGTTAACCAATCGGCATGTTCACTCGCGACACTTGCGCGATTTTGCACAATAGCTAAACCTAAGCCTGCATCGCCTAAGCTGCCAGTGACATAAATACCGTCGCCGACTTGTGCGCCGCTACGAGTTAAGGCTTGACCTATCGGCAGTAAGCCCATGATTTGAATGGTGATAGTTAACTCGCCGCGTGTGGTATCGCCACCGATTAAGCTGACATTGGCGGCGGTGGCGAGTTGGCGTAAACCATGGGCAAAGCCTTGTAACCATTCGAGATCAACTTGTGGACAGGTTAAGGCTAAGGTCATCCATGCGGGTTGTGCGCCCATTGCTGCCATGTCGCTTAAGTTGACGGCTAAGGCTTTATGGCCTATTGCTTCGGCGGTGGTGTCTAGTGGGAAATGTACGCCCGCCACTAAGGTATCGACGGAGATTGCCAGTTGTTGACCGGCAGGAATGTTGCACAAGGCTGCATCATCGCCCACGCTTAACACCACTTCGGGGCGTTGTGGGTAATCATGGCTGAAATACTGTTGAATCAGGTCAAATTCGGCGGTTGGCATCTGTTGAAGGGATTAAGCAAAGTGATAGACTGTGGCATTTATATCGCGTCAGGATAACACCGAATACTATCGGCTGTGAATCGGCTTTGCCTGAGTTTGGGCAAGCGCATGACAGATTTATATTGTTCATAATGAAAGGAAACTAAGTAGTGTTTGAAATCATTAATGCGGGCGGTTGGGTAATGTGGCCCATCTTGGTTTGCTCTGTGCTGTCGATGGCGATTATTGTCGAACGGTTTGTGACCTTACGGCGAGGTGCAGTCATTCCACCGACCTTAGTTGCGCAAGTATGGCAATTAGCGAAAAGCAAACAAATCGATGACAAACGCTTGGAGTTATTGCGCAAAAATTCGCCAATGGGACGGATTTTAGCCGCAGGTTTGATCAATGTGCGCCAAGACCGCGAGACGATGAAAACCAGTATTGAGGAAGTGGCTAACCAAGTGGTGCATGAGTTAGAGCGTTATTTAAACACTTTAGGCACGATTGCGGAAATCACGCCGTTATTGGGTTTGTTAGGTACAGTAACGGGCATTATCAGTATGTTAGCAGCGGTTGGCGAAGGCGGTTTAGGTGATCCGTCTGTGTTGTCGAGTGGTTTAGCAGAGGCGTTGATTACTACGGCTGCTGGTTTAACGGTCGCTATCCCAACCTTTGTTTTTTATCGTTATTTCCGTGGTTTAGTGGATGCGTTAGTGATTTCAATGGAGCAAGAGGCGTTGAAGTTGATTGATGTGTTGCAAAATGATCGGGGGGCAGCGCGCTCATGAAGTTTCGCCGCACGCAGTACCGTGACAATTTGCGTTTGAATTTAACGCCGCTGATTGACATGGTGTTCTTGCTGTTAGTGTTTTTTATGATGACGACGACGTTTAATCGTGAGTCGCAGTTAGAGATTAATTTACCCGAGGCGACCAGTGCGGAGAGTACGCCAGTAACGCCGAGTGTAATTCGGGTGGTGATCGATGCACAGGGACAGTATTCAGTTGATAACAGTCCGCCGTTGATTGATAACCGTTTGGAGACTTTGGTGCGTGCAATGGAGCGGGCGGTGGTGGATAAACAAGACCCTGTGGTGATGATCAGCGCGGATGCGTTTGCCCAGCATCAGATGGTGATCCGTGCAATGGAGGCGGCTAAGGAGTTAGGGTTGCTGAAGTTGACGTTTGAGGCGCAGGATTCGCCGGAGGAGTAGGGGCGGTTTTTTGTGTGTACCTCGCAAGCTTTTATGCTTTAGCTAAGCCTATGAGTTTGCAGAGTTTGTTCGTTTCTATATACAGAAATTATAAAAGTATTGAAAAATAAACATTTTATAGTTTCTGTATATAGAGATGAGTTTTTTAGTAATTTATTATTAACTATCAGGAATTTCGTTAAATATTTTGTTAGCTCTTTTAATGTTTTCACCATACCCTTCTCTATCACTCTTTTTTATAAAACCTACTAAGATGGCCTGCTTATTTTCATATAAAGCTTTAAATAATACCCTGATTGCTCCACTAGGATAAGCTGGAATCCTTATTTCCTTAAGGCCATCACTATTTTTAAGAGATTTAAATAAAGGTTCTCCTCCTTTAAATTTTTTCTCGTGAGCTAAGTTAAATTTATCAATTACCCTGTGTTTGTTTTCTTTTGAAAGTGTTTCAAACCAATTTATTAACTCTACACTGATCTGATGCTGGTTTTCAAAAATATCATTTAAATTAGTTTTATTTCTTTGCTCAAATAAAAATTTACCATGAGATAAAGAGGCAATATTATAAAGTTTTAGCACTTCATTATTATATTGTCCATCAGAAGTTCTAGCGATTTTTATTTTGTGATTATTCCATACTTCAT
>QKBZ01000230.1 GCA_003245895.1 Beggiatoa sp.
CAGGCAACAAACGGGTGCGACTGGGCAAACTGGTGAGGTTATCGGTATATAACGTGTCTAATAACTTCATAATGCCTGCCACGTTGTACAAGATAAACGCGGCAAGGACAAATAAGATCAAGCTGGCGATGGCTAAAATTTGATAATTCACCCGTCGCATGGATTCAATCACTTGATAAATTTCATCTCTAGGCACACTAATGCCGAACAACATGCCAGAGCGGGTTTTAGCAAAAAATAACTCGTAGACCTTATCCTCAAACACTAATTCTCGGTTGAGCATTTGGCGTTGATAACCGCTTAATAAGTCAGTGGGATTGCTAATCAGTTGCTGATTAAAGGTCGCCATGGACAGCGAGGCGAGGAAATTTTGCGAAGTGACAGAGGTTTCACGGGTTAAACCGAGTTTGCGATCTTTTTCGTCGATGAGGAAAGAAAAACTGTTAGTGGTAATATCAGCATCACTAACCACCGAAATAATCTCATCAATGCCCCAATCGGTAGTGGCAACACCGATGATTTGGCGACTGTTATCGTACATCACGGTAGCTAAGGTGATGACAACAGCATCTAATAGTGGAATATAACGTGCAGGCAACCAGTAAAAGCGATCACTGCGCGGCATTAAGCGATCCCAATTGGGTGGCAAAATCTGTTGATACCACTCTTGCTCAGAATAAGGTGGCACTTCGTTATTGTAATCCCACGTTAAAACCACGCGGTTTTTTTGCCAATAGATGTAAGGCGCGAAATAAGGGGTATCAGTGCTAAATTGATTCGGTTCGTACCAAATACCGCCGCCAAATACTTCAGGAAAACTGTTGGTGTGTTGTTTTAAGCTAAAACTTAAGGTATCGAGAAACTGCTGGTGATCGCGTAATTGATAGAATTGCTCTCCTAAAGTGGCTAAGGTGGCAACGTGTTTTTCCATCAATTGATGATGTGCATTAATACGATCTAAATTGGAATAAAAAGCCGCTTCAATTTGCTTTTTGCGCAGTTCAGACATGGCTTCTCGGCTATAGTTAACATTTAAAGCCGACATCACCCACATACCAATCAGAAACAGTCCCACCAATAGGGACAACATAATCATAATTTTTCGGATGAGATTCATTCAGCGATACCTGAAGAGACAAATAGACAACCGTAACGGTTTGAGGCTTGCGTTAAACGGCCAAATCAGTGAGGGTGACTGTGCTTACCCTATTTAGGCATGCCAGTCTAACAAATGACAATGAATATTTAAGTTAATAATCGGCAAATGTGCCGTCAACCCGCACAGCATGGAAGTTAACGTGCGCCTGCCCTACCCGTTATGCTGCCTGCGTTAAAGCCAATAATTTTATTTTACGCGCTATGTGTGGTGGCGTAAAATAAATTAAGCAGTTGAATCTACTCAATTCATCAATTTAGGAGTTTTTGAGCATGTATGTAGTCGCAAATCGCGTGTTTGTTGCAACGGATTGGCAAGCCGAATTTGAAGCGCGTTTTCAGAAACGTGCAGGCGAAATTGACAAGCAAACAGGTTTTGTGCGTTTGGAAATCATGCGTCCGGTCAGCGACGACACCCCTTATGTTGTGTTAACAACATGGGAAGATGAAGCGGCGTTTAAAAACTGGGTTAATAGCGAAGACTTCCGCAATGCTCATAAAAATCCAATGCCTAAAGAAGCCTTTAGTGGTGAAGGGCGTTTAGAACAATACGAAGTCATTATTCAGGCACAAAGCCAGCAGAATGGGTAATGTAAAACGGTTACTACGCTAACCGTTCTGCTTCAGCACGGAGTTTTTCACCCATGAATACAACACACGTAAACCCCCATTATGAACGTATTGGCGGTGAAGAAGGTATTCGGCGATTAGTTGATTGTTTTTATAAACATATGGACGAATTGCCAGACGCTCGCCACATCCGCAATATGCATGCGCCTGATTTAAGTGGTGCAAAAACGAAATTATTTCGTTTTTTATCCGGCTGGTTAGGCGGCCCTGCCTTATATGTGCCAGCAGGCCAATCACCGCGCTTAGGCCATAAACACGAACATTTTCCAATTGGTCATGCTGAACGCGATCAATGGTTAAAGTGTATGCAACTTGCCTTAGCAGAAATGGACTTAGAACCGACCTTCCAAACAGAGTTAATGAAATCCTTTGGTCGCTTGGCGAATTCTTTAGTCAATAAGGGGCAAGGCTTTCTCCAGCCTAATGAGGAAGGGAAAAAGTTTAAGGATCAGGTGGTGTGGTTGGATTATCCAATAAAGCGACGACGGTAGCTGTAATGATCTAATAATCCTGAAGAGAAACATAGCCAATAAAAGTTGGTAATTTCAGAACAAAAGCTGGAGTATGCCAAGTTGATGGTGGAAGAAGGCTATAGCAACAGACAAATAGAAGAAATATCAGGCGCAGGTACAACTGCCGTTATCCGCTGGAAAAACTGGAGCGACGCAGTATGCATTCCCATCGTGAGACGATGGGAACGAGACAAAAAATAAAGTGAAATCTAATGTTTGAGAGTTTGTTATTAATTAGCGCAGCTTTTTTAGCAGGTGGTTTAAATTCAATCGCTGGCGGTGGCAGTTTCCTGACTTTTCCCGCATTGGTTTACGTGGGTTTGCCTTCTGTATCGGCGAATGCAACCAGTGCCGTCGTGGTGTTCCCTGCTTATTTAAGTGGCACTTTGGGTTTTATTCCAGAGCTTAAAAGTTATGGTTTGAAACCGTTGTTAACATTAGTGTTTATTTCGATTATAGGCGGCATCGCGGGTGCCTTGCTGTTGCTGGTCACGCCTAATGATATTTTTAGAACGATTGTCCCTTACTTATTGCTTTTTGCGACGGCGTTGTTTGCCTTTGGTGACAAAATAACCTCATTTCTGGCTGCTAGACAATTAATGTCTGACACTAAAAATAATATTTTGTCTTTAATGGTAACAACTTATGGTGGTTATTTTAATGGCGGTTTAGGTATTATTCTGCTGTCGTTATTTTCTGTGTTAGGTTTTAAAGATTTAAATTTAATGAATGGGTTAAAAAATCTATTGTCATTTATTTTATCAACTGCTTCGATTATTACGCTTTCTTTTGCAGATGTTATTCATTGGGAATGGGCAGTTGTGATGATGATTTCTGCAACTGTTGGGGGATATGTCGGTGCATTGCTTGCCCGTAAGATGTCTAAAGCGTTTGTTAAACAGTTTATTGTAGTGGTTGGGGTTTTGATGGCGGTGGCGTTTTTTGTGACTAATTAGGTTAGATGTTACGCAGTTGCATTTGTTGTGACAATCAATAAATTCAGATCAGAAATTTAAACGCGCTGCTGG